>PMNJ01000146.1 GCA_003162595.1 Bacteroidales bacterium | reverse complement strand
GGCTGATGCCAGAATAACTTTTTTTCGTCCTAAAATGTCAGCTATCCTGCCACTAAACATGGCACCTATAACCGCTCCGACCAGTCCGGCAGTGGTGATTATCTCTATCCAGTTATCAGCTATACGAAAAGTTTTTTGAAAAAACGGGATTGCTCCTGAAATCACACCTGTATCGAAACCGAATAGTAAGCCTCCTGTTGCTGCCACCGTAGCAATCACAACTACAAGAGCTTTGTTTTGTTTGGTTGTTCTTTCTGCCATAGATGTATATTTAAATTATTTAGTTCAGTAAATCGTTTCCAAGATAATACTTCTCATGAATTATTGTCTCTTTCGAAGACAATTTTCAAAACATATAAATAAAAAAAATCAGATTAGATAGACAGGGATTCCTCGTAGAGTATGAAATCAAAAAAAATATGAGAAATCTTATTTCCCCTACCTGGAAATTTGGAAAAACTTCAATAATTCCAATCAGTTTTATTAAATTCGTTGCACTCTTTCCTTTAATTTACTGTAAAATTAACATATAAATACTATGAAATATTCCAGAATTCTGCTCAAACTTAGCGGGGAATCACTTTCAGGGTCAGGGAACCAGGGAATCAGTGATACTGTTTTGAATGAATATGCAAAACAGGTAATTGATGTTCTGAACAAAGGCTGTGAGGTGGCAATAGTAATCGGCGGTGGAAATATATTTCGTGGTCTTAGTGGAACTGAATCAGGTTTTGACCGTTTAAAAGGCGATCAGATGGGCATGCTGGCAACAGTAATTAACAGTCTTGCTCTGGAGAGTGCTATCTGCAGACTGGGCGCCAAAGCCAGGGTATTCACATCTATTAGGATGGAACCTGTGGGAGAACTCTATAACAGGGACAGAGTGGTGGAAGCAATGAAAAACAATACAGTCTGCATTCTTTCCGGAGGTACCGGTAATCCATTCTTTACAACTGATACAGCTGCAGCCCTGAGAGCAGTAGAAATCGGGGCAAGTGTCCTTCTTAAGGGTACAAGAGTAGATGGTGTGTACACCTCCGATCCGGAAAAAGATTCCACTGCAGAAAAATTTAATAAAATCTCTTTTGAGGAAGTGATTAACAGAAGGCTTAAAGTAATGGATTCCACTGCATTTACAATGTGCAGAGAAAACAACATGCCTTTGGTGGTTTTCGATATGAACAAACCCGGTAATCTCATTAAATTGATTGAGGGAAAAACGATTGGAACGCTGGTCAGCAATTGAAAGTACTATTGCTANNGTACAACTCTCTAACCTGAACCATATGAACGAAGAAATTGAACTTATAACTGACGAATCCCGGGAAAGAATGGAAAAAGCCCTTGAGCATCTTGAACATGAACTTGCCCGCCTTCGGGCAGGAAGATCTAATCCTGCTCTTCTCGATGGTATCACAGTTGATTATTATGGAGTCAATTCTCCATTGACCCAGGTTTCTAATATCAATACCCCCGATCCCAAAACAATTCTTATACAACCCTGGGAAAAAAATATGCTCGGGATAATAGAAAAAGCGATAATGGCAGCAAATATCGGACTCACACCTGTCAATAATGGTGAAGCTATCCGCATAAATATACCTCCTCTTACAGAAGAAAGAAGACATCAGCTTGTTAAACAGGTGAGGAACGAAGGTGAAACAGCCAAGATCAGTATACGGACAACAAGGAAATGGGCAAACGATGAATTAAAACAATTACTTAAAGACGGATTGCCGGAAGATCTCGAAAAAGAAGCTGTCGATATGATACAGGAGATGACCCACTCCTATAACACAAAAATTGATAAAGTAATGGCAACCAAAGAAAAGGATGTCATGACAGTATAGATACTCTCAGCCCGGAATTACAATTTCTGCACATTTTTATCATATGTCGGCCCGTTAAGACACTTTTTCTGAATATCCGGTATCTGGCTCCATTCCAGATATCACAGAATGCATCATGGTTGAGATCCCCCATCACATATTCAGCATCTTTATCAAAACAGCAGGGAACAACCTTCCCATCCCATGTAATTACAGGATTAAACCACAGCCGTGCACATCTGTCAGGGAAGGAGTTTTTTATAGCAAATTCCCCTTCCTTAATTTTATATCTTCTAAATCTCCTGCCCAAAGGCAACCATGTAGCGATATCTCTTTTATCTATGATCTGCATCGATTTCAACCTTAACGATGCATTGGCGTTTTTAGCTAAACGCTTCATCTGTGGTATCTGGTGCTCATTTAATCTGTTCACCAGAAATTGTATTTCAATTTTCAGGCTTGAATTGTACATTTTCTTTGCAAGAGTCACATTGTTCAGTCCATCAATTACACGATGCACACTCCCATTAACCCTGTAAGCTGAATAGGTTTCCTGATCCATCCCGTCAAGTGATATTATTAATTTATTTAACCCCGTTCTCACGATCTTTTCCGAACTATCCATAGAAAGAAAATGACCATTCGTTGAAACAACACTGTGAGGTATCAGGCAATTGCCAAGAAATGAGAAAAATAACGGATGCAACATTGGTTCACCCTGAAAAAAGAGATTTACAGAATAAAGGGAAGGACTGAGTTCCTTCATAATCTTCTTAAAAAGCTCAAGATCCATAAAGCCACGTTCCCTTACCATCATGCCTGATCCTGACAAACATTGAGGACAGTGAAGATTACAGTGATTCGTCAGTTCTGTACTTATGGATACAGGCATACCATTTATGTCCGGGATACCTGTAACTGCACCTTTAAGATATGAATATCCTGCCTCAAAAAGATTGACAGGCCTGACAAGACTTTTAATCATAGATTATTAAAATAGGGAAGTAAGATATAAAAAAAATTGTCACAATAATAATAGGGTATATGATCAACTCAAGGGTCATAGTGCTGAAATGGAAAGAATGCAGTATTCGAAACTTAAGTACTCAATTTTAAAACTTAATAAATTACGCCATGAAAACTTTTAAACACATTTCGCTAATTGCACTGGTCCTTCTGTTGGCCTTTATGGTCCAGAATGCGTCTGCCATTAGTTTTTCAGGGAAGAAGAAAGGTGACCAGCAGAATCTTGTAACAATAAAAGGTAAGGTTGTTGATGCAGAAAGCAGAACTCCTCTGGTATTTGCAACTGTTGCCGTTAAGGAATCAAATGTTGCTATTGTAACTAATATCGATGGGGAATTCACACTTAAAATCGGTGACCTTCTGACTTCAAAAACTCTTGAGATATCCTTTTTGGGATATAAAAATAAGAGTATACCAATAAGTGATCTCAAGGAAAATGGTACCAAAAATGTTATAGCTCTTGAAGCTGCTCCAATTCCAATAAAAGAGATTGTTGTAAAGCCTATTGATCCTACAGGTATAGTAGAGAAAGCTATCAGGAACATTAGTAAAAACTACGAATCGGTTCCGAATCTGATGACAGCTTTCTACAGGGAAACTATCAGAAAGAACCGTACGTATGTATCAATCGGAGAAGCCGTAGTTGAGATCTTCAAAGCGCCTTATAACAATGATGCGCGTTTTGATGGTGCAAGGATTTATAAAGGAAGGAAAAGTTCCGATGTTCAAAAAATGGATACAGTTCTGTTTAAGCTTCAGGGTGGGCCCGTAACCGCTTTGGAACTTGATCTTGCTAAAAACTCGGAAACTGTTCTGACTATAGATGCTATGCAAAACTACAATTACAGTCTGACCGGTGTCATAGAAATAGGTAACAAACCCCACTATGTTATTGACTTCATTCAAAAACCTTCAGTAGAAATGCCTTTATTCATGGGTAGCCTTTACATTGACATGGACTCATATGCAATAACTGAAGCAGATTTTGGATTCAACCTTTCTAACAAAGAGGCAGCACAATCAATTTTTATCAGGAAGAAACCTCTTGGAATGAAAGTAACACCGGTAATTGCAACCTACAAAACCAAATATCGCGAACAGGGTGGCAAATGGCATTTTGAATACTCAAGGGCTGAAGTCAAATTTAAAGTTGACTGGAAAAGGAAACTCTTCAATACTTATTATACTACCATGTCTGAAATAGCTGTAACAGATCGTACTGACCAGGAAGTTATTAAATTTGCAGGAAAAGATAAGATAAAATAC
>PMNJ01000159.1:34091-40686 GCA_003162595.1 Bacteroidales bacterium | reverse complement strand
ACCATTAAAAACATGGTTTTCCGGGCCGTTGCAACTTTAGGTTCCCGTAAAATTGGCATACCATTACTAACTGCTTCAATTCCGGTATAAGTGCCGGCTCCCATGCTATATGCACGAAGAATTATAAAGAATGTGGCAAAAAAACCAAATTGTGAGACTGTTGAATGAATTTCGTGAGTAGTCTGGCTTGCAACAGCAGCAAAATTAGAGGAATGAATAAAAATTCCATATAATATGGCAATTACATGTGTAGTAATGAAAACCATGAATATTGGAGTAAGAGAGAGCACAGATTCCTTAACTCCTCTTAAGTTTAACAGAATAAGAAAACAAACTCCCACAATGGCAAAAGGCAGTTTGTATGGCAGCCATTCGACTGGGAAAAAACTAAACAGAGCATCAGCGCCACTTGATACGGAAAGGGTAATTGTAAGAACATAGTCGATTATAAGAGCTGAGCCGGATATCATACCGGTTGTTGGTGATAACAACTTGCTGCCAACCAGGTATCCACCGCCCCCATGGGGGAAAAGACGCACTATCTGGTTGTAACTGGAGCTAATGATAACAATTGTAAAAACGGTACCAAGAGCAACAAATATTGCTAAACTTGGGTGCCCTAATAAATTCCGGTAAGCCTCTTCAGGACCGTAGCAGGATGACGATATGCCGTCAGCGCCAAGACCAATCCAGGCAAAGAATGCTACCAATGTCAATTTGTGAAATATACCTTTGTCCTGAATGAGTTTGGCTCTGCCAATAAAAGCATTTTTAAGCTTTTCGTTAAATGTAGATCCTCCAGATGAGTCTTGTATATATCTCCTCTTCATATTCCTGTTAAACNNGTAAAGGCGTAAAGGCGTAAAGGTATAAATGATTATTAGAATATAGGATTATTGTACCGTTATGCCGTTGTGCCGTTATAAACAAGCAACAAGTAACTCCCGAACCGTATTGGAGTTAAAAGCTTTTTCTTTATATTTGCCTTAATAACCTAATAATCATACCAAATGCCCGTCTTTACANNAGAGAAGGAATAAAAGCATACCTGGATAAAGATATGGATGCTTTCCAAAGACATCTTCAGAAAGTTGATTATCTTGAAAACAATGCCGACAGACTTCAGCGGGAAATTGAAAATGAGATGATTACTCATTCAATACTGCCACAGCACAGGTCAGAAGTCAGTACACTCATCGATGAACTCGACGAAATCATAGATGCTCTTAAGAGCTCTCTGAATGAAATTAACATTGAAATGCCTGATATTCCTTCTTCGCTCAATAAAAATCTCATAAGTCTCGCAGAGACTTCTATAAATGCTGCCGAAGAACTGATACCTGCAGCGAGAGCATATTTCAAAGCGCCTTTTACAGTAAGGGAAAAGTTGCTAAAAGTCTATTATTTTGAAAGTGAGACCGATAAACTTTCATTCAGCACGAAGAAGATTATTTTTCAGGATATGAACGAGCTGGATCTGGCACATAAGGCACATTTAAGATATATAATCCATCATATTGAAAATGTTTCCGACCTGGCTCAGAAGGCAGCAGATCTGCTGTCGGGAATGGCGATAAAGATCGTGATGTAACACGACGCACGACACAAGGCACACAACGCACGGTTTTATTTGGTTCAGGCTGTGTTCCGTGAGTCGTAAGTCGTGAGCCCTTTGATAATTTAACAGATTAACATCATATTTGATATGATTCTTTTTTTTCTGACAAGCGGTCTCTTCCTTGGCTGGTCCCTGGGGGCAAATGATGCTTCTCATATTTTTGGCTCTGCAGTAGGCTCAAAAATGGTGACATTCAGAAAGGCTGCCGTCATTGCTTCTGTTTTCTTCATACTCGGTGCGGTAATTCAAGGCTCAGGAACATCTCATACACTTGATAAGCTGGGTTCTGTTAACGCTATTGGAGGATCTTTCACTCTTGCACTTGCAGCCGCTGTCACCATTTATATGATGACCAAGTTCGCTCTTCCGATCTCAACCACACAGGCAATTGTTGGCGCAATTATAGGATGGAACTTTTTCACGGGAAACCATACGGACAGTAAAACTCTGGAAAAGATAGTATCGGCATGGATTGCTGGACCTGTTATAGGAGCTGTCTTCGCTGTTCTTCTGTATATTGCAGTTAAGAAATTTAAGAATTCATCACGGATACATCTTATCAGGTTTGAGTCTTACATAAAAACAGGGCTCATTCTGGTCGGGGCATTCGGAGCCTATAGTTTGGGCGCCAATAATATTGCCAACGTGATGGGCGTTTTTGTACCGGCTTTTCATCTTGCAGATCTCGACCTGGGAATTTTCACACTCAGCTCAAACCAGCAGCTTTTTCTTTTGGGAGGGCTTGCCTGCGCATCAGGAATAATTACATACTCCTGGAAAGTTATGAATACAATTGGTAACAATATTCTGGAACTATCTTCGGAAGCTGCACTTGTGGTTGTTCTGGCGCAATCGCTTGTTCTGTTTATCTTTTCATCAACAACTCTTTCCAATTTAATTGTCAAAACAGGTCTCCCTCCTATTCCCATGGTTCCGGTTTCAAGTTCACAGGTTATTGTCGGATGTATTCTCGGAATAGGATTATACAAGGGTGCACGAAATATCAATTTTAAGGTACTTGGGGAAATCGGTCTTGGATGGATTATTTCTCCGGTTGCTTCCGGGTTACTGACATTTTTCCTTCTCTTTTTCATGAAGAATATTTTCGGTATTAATGTTGGAACGAAAACCGGCGAATTAACAGGTGCTCCTGACCTTACATCTAATCTGACAATGTATGGACAGAATGATGTATCGGGCATTATTAAATACCTTCTGATGGGACTTTTAATCTTTGGAACTATAGGTATAATTTTTTATATTCTTCTCGAAAATAAAAAAAGAAGAGAGATGCAAAGATCGGAAGAGAAGTTCTGGAAGAATATGAAATAAGATTATTCTAAGGGAGATATTAACCCCCTTGTATTCCCCCTGTGAGGGGGAAAAAATCTTATTGTTTTAATAGAATAATCATAAAAATCACAGAATTTTCTCCCCCCTGGGGGAGATGCTGCGAAGCAGCAAATGGGGTTCTCTCAACAGCCAGCATTACACTTCGGAGTGGATGGGGCTCCAAACATCACAGAAACGAGTACTTTCTCCCATAATCCATCATCTGACTCAGAAAATCATTTGGGTATTCGACTTTTACATCAGTTATATCACCTTTCTGATTATAAACTGGTATCAGGTTCGGGTTGATAAAACCAGTAAATGGAGCCAGGTTAAGCTTTTTGTAACGTTCAAGGATTTCAGCATGAAGTTCGGGATCAACTTTTACACCGTAATTTTCAATCAGGTTCTTTCCTGCTTCATAATCCCCTTCTGACTTAATTCTTTGAATCTCTTTAAGCAAATCCCCGAACAGATTTCTGAGCCTGAAATAATCGTTGATCTTTACATAACGTTTATTATCCTTCCTGAATAATTCGACAACATTTTCCTCCCTGCCCTTTTCATAAACCCAGTGAGATATGGCGGACCTGTCTCGCATGTGTGCCTCCTCTATATCTTTGCCGGGTTTTATCCTTACAATTTGGGTCAGCAAACCATTCCGAAGATATGTATCATATGAAGCTTTCGCAGCATCCTCTCTGGGAAGCAGACCAAGATCCAATAGTTTCTTGTCCATCATAAAGTACAATGCAAAAAGGTCTGCACGGGCCTCTTCGAGAGGAGAAGCATAATTTTTCAGGGCATTGGGATCAGTGCCTTCTGCCAGCTTTCCGCTTGCATGTCCCACACACTCATGGAGATCGGTATGTAAAGCTTCAGCTAATGGTCCATATTTTTTTATCCTGTCAACCTCAGACTGATCGGCAGTAAATTCTTCCAGGAAACCATTTCCCTGTGAAGTGATGTCATATGCATTTGTAATATTTGCCAGTGAAACTGATTTTGATCCAATCTCTTTCCTTATCCAGTTGGCATTTGGAAGATTAATTCCAAGTGGTGAAACGGGATAACAATCGCCGCCCAGTATTGCAATATTAATAACCTTTGCAGCTACACCTGTAACTTTTTCTTTCTTGTATTGAGGTTGGGTTGGAGAATTGTCCTCAAACCACTGGGAGTTGGCTGCGATAATCTTTGTTCGTCTGGAGGCTTCAATATCTGTATAATTTACAATTGATTCCCATGTAGCTTTCATTCCCAACGGATCGCTGTACGTTTCAATAAAACCATTATTGTAATCAACTTCCGGTTCATTATCCTGTACCCAAAGAACATTGTAATCATTCCAAACTTTCAGATTACCTGTTCTGTAAAAGTCGATAAGTAGTCCAATTTCTTTCCTCTGCATTTCTGAATCTGAGGCAATTATTGCTTTTTCAAGCCATATTATTATCTGATCAATTACCGGCCCGTATAGTCCTCCGGATCTATAAACTTCTTCAATAATCTTACCTTCTTTTTTTGAAACTTTTGAATTAAGTCCAATTGAAACAGTGTGTGGATCCTGCGGATCAGTTTTGCCGGCATAGAAATCTTCAACTTCTTTCTGATTCACATTTTCATAGAAGTTAACAGCTGATTCTGCAACCATGTCAGCTCCTGCTCTCTGTTCCACTTTTCTTCCAAAAAGCTTCTCGTCATACATAACACCTGTAAGAAGTGATATAAACTCTTCAACAGTTTGTCCTGCAGCGAGAGGGAGACAATTCCTGTCAATTCCTTCAATAAGTGTGGCAAAATAACTTCCGGTAAATCCGGGTTTTAATTTGTCATTCGAATAATGATGGTGAATTCCATTAGCAAAAAACACTTTTTTTGCATAAACAAGAAAAGCTTTATACTCAGCTGGCTCCTTATCACCGGAAAAGTGATCCAAAATGGCTTCAAGAGTTTTCCTTATAAGCATATTGTATCTGAAATTCTGATCCCATATAATATCTCTGCCTGAAAGAGCAGCCTGACTGAGATAATATATAAGCTTTTTTTGCTGTAGAGTAAGTGATTCGAATCCGGGCAGTTGATACCTGAGTACCCTTATGTCCTCAAATTGTTCTACGAAATATTTAAAATCGTTATTCCTTTCCATTTATATCGTGTTTATTTTTAAATCGCTAAATTATTAAAAAGTTAAATATTTAGTTCCTTTGTGACCCTTAGTGGTAACCTTTGAGTACCTTCGAGTTAAAAAAATAATTAACCACAAAGGAGCACCAAGTATAGCACAAAGGAACACTAAGGAAATTTAGATTATATATACTATTCCGTACTGTAATAAATTAAAATATAATCGCCATGTCGGAAATTATTAACAAAATAAGAGAGGAATTGATTCAAAATGCAGATGAAAAGACAAGGGTATCTGCTGAAAGATATTTTAAGGAAGATGTTAAATTGTATGGCCTGAAATCTGCTGATGTAAGCCTGATCAGCAAAGAACATTACAAAACTTTCGAAGACAAAAGCAAGTCCCATGTTTTCGCACTATGTAATGAGTTATGGAAGTCAGGGTATATGGAAGAATCATTTGTGGCATGTAATTGGTCATATAATGTACGAAAACAATTTGAACCAGTTGACTTTGATATTTTTGAAAAATGGGTGAGTACTTATGTTGGAAATTGGGCATCGTGCGATACACTTTGCAATCATACTGTCGGAACTTTTATAGAGATGTACCCGGAATTTTTATCTGGTTTGAAAAAATGGGCTCTCTCGAAGAACCGCTGGGTAAAACGTGCTTCAGCAGTATCTCTTATAATTCCCGCAAGGAGAGGAAAATTTCTGGATGACATATTCATTATAGCTGATATTCTGCATTCTGATAAAGATGACATGGTGCAAAAAGGATATGGCTGGATGCTTAAAGCAGCTAGTGAAGCTCACCCAAAAGATGTATTTAATTATGTTATGATAAAAAAAGCCACAATGCCCAGAACTTCACTAAGATATGCAATAGAGAAATTGCCCGCCGAATTAAAAGCACAGGCAATGGCAAAATAGTAAGTATGGTTTTTTTACCTTTGCACTATTAAATGATTTTGCAATGAGAAGAATTGGTTCTATAATTTTTGCCATGCTGATACCTGCTGCTGCATTTTCACAGGATAGGATTACCGGACATGATTTTGCCACGAGGTCTGAGGTAATAGCACGCAACGGAATGGCTGCAACCAGTCAGCCTCTGGCAACTCAGGTTGCTCTGGATATTCTGAAGAAGGGTGGTACCGCTATTGATGCTGCGATAGCGGCTGATGCTGTTCTTGGAGTGGTTGAACCCACAGGTGCCGGGGTTGGAGGAGACATTTTTGCCATAATCTGGAGTGCTGACAAAGGTAAATTATATGGCCTTAACGGAAGCGGAAGATCTCCACGTTCTCTTAAACTTGAATATTTTAAGCAGAACGGATATGAGTTTGTTCCTTCGTATGGTCCTCTGCCTGTTTCAGTTCCCGGTTGTGTTGATGGTTGGTTTGAAATGCACGATATGTTTGGCCGTCTGCCAATGAAGGATATTCTTCAACCGGCAATCACATATGCAAGAGATGGATTCCCGGTTACAGAAGTGATTGCATATGCTCTCAA
>PMNJ01000159.1:0-34085 GCA_003162595.1 Bacteroidales bacterium | reverse complement strand
CCTATGATGATATGTACCGGCACCATTCCGAATGGGTAGAGCCCGTCAGTACAAACTACCGGGGTTATGAAGTTTGGGAACTTCCTCCAAACGGGCAGGGAATAGCTGCGCTTCAGATGCTGAATATACTGGAAGGATATGATATTGCTGCAATGGGTTTTGGCTCAGCTGATTATATTCATGTTTTCACAGAGGCAAAAAAACTTGCTTTCGAAGATCGCGCCAAATATTATGCCGATCCTTTTTTCAGTAAAACTCCGGTTACACAGCTTCTCTCAAAGAAATATGCTGCCGAGAGACGTAAACTTATAGACAGGGAGAAAGCTGCAAAGATNNATGGGATCAGGCATGTGTCCGACAGGACTTGGCTTTGTTCTGCAGGACAGGGGCGAAATGTTTAGTCTCGAAGAAGGTCATAACAACGTATATGCTCCGGGTAAGAGGCCCTTTCATACAATAATTCCTGCTTTTATTACCAAAAACAATAAGCCATGGATCAGTTTCGGAGTTATGGGAGGCGATATGCAACCTCAGGGACATGTGCAGATTGTCGTCAACCTGATTGATTTTAAGATGAATCTGCAGGAGGCCGGGGATGCACCCAGAATGCATCATATAGGATCATCTGAACCAACAGGTCAGCAAATGACGAATGGAGGCATCCTGCTTCTTGAAAGCGGTTTTCGTACGGAAGTCATTCAAAAACTGATGTCCATGGGTCATACGATACAATGGGACCTCGGAGGTTATGGTGGTTACCAGGCTATCATGTGGGACGATAAGAATAAGGTATGGTTTGGAGCTTCAGAATCGAGAAAAGACGGGCAAGCGGCTGGATATTGAACCCCCTCGCCCTTCGGGCACTCCCCCTTGCAGGGGGAGAAAATTCTGGAAGTAAGTGAAATCTCACTAAACAGACGTGTATTATCGCCCCTTTAGGGGAGATGTCGCGAAGCGACAGAGGGGTCTCGGTGAAACAGAATCCCTTTAGGGGAGATGTCGCGAAGCCTACAGAGGGGTTTCAATCGGATCACTTTATCCCCAGTAAATCCATTACCCCATTAATAAATGTCAATGGATTTAAAGGATTTCCCGGTACAAACAAATCAATATGATTTTGTTCTATAAATCTTCTGTCAAGGGCAGGACTCCCATCAAAAATTCCACCACTAATTGCATCGGTACCGGCCAGGATAATGATTTTGGGTGAAGGAATTGCATTATAGGTAATATCCAGAGGTTCAGCCATATTTTCAGAGATGGGACCCGTTATCACTATTCCGTCAGCATGCCTGGGAGAGGCAACAAATTCAATGCCATATCGACCAAAATCAAAATTCACATTCCCGGTAGCGACAAGTTCCATTTCACAAGAATTATCTCCCCCGGCAGATACCTGACGCAGCTTCAATGCACTTTTAAAAAGTCTTCTTATCTCTTTTCTAATACGGTTTTCATCAAGTTGTACCGGATTTTCAGAACCCGGTTTGATAATAAGTGCTTCCCTAACATTGGATGATATCCTGTAATCATTTGTGAACCTTATCTTATCGGGTAGCAGGAACGAACATTCTTTACAGAAAACACATCTGCCCATATCTATAGATCCTGATTTACCATCAATGGCCATTACCGGGCAGGCGAAAGAGACAGTTTTGATTTCATCTTTTGTTATATCACCTGAAATGACCGGTCTACCTCTGAACAACGCTGAAACAGGCTGCATACGAAGGTTTTTGACATATTGTATTCCGTGACTCTTCAGAACTTTTATCTCTTTAAACATTATAGTTCACTTACTGTATAAAATTATAAATCGTTTCCGCAATACGACAGGTTAAAACTCTTATTACAGATCGGGAAATCCGATATTTCCTGATTACGCACTGCCAAAGCTAAAGCCATCCAATTATGCATGGAAGGATCTTTTACTTTGTAATGTGCAATATTTCCGCTATTATCAGTGATAGCGATATGACAAATTTCACCTCTCCATCCTTCGACCATGGAGATTGCAAAGTTGTCTGGCTTTAAGTTATAGTCATAAACAGGCTTCCTGAAGTCTTTAATTTTTTGTTGCCATATCTCAATAAGTTCATGAATAATTTTAACCGATTCGTGTACCTCAAGAACACGTTCCATACCTCGCGCAAGAACATCGCCTGTTTCAAGAATTACCGGTCGGACCAAATAGTTTTTATAGTATTGAAAAGGATGTGTCTTACGAATATCACGTAAAATCCCGCTGGTACGGGCAGTCATTCCAACGGCACCAAGGCTTAAAGCTTGTTGTCTTGTAAGGATCCCGATATCATCAAAACGGCCAAGAACACTTGGCAGGGAATAAATAAGATCAGTTACTTCAAAAAATCGTCTGCCAGTATCATCAAGTACCCGGAGTATCTCATTTACAACATCATTATTCAGGGGATAATTACTTCCACCCGGGCGGATAAGCCCTTTGCCAAAGCGATTCCCGCACCAAAATTGAGTAGTATTTATTATTGTGGTTCTCAGAGCCTCGCATACTACTTGTCCAAGCTGGTAAGCTACATCGCCACATAAAGCAGAAGTGTCGCCAATGTGAATAGCTAGCCTTTCCATTTCCAAAGCGATGCACCTTTCGATCTGTAATGCTTCGCTGACCTGGATACCAGCTAATGATTCAATAAGTTGCGAATGAGCCAGAGAGTGTCCGATTGAAGTATCTCCGGCAATACTTTCTGAAAGGATACATCTTTGTAATGCATTGCATTTTGTAATAAATAATTCTTCAATTCCACGATGCTGATACCCTAATTGAATTTCGAGGTGTAAAACCTTTTCACCGTTACAGATAAACCTGAAATGCCCGGGTTCAATAATACCTGCATGAACAGGACCCACACCAACCTCATGCAATTCTTCACTCTCAATATTATAAAAAGGATAACTATTTATAATCTCTGACCTGTTTTTACGATTATACGGATATCTTACAGGCTTCAGCCATGTATGGCCCTCAAATTCAACTCCGAAATTTTCATGAATTTCACGTTCAAAAATATGAAGCTGTACGCATTCCGGAGTAAGAGATTTTAGCACGAGATGATCCTTATTAAGCTCATGAGCAAATAATACCACAATATTATTGTTATCATCAGCTATACAACAATAAAGTTTCAGATTACCCGCTGACTCAACTCCGTAATAGGCAATGCAGTGCTTTCCTTCATCTTTTAAAAAAGCCAAAACCTGATCATAAAAAACTTCATACTTTAAAACGGGTATTTCTTTTAGGTCAAGCGGTAGTGAATTATTTTTTATTTCCATATATAGTTTTTGATCCATGACATCTACTATTTAAGAAAGATGGAAATACTCTGGTTAATAAGATCAACCAGGATGGGCGGTTGATAAAAACACATAACGATAACAATCCCAAGGAATAGAAATTGGCTGACAGTCTCAACTGGATTAATTTTTTCCGGGGACTTTTGATAATTCTCATTACGAGGATTCGAAAATACAATATGCATAATTCTGGTGCTCATAGCATAAATAATAAAGCATAGCAACAAAATTACAATAACCAATACGAACCATTGGTTATTGTAAACGGCTGCTTTAAATATCATAAACTCAGTAATAAACAGACCCGAAGGAGGAATGGCAAGAATGCAGATCATTCCGATAATAAGTACTAAAGCGCCGGCAGGATATAGTTTCATATACCTGCCACATTCATCTAATTTGAATGTATGAAGTACCCTTGATAATTGTCCCATTTGATAAAAAAGACTCGATTTTGTTAATGAATGCAACACCAGGAGAAGTAACGCTGCATAATAACCAACGCCACCCACACCAATCGCAATAGCTACCAGTCCCATGTTTTCAAGACTTGAATATGCAAGCATCCTCTTAAGATGTTTTGCTTTAAGCATGTAACCCGCAGCAATTAAGATAGACAAGACCCCTGACAGGATAAGAACATGATTCATAAAAGGCAAAATAGATGATAAAGAAAATAAAGTATATACACGAAAAATAGCCAGAAAACCGACATTCATCAATGTTGTGGAAATTAAGGCGCTGATTGGAGGCGGTGCTACAGAATGTGCATCAATGGTAACAGTATGCATGGGAAAGAGCCCCATCTTTGTGCTGAAGCCAACCAGAACAAAAATAAATGCAATTTTCAGATACATGGGATTGGCCTGATTAATAATATTCGCTAAAGATTCAAAAGAAAGATTGGCAGCATCTTCCCGGCCATAAATAAATCCTAAAAACAAAATACCAAGGTAAGCCAGAGCTATCCCTATAGAACAGATAAAAACATACTTCCATGTTGCTTCAAGCGCCATTTCAGTTCGATCGTGATATATCAGGGCTGCCACAGCCAGGGTAGTAGCTTCAACAAAAATCCATAGGACAGTCATACCGTTTGCCAGGTATGCGCCCGACATAAAAGTCATTAAAGCAATTAGAGCAGCATGGTAGATATTATATTTTTTTACATTATCCCCGGCTGCATAAATAAATCCATGATAAACAGTTGGAATAGCTAAAAGCGATAAAACGGAAAGTAATAACACTCCGGTGCTGTTATAAGTGAAATAGCTCAATTCGGTTTTATTTAAGTTAGTCCAGCAATAGAAAGTAAAACCAATGTGCATCAATGCGAAACCGAGGGTTATAATTTTAGTAATAGTTTTACTTTTAAGTAAGACTATCGAGATACACATAAGTGATGAAATGATAAAAAATAATAAAAGCGCCATTCTTTAATCTTTTAGCGTAGTTAATTCATTAATATGTGGTTTGAGTCTTAAACCGAAAAAACCAAGAATTAAAACTCCCACAAAAATGTCAAGCAATATTCCAATATTGATCAGCATAGGCATTTTATTTCCTACGGCAAGTGAAAACATAAAAACTGAATTCTCAATAACCAAAAAGCCTATCAGATGCGAGATTATCAGTTTGTGTGTTACAATAAGCAACATTCCGGTAAATAAAGTAAAAAGAGCTATGGCCATGTAAATAGTATTGATATAAGGATTTACCAGGGAATTTGCCAATATAACACTTATTAATAATGCAAAAATTGATAAAATGAGTAAATAGAACCCTGGCATTGCCTGTCGGGACACTTTAGATACACCAGAATGATTAACAATCCTGAATAACAGATATGGTATTAAAATAGTCTTAAAAATCAAGGTCTCAGAAGCGATAAACAGCAGATTTGCGCTATTTATTTCTTTAAGTTCGAATATAGCAATACCACACAGTAATAACCCCTGAATTCCAATAAGCCTGATATATATAATTAATCGCTCCGCGGATGAAAAATACATAAGAGTTATTGCAAACAATACAATCAGATAATTTACCATGTTTTGTTATTAAATTAATTTGTCGGTTAATATTAGAATTACCACAAAAGCTATCCATGCAATTGCTGAAATGGTCAGGATGAATTTGGGATTTTTGTTCATCTTGTTCCGGGCTCTGAACGATTCTGTAAGGCCAATGATTATTGCAAACACCATCTGAACTGTCAAAAACAAAACAATCTGCAGAAATATGTTCCATCCGGCAGGCACGATAACATTATACATCAAAGCACCATAAATTGCAAATTTCAGGTAAGTACCAATATGAATCAAAGCTTTATCAAAACCGCTGTTATCCAGTATCATAACCTCATGTATCATGGTGAGTTCGAGATGCGTTTTGGGGTCATCTACCGGGAGCCTGCTGTTCTCGATCATGGCTATCTGCACAAATAAGTAAATTCCTATAATACTGTATATCAATACATAATTATTCCCTGTAACAAANNAATACTGTATATCAATACATAATGAGTCCCAGCAAGAAAAAAATGACTAAAAATGCCCGAGAAAGAAGTATAACCGGTAACCATTGCAAAAGTAGCCAGCAAGATAAAGAATGCCGGTTCTACGAGCATTGAGAAAAATGCTTCACGATTGGCGCCCATTCCCGAGAAACTGCTCCCGGTATCGAGAGCGGCAAGAATGGTAAAAAACTTTCCGAAAGCGAGCAGGTAGGAGAAAAAAACAAAATCACCTTCAAATGATATAACGGCACTCTGACTGGCAAATGGTATTACCAGCAAAACACATAAAACACTTGACAATGCAACAACCGGAGCAATTTGAAATATTCTTCCTGAGGTCCTGCTGAAAACACTTCCTTTTCTCATCAACACTCCTATATCTTTGATTGGCTGAAGTATTCCCTGACCTTTGCGTCCCGATGAAATGCTTTTTGTACGTATTATCATGCCGGGAAAAAAGAAAGCTGCAATTAAGATCAGAACAAATGATATCATGTTCAGATAAGGTTAAAATAGGTTAACAAAAACACAATGAGCATATAAACAAATGCATATAATATGTAATGCTGAATCTGCCCGGTCTGCATTACTGCAATTTTTTTCAGAAGTGATGAAAACCAATCTATCGGCTTGTCAATAAGTAACTTTTTGAATATATCGTCACTATGCGACTCAAAGGTTCTTTTCCCGGGGAATATTTCGTCATCCCGGATGTCATCCATTATTTTTTTTGTCTGGAGTAATGGTTTTGCAAGATGGTTGTAATTATAGGTATATGATGTTGCAGTATATTGTTGTTTACTGGTGCCGGCAGTATAGCCACAACCCCATGTGGGCCCAATGTCAATTTGTTTCATCTTAAGATAAAAGTGCCTGTAAACAAGTAAAATAACGATAGTAATAACAAATATTCCACTCAAAATACTTATTTGGGTGAGGTTATTTACAGAAGAATTAGCTACCAAAGTCATATCGGGTAGCCTGAACGCCTGGGATATTATATTAAAAACAGGTTTCACAAATAAGACTGATGCCAATCCTATCATTATTATAAAAGCGACTGTTATAAATTGGGGGAAAATCATTCCCCTGCTGACTTCCTTAGCCATTGATGCTTTTTCTGAACGGGCCTCTCCAAGAAAGACTATTCCAAAAGCTTTTGTAAAACAGAAAATTGCCAGCCCCCCTATGAGAGCAAGCCCGACAATGCTTGACAGTATAACAATAGACTGATATAAGTTAGCAGCTGACAGGCTTTTAAACATGCCAATGTAGATAAGATATTCAGAGATAAAGCCATTGAATGGAGGTAAACCGCAGATTGCCAAAGAACCGATTAAAAAGAAAATTGCCGTATATGGCATTTTCTTCATCAATCCACCCATCTGTTCAATGTTTCGGGTATGTGTTGCCTGATATACCGAGCCTGCATTAAAAAAAAGAAGCGATTTAAAAAGGGAATGATTCATAACATGGAGCAAGCCGCCGCTAAAACCAAGCAGGCTCAACGCGGTATTATTTGTTGCAAGGCCAATCACCCCCAGTCCGATTCCGATACCTATTATGCCTATATTCTCAACGCTATGATATGCCAACAAGCGTTTAAGATCATGTTGAACGATAGCCATCATTACACCAAATACACCTGACGCAAGAGAAACTGACAGTACAATAAGGCCTATTAAAAGCAAATCATTTTGAACCGACATGATCACCCGTATAATACCATAGATGCCCATTTTTATCATTACACCTGACATTACTCCCGATACATGCGATGGAGCTGCGGGGTGAGCTTCAGGGAGCCATGTATGCATGGGAATAAAACCGGCCTTTATACCAAACCCGATAAAAAACAGGATAAAAAGCAGAAAATTAGAATGGCTTGAGAAATATAGTCTGAGAGCATCAAAGCTCATTTGCCCGGTTGCTTTATCAACAATTAAAAAGCTTATTAAGATAAAAAACATACCAACATGCATCTGTATAAGGTAGCTGATACCAGTTTTCATTATAATGCGGTCTTCTGCATCAAAAATCACTAGGAGGAACGATGACAGAGCCATTAATTCCCAGACAATTAGAAACGACAAGCCATCGCGTATCATCACTACCATTATCATCGAAAGATAGAGCCACAGGTACGAGAAGTAATGTATCGAAAAACGTAAAGCATTTTTGCTTTGATAATATGGTTGAAGGTAGCCTCTTGCATAAAGGAAACCTATAAAAACCGTTATATTAACCACGACTATAAAAAATGCTGAAAGGCTGTCTATTGTTAAGACGAAACTCCTATGAAAAAACGATATATATAACTGTATGTCAATCTGTTGATTATTCCCATTAAGAACTCCAAAACACCACACAGAAGTTAAAATTATACCACAAGTAAGTATAAACAAGGTATAATAATATTTTAAAGATTTGGGAATAAAAAAAACGAGGAATGAGAGAGATAAAATAATAAGAAATAATATAGCATTCATCATCAGTGGTAAATAATGTAAAGTCTTAATAGTTTTTTTGTTGTCATTAGTAGATTTCTTGTTGGACAACAAATTAAGAATTGCAAACCGTTTGAAAAGAATTGCTTACATTAATTTTTACTCACGTAATTGCAATTTTGTGTCAGCAAAAGTAAAAATTTATCTCTTATTTTTTACTTTTTGCAGCGAATTCGACAAAAAAACCTAGTAATCTATGTCAATCCGCAAAATCAAAAATAATGAATAAAATATTTGATTAACACACGTTAGGCTGATACTGCCGGATTAAAGTTTGACTTGGGAGCTTCCTTCCGATTCTTACTTTTTATGCAATAGATAAAATGATTGTCCGTATAGACTGTTTCTATTAAACCAAAATAGATTAAATCAGCCAAAACATTCTCAGCGGCGCTTTTTGGCAGAAAGGCAATTCTGCAGAACTTAGAGATTGAGATTGATGGATTGAGCTCAAGATATTTAAGTAGTACCTTCACCTTATCACTGTATTCCATTAATATACCACTGTCATGAGTTTTGTTTTTCCAAACTTTCAGATGAACTGCTGTTGCCAGAATGTTTTCATCCTTAACCCTGATATATGCCAACCATTTATCCGGTTCTGTCTGTGCAAAATATGGATAGTTTGTACCTTTTGTTATGATAACTTCAAGCACAGTTTTGCCATCAACCACCCAACGTTTTGATTCGAAAATAATTTCAGGTTTACAAAACATGGATGCAGCAGCCTGAACCATGTAAAATTCTTCATCAGAATGCACGCCGGATATGTTACCGTTGTCTTTTACTCCAATAAGCAAAGTACCTCCATCGGAATTTGAAAAAGCCACAAGAGTTTTGGCAATTTTTCGTGAATCGGAGATTTCAAATTTAAAATCCAGTTGCTGATGTTCGCCAGATTGTATTAAATTTTTTATATACGAGTTAAAATTAGCGTTACGTGGACTCATACTGCTTAGAATCAATTTATTGATACTGCTTACCGGGTACAGGTGACTGGTGTTAAGTATGTATTACGTGGTGAGTGGTACAAAAAAATACTGCATTTTCAATCCAGAGCTCCATTTCTTGCATGCGGCATATCGGTAGCCGCTCCTTATCTTCATCTGAATTTATTACTTATGCTCCGGAATCTCAAGAACTTTAGTTGTTCCACCAGTTTCAAGATTTATCCCGTGTGGCTTGTTTGTTTTCCAGGAACCTCCGGTGAAATCGGGAACATCAATTGATTGCGACCTGTTGGCCACGGACCATTCGCTTAAAGGAGCTATTGAACTCCACAAGGCGCCATCATAAACATTCTGGTCGAGAGGCAAGCCGTTTCTCAGGCAATCCATTAAACGCCAATCCATTATAAAGTCCATACCACCATGGCCACCTACCTTTTTAGCCATCTCTCCCACTCTTTTGACAATTTCAGGAGAATATTGAGCATAGAGTTCTTTTATTCTGGCTTCATTTGCCCATTCTTCACCAAGAGCAATGTGTTCTTCAGGAAATTTACGCACCATACCTTTAGTGCCCTGAAGAAGATGTATTCGTGAATACGGATGATCAGATGATACATCATGTTGAATCATAATCGTCTTGCCAAGTGAAGTCTTGACAATTGTGGTATTCATATTGCCTCTGAATTTTGAATCTTTCCATGGAGCGAAAAATGAATCCTTTGCAGCCAGTTCTTTCTCCCATGGACCCATTGTGAAATCATAAGTTGAAACTGAGGAGAGGTACTCCATTTTATCGCCATAGTTAATGTTCAGTGCCTGGCAGACAGGTCCTAATCCGTGAGTGGGATAAAGGTTACCGTTTCTGGCAGCATTTTCTTTCAAACGCCACATATCGGTATATGCTCCATCAACCTGCTTATCATCGAGCGGTTTTTTGAAATTATATCCCATAAGATTATGGATATAAGCACCTTCCCCATGTATAATCTCGCCAAACATTCCTTGTCGGGCCATATTAAGCGTCAGTAATTCAAAAAAATCATAACAACAGTTTTCGAGCATCATACAATGCTTTTTGGTTCTCTCCGAGGTCTCAACGAGCTGCCAGGCTTCCTCAATGGTACGTGCTATAGGAACTTCACATGCAACATGTTTTCCATGCTCCATTGAATAAACCGAGATTGGAGTATGCAAAATCCATGGAGTGCAGGTATATATAAGATCGAGATCCGGAAGTTCAACGAGTTTTTTCCAGATATTCTCATCGCCAAAAAATTCCTGAGCTGCAGGTCTTCCGATACCGGTCAAATATCTATTGGATTCTTTTACGCAAACTTCTCTTTTATCACCTAATGCTTTTATTTCAACTCCTTCAATATATGACAACCGCATAACCGCATCACTCCCCCTGTCTCCAAGTCCGATTATTCCAACCCTGACTACAGGAATTGCAGGAGCGGCATATCCCGACATATTAAACTTCTGAGCATGAGCTTTCTTAACAGATTCAAGAATTGGGGCCAGGTTTGATTCAGATTGTTTCGGAGCACATCCGGATACTAAACCGCTTGCCATTGCACCGGCTCCTGCGAATGTTGCAGTCTTTAAAAAATTACGACGGTTGGTTGTCATGATAAGCTTATTTTCGAGTTAGTTCAATAAAATTCATTCTCCGCAAATTAATATTTTATTCATTATGAAATACACCCTTTCTTACAAGAATGAAATTCTATCAAACGAGAAACAAGAAACAAGAAACGAGAAACGAGAAACAGTTTTTCTACATCATCCCAGCCCGGATATTCTTCTCTGACCGTTCGACGATTATTGTTATCCGGCTCTGACGTGTTTCTGGTCTTTTAGCACTGGTGAGCCATAAAACATACAATTTGCGACTGGATGGCGGAAAATTTATAAAATTATTATACGCTGCAATATTATTTTTTAAGGCCTCAATCAGATCATCAGGTACAGGCAAATTGGTCTCTGATTTGATATCATAGATCAATTCAGGTTTCCTGGTGGTTTCTTTATATGCTGCCAACCCCGCAGGTCTCATCAGGCCTTCGCTAATCAGTTTCTCAGCTCTGCTCATATTTAATTTCGACCACCGGCTTCCTGGTCTTCGCGGAGTGAACCATTGGATGTAATAATCATCATTAACTCTTTTAATCTTGCCATCTATCCATCCGAAGCACAGAGCTTCCTCAACAGCTTCATTATAAGGAATACGAGGTTTTCCCGATGACTTTTTATAATAAATAAGCCATATACCCTGTACCACGGAATGATTTTCTTCCAGCCACTTTCTCCATTCACCTCGATTCTTCACAAACAGTTCCATACGTTTTTTAAATGAAAGGTAAAATAAATTATTTTTACAAAAAATATCCGGATGATGAATTATAAAAATATCCCTTTGAAGAAGTACAATACTTTCGGTCTTGACTATATAGCAGAATATATGATCAGGGTTAAAACTGAAAAGGAAGCAATTGCGCTATTCAAAGGATCTGCTGCATGGAAAAAGCCCCATCTGATTTTAGGAAGCGGGAGCAACATACTCTTTACCAGTGATTTTAAAGGAACTATTCTGTATCCTGAAATTAAAGGAATAAAAATAGAGGAACAGGAGCCGGACAACAGAAATGTCATTGTCTCAGCCGGTGCAGGAGTCAATTGGGATGATTTTGTTGCATGGTCTGTAAATAAAGGCTTTGGAGGTATCGAGAACCTGTCTCTGATTCCCGGAAAAGTTGGAGCAACACCCGTGCAAAATATTGGAGCATATGGAGTGGAAGTCAAGGACCGGATAGTGAAAGTCAAAACCATCAACATAAATGATGGATCAAGAAGAGTATTCAACAATCATGAATGTGAATTCAGTTACAGGAATAGCATCTTCAAAAATCGCGAAAAAGGTAAATACCTTGTAACCAGGGTATACTACAGACTGGCAATTAATCCGTTGCTGAATCTTAGTTATGAGTCTCTTAAAGAAGAAGTAAATAAACTTGGTGCCGAGACATTGATAAATGTAAGGCAGGGAGTAATAAATCTCCGGCAGAATAAATTACCTGACCCTGAAATAATCGGTAATGCAGGAAGCTTCTTTAAAAATCCTGTGGTTGAAAGTTGCGTTGCCCTTAATCTAATAAATGAATTCCCTGATATACCGGTGTACAAAGATCGGGAAGGATATATGAAACTTGCTTCAGGCTGGCTTATCGAAAGATGCGGTTGGAAGGGAGAAAGGAGAGGCGATGCCGGAGTTCATAATAAACAGGCATTAGTCCTGATAAACTATGGAAATGCAACCGGTAAGGAAATATATAACCTTTCCGAAGAGATCAGAAAATCTGTGCATGGAAAATTTGGTATTGATTTGGAAAGGGAAGTAGAAATAGTAGGAGTTATTTGAAAATCTTCCTTTTATCCAATTCTTTCTGATATAATAATGCATACCTGTTATGTTCTGCTAGAGTTCTTGAAAAGTTATGGAATCCAGAAAAATCAGCTCTGGCAGCAAAAAAAAGGTAGTCATGTATCTCTGCATTCAGAACCGCATCTATACCATCTATGTTAGCGCATCCGATTGGACCCGGTGGCAAGCCGGAATGCACATAAGTATTATAAGGAGAATCGACCTGTAAGTACTTTTTCAATACCCTGGTGATTGAAATGTCGTTCAGAGCAAATATTATTGTCGGATCCGCCTGCAATGGAATGCCTCTTTTTAACCTGTTAAGATAGACGCCGGCTATCCGGGGTTTCTCTTCAGGTCTGGCTGCTTCAGCATCAATAATTGAAGCAAGAATGGAGACCTCTTTCTGATCAAGTCCTTTTTCTTTTGCTTTTGAAAGACGCTGATCATTCCAGAATACTCTATATTGCTTCAACATTCTGTTATAAAGCCCTTTGGCATCGGTATTCCAGTAAAACTCGTAAGTATTCGGAATGAAAACAGAAATGATGTTTTCTTTTTTGAATCCATCCTTAATGTAATTTGCATCGTCAGAAAGAAAAGTCATAATTTGCGTTGAATCAGCTTCTATCTGCCTGCCTAATTTACCGGCAATCTGGTTTAATGTTTGAACATTACTAAAGGTTATATTAACAGGTGACTGCTTTCCTGACCTTAATTTATTGATTAAGCCATTGTAACTCAGATTTTTGTCTATGATATATCGTCCTGGTTTTATTAAAGCCGGATAATGTTTCTTTTTAGAAATCCAATTCAGAATATTCCTGTTTTTTATTATCAGCTTTGATTCAAGAGTATCCATTACCTGTTCATAGGATGAACCGGTCGGAATATAGATAACCTGACTATTTTTACCAGTTATAATATTTATACCGAACAGGTTTTTATAAATTATGATCAGGAGGATTAAAGCAACAATTGCAGCTCCACTTAAAAAAAAGAGTAGTTTCTTATGTTTCATAGTCTTTCACCTTCATTGCAAATTTAAGGATATAGTTTCAAGCGGCAAAATAATCAACACACTACACACAACTCAGGACGAATGACTCACGGCTCAGGAAAAATCAGATTATATTCTTTACTGAGCCGTGTGTCGTGCGTCATATACCCATATTTTTAATAATTTTGTTAAGTTCTGATTTAAACTAATATTCAATGAAAATGTCAACATCAATGATACTGATTCTTATAGTAATAGGAATCATAACCGGGGTAATGGCAGGAATGCTGGGTATAGGTGGTGCGATAATAATGATTCCTGCCCTTGTTTATTTAATGGGAATAAGTCAGGTCAGTGCACAGGGAACCAGTCTTGCAGTTATGTTACCTCCTATAGGGATAATCGCTGCTTACAACTATTATAAAGCAGGACAGGTAAATATAAAATTTGCAATAATCCTTGCAGTATTTTTCCTTATCGGTTCATATTTCGGTTCTAAACTGGCGTTGAATCTGCCACAACCGGTGCTTAAAAAAATATTCGGGATACTTCTCCTTCTTGTAGCAGCCAGGATGCTGTTATCAAAATAAAAAATAAAAGCTGCCCTTCCGGTACAGCCTTTATCTATATCATCTTTCAGTAGCTTTCAAAACTTTATACCAACACTGAATACGAATGCATTAGGCCTGTCATCAAGATTAAATTTGGTACCTGTCAGGTTCTGAATCTGATTCTGGTACTTTTGAAGACTGCCTTCATATCTTAAATCAAAGGTAAGAAATAACAGATCAAAGCCCAATCCTGCCTGGTATCCGTATGTCATTCGTGTGTAATTATTTTTGAAATCCGGGTTACTTATAAGAGCTTTAGGAGAATTAATAAGCAGTGAACCAGTAGGACCAGCATTAATACGAAGCGGACCAAATTTAAAACCCAGCATAACCGGAATATCAAGTTTATTAAAGTTCTGTTTTACAGCAGTTGCAACAGTTGTCTGAACATTTGTAACAGTGTAATCACTAGTCCTGGTTGAGAACAAAAACTCAGGTTGAATAAAAAAGCCAAAAAGGGTAACACGAACAAATACACCTCCATGAAAACCATATTTCGCTGCCGTCAATGCATCCACAGTGTAGGTATTGTTTCCCGAACTTGCAGGTGAGGTAATAGTTTTAATTGTTGGCATAGATAAAGATGTGGTACTCACCCCGGCTTTCAGTCCAAAATTAATTTGGGAGAAAACCGGTATTGAAACGAGAACTACAAATACTATTGCAATTAATTTTTTCATGGTTTAAGCATTTAAGTTAATTAAATCAACAAGTTAGCAATAAAAATAATAATATTGAATCTATTATAACGGAAATCCAGGTTAAAAGGTTGCACTCGGGTATCTATTTTTGTTGGAGCAAAATGACTTTATCTTGTCAATGACAGTTTCGTAAAACAAGATAATAATCAATAATTACATTAGTAAATCGACATAAGACAAACATTAAATGAAACAATAACCGCTTAAAAAGCATGAATATCTGTCAATATGAAATGAATTCTAACAATTATTCAGATTGCTTTGCTTCTGACAGTGGTGCAAAAAATCCAGGCGCAGGAAAAACTGGATTAGAAATTACATGTAATTATTATCGGAGCTTGCACTATGGCATGATATTTGAATCTTATGGAATAAAATATATGCTATGAAAAAGCTATTAATAATAATGATATCTCTTGTGGTAATCTCATCTTGCACAACTACCAAAGAGGCAAAAACTTCCAGGGCTGAACTTCGTAAGAAGAAAAATGCTGCTGACCAGGCCCTGGTCAAAAGTGCTGTAGAATCAAGAAGGTTCTTAATCAAGTTTGACCGTATATATTACAGCTATGGAGGGATGATTGAACTAATTCCAAAAGCTAATTATCTGATTGTTGACAGGGATAAAGCTATTCTGAACACTGCATATATTGGAAGGCAATATGATATAAAAGCTATCGCGGCAATAGATATTCGTGGTAAAGCCCTTGACTATGCAGTAACTGATAATTTATCAAAAGGATCTTATGAAATAAAAATGAAGGTAAAAAATAACGGATCTTCCTCATTTGATGTTTTTGTCAGGATCAGTAAAGATGGCTATTGCAGCGCCTCTGTTTCAAATCTCAAAATTGATTATGTCAGATATGATGGTTATCTTGTACCGTTAAAGGATCAACCAAATAATCCTCCCCAGGAAGTCAATCCGATCTGAAAATATCTTTACGCTCCATCCCCCCAATTAGGGCAAGGAGGGTTTTTTATTGATATTCTATATATTGACTATTTTGACTTAATTCCAGGAAGTCATCCCCGGTTTCACGATAACCGTATTCAAAGCAATAATGGAACTTATGCCCATGTGATGTTTCAATAATATGGGTAAAGAAACTGAAGTTGTATCCAAGTGCAAAAAGTGCATCTTTATGAACTTTCACTTTGCCTTCGGAATATAGGTCTGACAGGATTCTTCTGTTCTTTCTTAACAAACCATGCACATTACGGACAAAATTGTTTGAGTCGCGGTTTAGCCTGTTATTGTAATTATTCCGGCACTGATCAGAACAGAATTTTTTATCGGTACGGCCTCTTAAGGTATCGCCGCAATCGAGACATTTCTTTTCCACAGCACTAATGTTTTGATAAAGATATAAAAAAACGTTTTCAAACGGATACAAACGACTATAAATGATTAGTAACCGATTCAGTTTCAGTGGATGATTTAAGTTTGCTAAGAAATCAAACATTAATAACAATTAAAACTTAAAATCATGAACTCATTAAAAAACAGAGTAACACTCATCGGAAATCTTGGAATGGACCCCGAGACTAAAACCACTGAAACAGGGAAGAAAGTGACCCATTTCACACTCGCTACAGATGATGGCTACAAAAATGCTGACGGTCAGAAAATAAAAGAGACAACCTGGCATAACATTGTTGCCTGGAACGGACTTGCCGATATTGCCGGTAAATTTCTGAAAAAAGGCAAAGAAGTAGCTGTTGAAGGAAGGATAGTCTACAGGAGTTATGAAGACAAAAAAGGTGCGACAAAGTATATTACAGAGATAGTACTTAATGATCTTTTACTCCTCAGATCAGGCAAGGAACAGGGAAAAGATGAAGAAGGACAAGGTTGATTGTCCGGATGTGAAAGAAAATGATTGCTGCATTTTCTGTAGGGACATGCCAGGGCATGTCCTTACTATTTTATTTTAATTCAGTCATTCTTTCAACTTCAGAAACTGTAGCCATTATAATTGACTGGTCAGCTGGTGTTTTTTCAAGCATCTCGAAAAGGATATGACAAAGTTCGTCGTAAGAAAGAATTATGTTTTTGTTTTTCAGAAGCATATCAATATACCTTATAGCCCTGTCTATCAATTTATTATTGCTGGCTCTTAAATAGGTCATCACATTACCCTCATATCTTCCCAATCTACCCATTACAAGTGTGGAATGAGTGTTCAGGATCATCTTCAGGACCAGATGTTTAAACAATGGCGTAGAAAAAGGGGTAACAAAAAACTGATTTTCATTGTCCAGTACAAAATTAATGCCGTTTTGTTCGTCAATAATTTTAAACATGTGCTGACTAATGGATTTTAGCTGTTGTTCTCTCCTTGACAGAACGTTATTGCTGAAGTCAAAACCCAGCAAACGTTTTCTTGATGCAATACCATTAATATCAGGCCATTCAAGGGTTCTAGGTCTGCGCCATAATAGTTTTCCCCAGGCATCTTCACTTGAATTGCTATCAGGCATAAAAAGATAACAAAGCGAAAGATTCATTTCTTTTTCAACGACATTCTCAAACGGATACAGACTAAAGGTGGGTGACCTTTCGGTAGTATCGGTAATTACAGTTATACCTAGTTTATTATCAGTTTCATATAGCAAAAACTCGCCTTTCTCATAATATTCAGTTTCCCTGACAATAAATTTTCCAATGAAATTAATGTCTGCTGAATTCCAAAATTTAATAAAGGCATTTATCTCATTTTCAATATCTCCATTGTTTGAATTATAATAAAAAAGTGCAATCCCGGCTACAGCGAGCAGAATTGTTGAAGACTGCATCCTTGTGCTACCCGTAACAGCCATTGGTCCGACTGTCAGATTAATCTTTTCAATATCTGAATTCTCAATGACACGTTTTGATCTTTCAGCTACTTGGCACAACAGTTCATCGGGGTTGCAGTAAAGGAAGAAAGGCTTTCTTTTTGAAATCTGAGCAGCCTTTTCAACAGCGCCTATAACAAAAGGCGTTTCTCCTCCTTCTGTAGTTGCAATTAAAAGATCGCCATCATTAAATCCGGCTTCAATCAACTGTCTGGCTCCAAATGAAGGAAAGTCTTCAAAGTTCTCGATTGAGCGTATGAGGGCAACATCGCCTCCCGCCATAAAACTGAATATTCTGTTTTCAATAGCTTCATCGTGATGCAACTGACGCCAGATTGTTTCGATAGTGAGGGATAATCTTCCGGTGGCTCCACATCCACAGAAAAAGATGTTATTTCCAAAGTCTAATGTATCCTTAATAATATCTTTTAGATAGTAAATCTGAGGCAATTTCTCTGATAAGACATTTATTGCAGTATTATCGAGTTCTTTCAACTTAGCAATAGCCTCAGTCAGGTTATTTAAAGCGAGATATGACAGATCTCTGGTATAGGGATGGGAAGATTCGGTAATAAGGGTCCCTAGTTTATACTGAGATGCGATTGTCAGAAATTTCTCTGCTTTTAAATCCGAATCTTTCATCATTTTCAAATATATAACTACCTTTAATTACTATAGTGTTTAAAATAAACAAATTAGAATCTTCATTTTATTCTAATTCCTGCATATCGATTTGAGAATTAAAATTTGATTTAAGAATTACAGGGGTGAAATATTGTAACTTATTTTACAAAGGAAAAAATATTGACTATCTGGCTGAACGTTCCCTTCCGGCTCTCAGCGCTTTCAGATTTGCTTCAACAATTTGGTTTCCCTTTCTGCCAAACAGTTCTTTTACAGCATTCTCAAGACTTGAAAATGACATATCGATATATGGAGAAGCAGCTCCCAGAATCACAATGTTTCCCGATCGCGCAGATCCTGCTTCTTTCGCTATTCCGTCTGCATCAAAAATAACATGATTTTCTATTTTTTCTATCTCTTTCAGAATTTCATTTAACGAGGGATAGTCAGGAATATTAATAAACGGATTTGAATTTGTTACCAGCCATCCTTTTTCCGACAACCATGGAAGGTACCTGAGTGATTCCATCGGTTCAACAGAAATTATAAGGTCTGCTTTTCCATAAGGTATAAGATCGGATGAGACAGGTTTATCTGAAAGCCTGAGATGAGACTGGACATCACCTCCTCTCTGGCTCATTCCATGAACTTCCGACTGTTTAAGAAATATATCGTTAGCCACTGCAGCCAGGCCTATTATGGCTGCAATTGATAAAATTCCCTGTCCTCCTACTCCTGATATTATAATGTCGTTTTTCATCTATTAGGTTATAGCGTTATTCATTTGAATTTTCTGATCTCTTCCTTTTGGCAGCTGTCTGAATGCATTCCCTTGATGCAATAACTACCGAGACTCCTTTATATTCAAATTCTTCTTTCAGGATATGAACATTTTCTGCATTATTCTTTCGTAACGGCGTTATGACCCTTATATGTTCACAGCTAACTCCTATCCCTTCACAGATCTGTTCCAGTCTGCCGGTAGCCTGTGATTTTTGACCACCGGTCATCCCTGTAGTGGAATTATCAGAAATAATGATTGTTACCGATGAGTTTTTAACAACAGCATCGAGCAACCCGGTCATCCCTGAGTGAGTAAAAGTCGAATCACCAATAACAGCAACTGATGGAAATAATCCGGCATCTGAAGCTCCGATAGCCATTGTTACAGAAGCGCCCATATCTACACAAGAATTAATTGCCTTATATGGAGGAAGAGCTCCAAGTGTGTAACAACCAATATCGGAAAAAACATGTCCCGGCCCATACTGTTTAATAGCTTCGTTTAAAGAATTAAACATATCAGCATGTCCACATCCATTACAAAAGGAAGGTGGACGTGTCTTAACCAGCGATGGTACATCGTGTCCGTACTTTACAGGTAATCCAAGAGCTTTTGCCACAATAGCTGGGTTTAATTCCCCATCACGTGGAACAGTTCCATCAAGCCTCCCATAGATCTTTATGCCATCGTCGAGGATTCCTCTTATGGCCTCTTCAAGAACCGGCGCTCCTTCCTCAAGAATAAGAATTGCTTTACATCTTCCTGTTATTTCCTTAATAAGCTCTTTTGGAAAAGGATATGCAGAGATTTTAAGTACAGGAAGATCATTTGCTGATTCTCCGATGTTTTCTAAAAAGTAGTTATATGAAATTCCACAAGCTATTATCCCAAGGTCCCTTTTATTCCCGTCTTTAAAAAAATTATATTTTGAAATCAGATTTTCATACCTCAGTGATTCATATGATGACAGCAATAACTTATATTTTTTTCTTGCAATTGCCGGAAGAAGAACAAACTGTAATGGGTCAGCAGGAAGAATAAGTTTTTTCTGCTGGAGTGCTGCTCTTAAATTAATGCTGGCTCGTGAATGAGCCATCCTTGTTGTTATTCTGAAGAGAACCGGTAACTTATATTTTTCCGAAACTTCAAAAGCATCAAAAACCATGTCATAAGCCTCCTGCTGATTCGAAGGTTCAAAGCATGGAACCATGGCAAACTTTCCATAAAACCTCGAATCCTGTTCATTCTGGGAAGAATGCATTGAAGGATCATCAGCCGAAACTACAATCAATCCACCATTTACTCCCGTAATGGCTGAATTAATAAATCCATCTGCAGCAACATTCAAACCGACATGTTTCATCGCAACCATTGCCCTTTTGCCGGCGTAAGACATTCCGAGTGCTGCTTCCATCGCAGTCTTTTCATTTGACGACCACTCCCTGTGAACGCTGCGATCAGAACCCTCTTTTGATGATTGTATAAACTCCATGATCTCGGTTGAAGGAGTACCAGGGTATGCATACATCCCACTTAATCCTGCATCCAATGCTGCCTGTGCTATCGCTTCATCACCCAGTAGTAAAACTCTTTTCATAAGTTTTAATAATTAACCTTTATAATAAAGTTGAATTTATCGAGTTATTTGAATTATTGGTCATTGTAAAAAACAGATAGAATAATGATAAATTTATTGGCACAAATATTGGAATATTTTCCAGACTTTAATATGATGAATAAGTATTATCTGTCTTAATATTGAATCGGCTATTCGTAGATATCTGTTGACAAATCACGTTAAAATATAGTTAAATGTTTTATTGTTACACTCAATAATGTTTATTTTGCATTGCTATTCGGATTAATTTTTAATACAACTGAGCTAATTGAATAAATTCTTTTATACAACTGTACTCTTCATCATTGCCATTTCTGCCAATTATGGTCAGACGATTGAAAGTGAGAAATATGTTCAGGTAAGCGGAATAATTACAGATAAGTCAGACAGACCCGTACCCGGGGTTGCTGTTGTATCAAAAAAGCTTAAAAAGGGGACTCTTAGTGAAAGAACCGGAATTTATTCTATTACAAGTACTCCCGGAGATACAATTTTCTTCAGAGCTTTAGGATTTAAAAGATACCATACAATAATTCCCACGACATTCGAAGAAAGACACTGTGAAGTTGACATTGCGCTGGAAATAGACACTATTCAAATCAAAGAGGTGAATATCTTGCCATGGAAAAACTACAGTGAATTTATTAAAGATATGACCAGGGAACGACCCGTTGACCCGATAATTGAAAACATGAATGATAATATCGCTTCAATTTATGTGGCAATCGCAAATCAGGGAGATTACAAAGTATCTCCTGAAGCCGGTTACAGGTATTCGATGGAGCAGAATTTTGGTGCGATGGCCACCAGGGGTCAATATCCTATCAATAACCTTCTGAATCCATTTGCCTGGGCAAAGTTCATTAGCGGGATAAAAAACGGACTGTTTAAAAACCAGAAATTCAATAAACCTGTTAAGCCCAAGGTCAGAAAAAAGATTAAAAAAGCCGACAGCGATAATTAATCATCTGTTTCTTTCTGCTAAAAAGCATGATTGGTAAGTGTGTTTTTAAAAACAAATTCACTGACTGATTTCCTTGGTCTGCGTGCTTCATCCCTTTTTAATAACTCCGGAGTAAGTAATGAACCATCACCCAAATATCCCACTGCCATCATTGCCACAGGTTCGATATCATCACCCAGGTTGAAGTATTCCTTAACTTTTTCTACTGAATAGCCTCCCATCTGGTGGACATAAACGTCCAAAGCAACAGCCTGCAACAGAAGATTGGTTACAGCCATTCCGGTATCGTGAAACGCAAATCTGTTTGGTTTACCGTTAGATAAGAATTTAGTCCTTGCCATGCTTATTACAAGCGCATAGGCGTGCCTTGCCCACAATTTATTGCCATCAAACAGGAATCCGACATAATCATTGAAAATCTCAATTTCCTCCTGAGTTGCATAAACGAATTCCCACGGCTGTTCATTATTGCAGGAAGGAGCACAACTTGCAGCTTCAAACATCGCTTTCAATTTAAATCCTTCTACAGGAGTTGAAGAAAAAGAGTAGGGACTCCATCTTTCCTGTATGATTTCAAGGATTAGTTCTTTTTTCATTAAATATAATTTTAAACTTACTGATTTCCACCATTTTTTTAACAGGTATCTTCCTTAGTGGTAAAAAAAAGTTAACCACAAAGTTGCACAAAGGAATTCACAAAGCACACAAAGGATCTCTTCATTTGTCCCAGCTTTCGATTAAATTATTAAATGCTATTAATATAGATACAAAAGTAATAATTTATAATTTCGCATAGTATGAGAAAAAACAAAGGCAAACTGACCGGTATTCTGGGTACATTGATTATTCATCTGATAGCCGGAATTATATTTATGTCATTACAGCTTCGATCATTGCAGAAAGTAATAACAGCAGAATACCTGGTAGAGCTAGCACCAGCACCAGCGCCCGCAGCAGAAACTATAACAAAAAAGGATAAGATGATTGAGGTTCATGCAACTTCTGTTGAAAAGGTTCTCAAAGGAGATGAGGAGATGCTGAATATTGCCAGAAATCTTTCAAGTAAACCGTCTGAAAAGATAAATCCTTCCGATTATATAGACAAGGTCAAAGAGGAGCTGATTAAAAGCGGGAAACTTGGAGTTGATAATTACATAGATGAACAAAAAAAACAGATTGAATCGAATGGGGATGAAAACCTTACAGTTAAAAAGGATACTATTGGCGAGAAAGTGAAAGTTAAGCCGAGCGAGTCGCAGAAAATGGCAGCTAATTACAAAGGCCCGACAAGAATATATTATGACCTGCTTGGTCGTAATCACCTCTATCTGCCAATACCAATTTATAAATGTGAGGGATCTGGCAAGGTTGTTCTGACAATTGAAGTCGACCAGAATGGAATTGTACAGAAGGCTCAGATAGCTGAGAGGGAAAGTACGGCTTCTGATCCATGTCTGGTTGAAACAGCAGTAAATACTGCCCTCTTATCCAGATTTAATCCTGATGCCAATTCTCCACGGATTCAGATTGGGATGCTGACCTATGAATTTGTGGCGCAATAAACGGTGACCGGTCACTTCTGTTTCAAGTATGGTTTCAATTAGCTTTTTTCCGCGAACCGTAAACCGCGTACGACGTACCCCTATTTAGAATAACATATTCCCGGAAGGGTAGTCATAAGGTTTGATTATTTCCGGAGTATTCCGGTCAGATGTCCTTGAATTTATCAGGGAGCTGATAGTATGAGCCTTAAGAATTTCAGGGGGTGATTGTTGTAAAAGTTTAAGAGCATCAGCTTCTGAGATCGAAAGATCAATCCATTGGTTTTCAGAAGATCTATCGAGTATTACGGGCATCCTTTTGCCCGAGTTATGAATATGAGCCATCAGATCATTTGCCTCAGTTGTAACNNTGATAAATATACCATGGAATTTTCTCATTTCCAATATGTTGCCATTCAAAAAAGCCCTTAACAGGGATAATACATCTTTTTGATCGGAAAGATAACGAAAACGAAGGCTTTGTAGCAATACTCTCTGATCTGGCATTAAAGGTCTTATACCTTATTATATTCGCTTCGTCAATACTTTTCGTCCATGAGGGTATCAATCCCCATTTTAAAAGTTTAATTTTTGAAGGACTACCTGAACAGACGGCGGGGATCGAAGGTAGACCGAAAGCGTGATAATAATAACTGGGTCTGTATTTATCAGGGTCGATTAAAGTGGCTCCGTATCGGTTTTCAAGTTCTTCCTTAATAAGGTTTATATTTACCGTAAAACACATGACTACCTGCTAGAATATTCATTTAATGTCGTCTTCAGAGGTATAGGCAGTGAATAGCTGAAAAGGTCATAATCAGGCCAGGAATCAATTTTTGATATTGAGTGGTTCATCATGTTACTGATATAGGAATAAATTTCAGGTCCGTTCCATGCGCTTGAATTGAAGAGGACAACCCAGGATATTCCATCAGACTGACGTTTCATCATACCGGCGCTACCTGGAAAAGAACCGGTTCTCCACCATGTACCATCCATAATAGTCCCCTTCCATCCTACTGGCGCAAACCCATTATCATTATCTGTCATGAATCTGATACTTTGGTCTGTAAGAATATCAGGACGGGTTTTAAAACCATCAACAGCTAATAATAATCGCATAAGATCCGGCGCTGTGGCTACCCATGCTCCAGCTGCTCCAAGAGCTTTTATATCATTCCCTCCATAACTAGGTGGTACCATCTCCCCTGTACCATATATTGAAGGTTTCAGTACAACGTCAGCTGGTTCATAGTAAGTAACCTCGAAAGGAGCTTTTTCTGATGGAAGATTCCCGGCTATTTTCATATCATATATGCCAAGAGGTTCCATAATTGTCTTCCTGCAAAAATCTTCATACGACATCCCCGATACTTTTTCTATTACCAGGCCCAGGATGCTATAGCCAAGATTTGAATAAGCCTTTCCTGATCCGGGAGTATACTGGAGTCTCTTTTCAAGTACAAATTTTACAATAGTTTTTGTATCCACAGGAGGTTTTACTCCCATCTTTTCCGCCACCACTAAAGGCATAAACATCTGATCTCCATAACGTTGTGTCCATCCTGCTTCATGGCTCAGGAGTTCAGCAACATTTATTTTGTAGACTCTTTTGTCTTTAGGTTCCCCGTAGAATGGATCATTCAGAATCCCTCTGGAACCAAAAACACTATCGGTCAGAGCCAGTTTTCCTTGTTCCTGAAGCTTCATAATGCCAACAGCTGTAACCAGTTTTGAAATGCTTGCAATTCTGAATTGACTATAAGGCTGAGTTTCAGTTTTTAATGCAGTATCGGCATATCCAAATCCCCTGGCATAAATCAGTTTTCCATCTTTGGCAATAGCTATTGAAGCGCCGGCGATTGACCACTTTTTCAAAAAAGAATTTACAGTTTTTTCAACACCGGCAAACTCAGTCCCGGATGAAATATCGTTTGTAAGTCGGATATTATTTGGTACAAGCTTATCAATAAGTACAAAACTGTTTTCTTGTGCCCCGGGATTAGAACTCACCAATAATAACAAGAGTGTAACCAACAATATTTTGCTTTTTCTTATCAACGTCACTTCATTATTAACCAGACAAAAATATAAAGTATTCCTTTTGACCCGGCAAGATTACCATAAAAATTCCTATTTTAGTTAAGAATTCAGGTTTTTAGCAAAGTATTTATCAAAATACAGGTTTTATAACTTAAATAATCAGACTAAATTTTATTAAGGAAAATATTTTGGCACCAGATTTGAATTAAGGTTAAACAATATCCTGATTGAAAAATATTGATAATCTGTTATGGTATACTAAAAAAAAGAAGCAAAGAATTAACTTTGTAACATATGCAGTCAATGAGGCTTCAAAATATACGGATTATTTTTGTTCTGACACTTTTGTTCACTTCAGGAGTTGTCTGTTCCCAGGTTACATATCCTGATACATTATATTATGATACGACTGAATATATACCAGAATTTAACAGAGGTGCTCTGGACTACAACCTGATGATCGCCGCCTCCAAAGGATATACACTGGAAATAATGCGCCTTATTTCTAATGGTGCCGACATATTTTCTGAGACTGATCAGGGAGCTACTCCTCTAGTTTTTGCGGTTTCGAATAACTATAAAGAAGCTGTCAAAATGCTTATTGATTATGGTTCAGATGTTAATAAGGTAACCTCACAAGGCGAAACTCCTCTGCTTATAGCTGTTAAAAACCAGAATGCAGAAATAGCTGAATCGCTTATCAGAGCAGGAGCTGATATTGATGTCACAGACAGATTTGATGCCACACCTCTGCACTATGCATCAGTTTATGGATTTTTTCAGATTGTCGACATGCTGCTTTATTATGAGGCATCGATAGATAAAAAAACGGTTGAAGGATCCACTCCGCTCCTGGCCTCAGTTTGGGCCGGCAATGCTGATATTGCAGATCTTCTGATTCAGAAAGGCGCCAATATGGAGGCTAGAGATAATGAGGGATTTACACCTTTTCTGATGGCCTCCCTCAATTGTGATACATTATTGATGCGGCTTCTCTTTGAAAAAGGTGTTGACATTTATGCAGCAAATACTTCGAATCATAATGCCCTGACGCTTACAATAATTGCTGATCAACCAGACGCAACTAAGTATTTGCTCAAAATTGGCAACAAATGGGCTGATCAGGTAAATCATGCTGTAAGTCCTTATAGTGTAGCTTCAAAATACCGTAGAAAAGATGTATTAAAGCTTCTTAAGGAAAATAAAATTCCCGGTAATATTAAGTATGAAATAGATCAGGTAGATGTGATGGTATCCACCAGGTTTTTTCTACATGACATTTATTCCGGGGCAAGTCTTTCATTCAAGGAACCATATCTGAACGGTGGAATTATATTCGGATTCGATACTAAATTGTGGTATACGCGGGTTTTGCTTGCGCAATCTGAGCACATGTTCTATCAGTATATGGATAAAGGTTCCGTAGTTTACGCAGGGCTGTTTAAAGATTTTTCCATTACCGACAATGCATTTAAAGGCAATTTTGGCTTTTCAGCATCACTGTCGGCAGGTTATACCTTTGGGAACGAATTTAAAGGGACCTTAATTGTACCTCCGGATAAATTTATGGTTATTCCGGACTTTTCACTAAAATGGACAAAGAAGGATCTTTCATTTTCACTGGGTGCTGAGTATATTAATTCTGATTTTTATCATATCGGTCCGCTATGGCTAAGATTTGGCGCTTCATACAATCTGTACTTTGATAAAGTAAGAACAAAGAGTAAAACATTAAAGTGGTATTAGGGAAGGCAATAGTAAATAGGTAAAGAGGCAAAAGGTGAAAAATGAAAGGTGAAAGGTGAAAGGCAAAAGGTAAAGAGAAACGAGTAACAATTAAAAGCAGGTTATCAGGAATTATGGCACATATTCAAAAAATATTATTTCTCCTTTTTATAGTTGAATTATTTTCGTGCGAGAAACAGGGGCTTATTGTTAAATGCCCCGATTGTACGACTGATGAACCGTTAAAAATCAATCTTAATGTGAAACTTGATGAAGGATATTCTTCTTCTCCGACTGTAATAAATGTTTACGAAGGTAATCTTGAAGACAGTGTCCTTTATAACTCATACCAAACTACAGAGACACAGGCTTTAATTGAGGTATCACTGAATAAAAAATATACTGTTACAGCTACTTATCATATTGCTGATGATTTTTACATAGCAATTGATTCGGCTACTCCAAGAGTAAGATATGATAAGACGCAGTGTGACAATCCCTGTTATTTTGTTTATGATAAAGATATAAATCTCAGATTAAAATATACCAAATAAGGTAAAAGGCAAAAGTAAACCTCCGGAAATTCAAATCAGCCAGATTATACCCAAATAATTATTGCTACATTTTTTATGCTCCTTCATTTGTTATATTTTTGAGCATTTTCTGAAAATCTATTAATATGAAAAAGAGTAGCCTGTTACTTTTTCTTTTCTTCCTTTTAATTTCTTGTATTCATAATGATACTAAAACCGGGCAGGGAAACACCGTCGCCCCCGGTATTAAGCGGAAAGTGATGGATATCGCAATTAATTATGCAAGAGATAAATTAAAGGACTCCAAAAAATCGGTTGAGAAGGGTGGAATTATCAATATAGTCAATAACCAGATAAAGTATGTTATAGACCCTTCAAAAATAGTGGTTGGTCTTATTGATGATGATACGAATGAGGATGCTATAGTTTCAATTTCTTCCTATAACGGGCAGTTTCTGGCAACAAATGAGCATTTAATACTTATAAAAACAAATGGTAAATTCAAGGTAACCAAGGTGATAGAACGCGATATGAAGATATTGAAAATAAAAGACAGAATAATTTATGTTGAAATTCCGAAACTACCGCCCGATTCTCCTAACTACAACTGTGCAAGCTGCAGAGAGGTTGTCAAATTTAAATACCTGAACGGCGATCTTTCAAAAATAGATTAGCTATATACTTTCTTCCTTTGCAATAATTAAATATATGATTATGAGATCAATAACATTATATACTATTCCGATTTTATTTGCATTTACAATAAACATTTCTCTATATGCCCAAAAAAGTACAGTCGTTTCGGGTATCGTTACAACTTATAATAGTTTTCCATTAAATAAAGTTCTGATAAAATCTATTAATACAGGAGCAACAGAGCAATCTGATTCACTCGGACATTTTACCATAAATTGTTCAAATAAGGATATATTATTGTTTTCTGCGGCCGGTTTTGATGTTAAAAATGTAAAGATCAGAAAGTTGCAAAACATTTCAATAAACCTTATATATAGTAATAACCAGACAAGTTTTGAAGATGCAGTCAGAGATAACCATATTTCACGAGAAGACCTTCAAAAGGGAATTAACGGCTATGGATTAAAAAGAATCAAAGATTATTCCAGATATACAAGCATCTTCGAACTTATAAATAACGAGGTATTTTATGTAAAGGTTGTAGGCACTTCCGTATATTCTAAAAGGGTCCAGTCTTTTTCATTAACTTCCCAGGTTATGTATGTTGTTGATGATATGGTTATCACAGACATTTCGACCATCCTTCCTTCCGAAGTAAAATCCATAAAATATGTCGACGGCGTTGGTGCCGCTTTATATGGATCAAACGGAGCCAACGGGGTTATAGTAATTACTTTAAAAAGATAAAAAAAGAGGCTGGCAAATGCCAGCCTCTTTTATAAATATCAATTACTTATTAGAAACCTGTATTCTGAGTAAGAACACCCGGTTCAAGCTCTACCTGAGTGAAAGGAATTGGCCAGTACTCATTTTTATTAGCAGTGAAAACAGCAGGTGTTACACCACCGAATAATGATCTGAAAGCTCTATCCTGAACAAGGTAAGCATTAATGGTAGTTGCAGCTATACCCCAACGTACAAGGTCGAAGTGGCGGAAACCTTCCATTGCAAATTCAAGTCTCGTTTCTGTATAGATAGCAGTACGTGCATAATCCAGACTGGGAAATGTTGAAGGATATATAGCTACATGATAGTTTGCTGCAGGTACAGCACTAGCAATATTCAATCCTGTCTGGGTTGGAAGAACAAATGTACGGCATCTGCCCAACACTACCGGACTGGCGGCAGCCCTTGTACGGATCTGATTTACAAGAGTTGTTGCTGTTGGCAAATCACCTGTTTCAGCAGCGACTTCAGCTCTCCATAACAAAACATGACCATAAGTGATTATTCTGTAGTTGTTGGAGTTTACACCAGTTGCCCAACCTGTTGTGGTTGATAAAGCCCCTTTATCCTTTTTAAGAAACATGTTTTTCTTGTTCAGATAAGGACCGGCATTACCCTGGTCGCGGATCCATGTTGAACCACGCATAATTCCCCAATCGAGGTATGGAACACCACGACGGCCAATTGTGAAGTCTAACCTGGGGTCGACAGGAGTAACTGTATCCTGAGCAAAACTTGCTGTAGATAAAATACCCATATCGTTTTTAAAATTCGGAACTGTTCCGGTGGTAACTGCAAGCGGAAGGCCGGCAGCATCAACCTGGAATGCATTCACAAGGTTTTGTGTTGGCTGGTGGAATCCGCAGCATGTACCTGTACCATCTATATCAACTGGGAAGTTAAGAGCATCGCCCCATCCTGCATTTGGTGAACCATCTGCTCCATCGTTTACACTGTATTGAATTTCAAACACAGATTCCGCATTATTCCTTTTTGCAGCCACAAAATTGTCTGTAAAACTAGGCATAAGAGTATATTTGTTACTTGCGATAATATCATCCAGTAACGGTTTAGCATCTGTCCATTTTTTCTGGAACATATAAACTTCTGCCAGAAGAGCTTCAGCAGCATATTTGGTCGGACGACCAACATCAGCCTGTGATGTGGGAAGATTCGCAACAGAATACTGAAGGTCAGCTTCAATCAAAGGCCATGCATCGACATTGTTAGGGACTTTTATCGGATTATCGGTTTCTTTTATGTAAGCGATATTATTGTACACCTTTTTAAGCTGGAAATGAATAAAAGCTCTGATAAACAATGCCTGCGCCTTAATTGAGGTTGTTGTAGCATCAGGAAGAGCAGGAGTTACTTTTGCCAGTTCTTGAAGAACAGCATTTGCACGGGCAACTCCGTCATATCTGAATCTCCAACTATCAGCTACATATCCATTGGTTGCATCCACTGAGTAGTTTTCAACAGGAACAATAGTCGACTGGTCAGATATATCGGATCCTTTTGTAGCATCATCAGAGGCAACATCGCCCCAGACCCAGTTTGTAACAGATGCAGCCCAACCGGCACCGTCTGTCCCATTTATTTGTCCATCAATTGCGGCATAGGCACCCATCAGAATAGCATCCACACCCTTTTCATTGGCCAGGAGAGCATCATTTGCCGACCCGGTAGGAAGAGTATCGAGAAAACTTTTCTTACATGCATAGAACACGGTCATTAACGAGGCAACAACCAGTGTTATAAATATTGCTTTTCTTTTCATATTTAATTTATTTTAATAGTTTCTTCACATCAAATTATCTACAAATCGAGTTTTATCCCAAACACAATCTGACGTGCAGTCGGCCACTGGCCGGCATCAATACCAAGATTGACTCCGGAACTGTTGATTTCAGGATCCAATCCTTTGTATTTAGTAAAAGTAACAAGGTTTGAACCCTGAACATAGACCTGGCAGCTTGCTATCGAAATTTTCTTTGATAGTTCTTTTGGCAGTGTATAGCTCAACTGAAGAGTTTTCAATCTGAGGAAAGAGCCGTCTTCAATAAATGCTGTAGAAGGATACTGGCTGATAATATTAAGGTCGGCCAGAGGTAAAGTGGCATCTGCATTGTTTGCCAGATATGGGCTGCCCCATGTTTTTGTCAAACGGTCAATCGAACGGTTACCAGTGAACTGAGGATAATCGATCCATCTGCTTACATAGTTAGCGATTTTGTTGCCATAGCTTGTATACCAGAATGCGCTAAGATTGAAAGCTTTATAGCCAACACCCATATTCAGACCACCTGTGAACTTAGGATGAGGGCTTCCAATATAAGTACGGTCGTTATCGTCAATTTTACCATCACCGTTTACATCACGGAATTTGAAGTGACCTGCAATATTATAGGTGCCTCCATATTCAGGTGCATAAGCAGAAGCTTCAGCCTGCGTCTGGAAAATACCATCAACTATCAGACCATAGAATTCAGGAAATGCGGTTCCGACAGTAGCACGGGTATAACTCATCTGCCTGTAATCTCCACCATTAAGGAATTCTGCAGTATTATTCGAAATCTTCACAATCTTATTCTTATAATGAGATAAGGTTAGTCCCAGATCATAAGTAAGATCGCCGTTTAAAGCTTTATTGGTGTAGTTAAGGTTCAGATCAAATCCTTTGTTGTCCATGTCGCCAATATTTACCTGGGGTGCTGTGGCCTCTCCGGAAACGTTTGGTATGGAAACCTGGAATAGCATGTCTTTGGTTTTTCTTTGCCATATATCAAGAGATCCACTAAGTGTATTGTTCAAAACAGCAAAATCNNGAAGAGGTGTTTGAATTGGATGCGAAAGTACTGAACCCGTTGTAAAGTCCGATATTATCATTTCCTGAAACACCATAGCCACCACGTAGTTTAAGATCATTAACAACATCTTTGACACCGGCCATAAAGTTTTCCTGGGAAAGTCTCCATCCTACTGAAAGGGCAGGGAAATTACCCCAGCGGTTGTTGGCGCCAAAGACTGAAGAACCATCACGACGGAAAGTAGCTTCAACAAGGTATTTACCCTTGTAATCATAGTTCAACCTGCCGAAATATGAGAATTTTGTTGACATATTACCGTTACCCGAGTTATTCTTGTCAGCTTCACCGGCATCGAGATACATATAATTAACATCACTTGAGAAGAATGTTGAACGTGATCCCATCAGATAATAATAGGTGCTTGAGAGAGCTTCAGAACCGACCAGGAAATTAACGTTATGATCTCCGAATGCTCTTGTAAAATTAAGAGTGTTAGCCCAGTTCCATTGAATTGTATAGGCGCTCGACATTGTGAGGATGTCAGTCGGTTTTGATTCCTGGAATTCAGGATTCTGGCGGAAAATATCTTTCGTATCATTATTACGATAATCAAATCCAAACAGGGATTTTACTGTCAGACCCTTCATAAGCGTAATTTCTGCATAACCGTTACCGATTCCCCTAAGGTCTTTTCTGAAGTCATCCTTGTCACGAGTAAGAGTAGCAAGAGGGTTTTCCCCATTACCTGTACCTGTAGCCTTGGTGCCTGCAAAATTACCCTGTATATCATATACCGGGATAATAGGTTGCATACGATAAGCCTCTGAAATCATTGATCCTTCATTATTATCACTGTTGTTACCATTACTCTTCGTAAAAGTAATACCAAGTGATTCTCCTACTTTCAACCAGCTGGTTATTTTTGAGTCAGCATTGGAACGAATTGAATAACGATCAAATGAGGTGAATTTCAATAAACCGTCTTCTGTTGAATAACCAATATTAAATGCATAGGTTCCTTTTTCGCCACCACCTGAAAGAGCAATATTATAGTCTTGCATAGGAGCCTGGCGCAGAATTGCTCCGTACCAGTCTGTTCCTGTTTTGTTTGCCTGGGTAATATTGAAGAAACTGGCACCCGGAGTATGGTTATACAAAGACGGGTCAGTCAAAGGATTACCTGTCATTGCACCTGCAGGAACCACATAGTCAGGAATTACAGGTGTTGCACCTGATCCATAAAGGATATTTGATGGAGCTACACCCATATCTTTTGCTTCGAGCCAAAGCATTTCCCCATACTGTTCTGTATTCAGGAGGTCGTACATTTTTGGAATCAGGCTTACACCATAACGTGCTGTAAATGTAACATTTGTTTTACCAGCCGTTCCGCGTTTTGTTGTTATAATAATAACACCGTTAGCACCGCTGGCGCCATAAATAGCAGCCGAAGTAGCATCCTTCAAAACCGTGAGTGATTCAATTTCATTCGGGTTGATCTGGGATGTTCCATACTTAGTTGGCACTCCGTCAATCACAAACAGCGGTCCATTGTCGTTGATTGTACCTAATCCACGAATGTTGATAATTGCATCGCCACCGGGTACGTGTGAGTCGATAATAGATACCCCTGATGCCTTACCTTGCAAACGCTCAATTGGGTTGGCGGCTGTTTCTTCAGATAATGCTTCAGAATTAACCGTTGAAACCGCACCTGTCAGAGATTTCTTTGCCTGGGTCGAATAACCCACAACTACAATCTCATCAAGAGCAGCAACACTCTCAGCGAGTGTAACATTGATTAAACTCTGCGTACCTATGGTTACCTGTTGAGTAGTATAACCAATAGACGAAAATACCAATACAACTGCAGTACTCGGTACCTTGATAACAAAGCCACCATTCAAGTCGGTGATTGCTCCGATCGTCGTACCCTGAACAGTTACGTTTACACCAGGTAGAGGTCCCTCGCCTTGGCCAGTGACCTTCCCCGTGATGGTCTTTTCCTGAGCAAAAATAATGCTCGAAGAAAGAACCATGCTTAGAAAAAACAGCGCAATGCGCCGTACATTTGTAGAAATTTGCATAGTCAGTCGTTTTTTAAACATGTTAGTTAAAAGGGTTTATAATAGAAAA
>PMNJ01000097.1 GCA_003162595.1 Bacteroidales bacterium | reverse complement strand
CAACGTGCTATCAAAAAAGCAGCTGAATTCTTAAAAAAAACCTGAGGCTCTGGATCTATTTTGCAGATCACACCAATATTTTTGTAATTTTGAGGCTTTCAAATAAACAATGAGAAAATTTATTCCTGGAAGTCTTCTTATAATACTGTCAGGTTTTTTAATATGCCTGCTTTCATGCACACTTGGATCATGTTTTGAGGAAACAGAATCTTATTTGAAAGCTTCGTTTTACACTGGTGATGTCACACCAAAACTCCAGGCACCCGATACTTTGACTCTTTACGGACTGAATCAGGATTCAACTATTTATAATAAAATGACTAATGTACAACCTGCTCTTATACCGCTGAATGCTTCAACAGAAAGTTGTACCTTCATTATAATAATAAACGGAGTCGCTGATACCATTGAATTCCATTATAGCAGCTACCCTCATCTTATTTCCAAGGAATGCGGTTACACATTTTATCATCATCTTGATACGGTAAAAAACTATACAAAACATTCAATCAAGGATATATATACAGGTAACACTACTATTACAAATTTAAATGTGGAGAACATTCGCATATTTTATTAACCTGTTGCTTTTACTGACCTGGAGTTTGATTCAGGTTCATGCCCAGGATACAATCCCCATTCCTCTTAAAATAAAGGTAGGGTTGGAAGTATCGGGTCCTGCTATCTATTATTCAGATAAAAATATTCTTAATGAGGAAGGCTACATTTCTGTCGATCTTGATGAAAAGCATTCAGTAGTACTTGCTGCCGGATATCTTAATTTCAAGTATTCACAATATAATTACGTTTATCTGAATCACGGAAGTTTTGTCCGTATGGGCATAGATTTTAATCTCCTGAAACCTGACAAATCGAAAGGTAAATACTGGGCAGGGATCGGGTTAAGATATGGTTTGAGCAGATTTATTTCTGAAACACCTTCCTTTGAGAAAGATAATTACTGGGGCACAGCCTCGTCCACCATTGCTCAAAAAACTAACTGGGCACATTTCGCTGAACTTACTCCCGGGGTGAGAGCAGAAATTTTAAACCATTTCAGCATAGGGTGGTCAATAAGTGTAAGAATGTTGCTCTATTCCGGAACTGGAAAAGACCTGAGACCGGTTAATTTTCCGGGATTCGGCAATGGGACAAAAACATTCAGCACAGGCATCAGTTACTATATTGTCTGGAATATTCCATATAAAAAGATAAACGCTATAATTAAAAAAGTGGTTAAGGAAGATACTGAAGATAACGAGGATACGGATACTAATGGAACAAACAATACTAACAGTACTTCCGGAAACAGGCAGCAAGACAATAGTATCAGGCATTAAGAAATGTACTGGAAATTATAGTCATGGGCAATACAGGAAAGAATGGGTTAAGTATAGAAGGCAAAGAGACTGAGAGACTTAGAAACTGCAAGACATCAAGACTTCAAGACATCTTTGGTTTTCGACTAAATAGATAAAGTCCGATAAAAGTCAGCAACCCATTCAGAAGAAGCAATTCAAATCCGAATTTATACCCGTTAAATAAAATTACCGAATACTTACTCAGGAAAAAGCAGGCTACAGGAGAAAAAACTGCAATAGCCGGAGTTATTTTATCATTAACTATTCTTTTTGTAAACAACCCGAAAGAATACAATCCTAGCAGCGGGCCATATGTATATCCGGCGATTGTGAAAAGCTTGTCTATTACTGCCCTGTCATTCAAAGTGCTGAACATTAAAACACTTAAAAAGAATACCAGGGCTATTGTAAGATGAACTGCATACCTGATCCTTGTCTTTGCTTTTTCGGAAAGACCTTCCCTCCTTTCAAGTCCGAGGAAATCGATACTCACTGAAGTGGTAAGAGATGTCAATGCCCCGTCTGCGCTCGGGAAAGCTGCTGAGATAAGGCCTATTAAAAATACAACACCTGCCACCGGACCAAGGTATCTTATCGCGATTGTAGGAAAAATATCATCACTTGAGGTTATATTCAGACCCTTATTCTGCATAAAAATAAGCAGAAGGGCGCCGAGAAACAGGAATAACAGGTTAACTATAACGAGTATCCCGCTGAAAGTGAACATATTCTTCTGCGCTTCCTTAATATTCCTGCAACTGAGATTTTTCTGCATCATTTCCTGATCAAGTCCCGTCATAACAATTGTAATAAACATGCCGCTGAAGAACTGTTTCAGAAAAAATCTTGGATGATGCCAGTCAGTTATAAATATTTTCGAAACGGGGCTTTCTTTCACAATGGAAACCAACTTAAACATGGTAATATGCATGTTTTTACCGATGTAAATTACAGATAGAACAACTGCAAGCAACATAAAGGTTGTCTGTAGGGTATCGGTCCATATTATTGTTCTTATTCCTCCTTTCAACGTATAAAGAATGATCAGGATGATGAATACAAGGACATTAATCCAGAATGGCACATGCCACGCATCAAATACAAAAATTTGAAGAACATTTATAACCAGAAACATACGTAAAGAGGCCCCAAGTGTTCTCGATAATATAAAAAAGCCTGCGCCGGTTTTGTAAGACCAGAATCCAAACCGTTGCTCAAGATATGAATATATTGATGTCAGTTTTAACCTGTAGTATAAAGGGAGTAATACAAGCGCAATAACAAAATAGCCGAAAAGGTATCCTAAAACAACAACCATATAACTGAACTGCGTTTCTTTTACCCATCCCGGGACAGACATGAATGTCACCCCTGAAAGTGACGCTCCGATCATTCCATAAGCGACCACAAACCATGGAGATATTTTATTTCCTATAAAGAATGACTGGCTGTCAGCTTTTCGTGCCGTGAACCATGTAACAGAAAATAACACCAGTGTATAGATCAGAAAAATTCCAAGGATCAGAAGAGGTGACATACCAGTATCAATTTGTTTACAAGAATAACAAAAAGAATGGAAGACAAAAAATTCCCCGACTGATTAATAACACCGGAAAATTGAACTAATTTTGTCTAAAAGTATTTAATCATGAGTTTTACTGAATTTCCTTCCAGGCTCCTGGAAAATGCCGTAAATGAATTTGCTTCTCTTCCCGGGATAGGCAGAAAAACAGCTTTCAGACTGGTAATGTATCTGTTACGAAGAGATTCTGAAGAGGTAAGGAAATTCGGGGAGAGCATTATCAGGCTTCACCAAGATATTCACTATTGCAAGATTTGCAACAACATTTCAGATACTGAAGTATGCAATATCTGCAAGGATGAAAAGAGGGAGAGATCGATAATATGTGTGGTGGAAAACATTCAGGACGTGATGGCTATTGAAAACACGCGGCAATTCAGGGGAGTTTATCATGTTCTGGGAGGTATTATTTCCCCTATCGACGGAATTGGCCCATCTGATTTGAAAATCGACAACCTTGAAGAAAAAGTGAAGGCCGGAGGAATAACCGAGATAATACTTGCATTAAGTACCACTATGGAGGGAGACACAACAAACTATTATCTTTTTAAAAGATTAAACAAATATGATATACATATCACAACCCTTGCAAGGGGTGTTGCAATTGGAGATGAACTTGAATATACCGATGAAATTACATTGGGCCGGGCAATAAATAACAGGAATCCTTACCAGCAGTGATAAAATCAATAAATCAATTCCTGTCGAATTCCGGAAAGAGCCTGAAGCGATCTGCTATCAGAGAGATCGAAACAGGAGTTAAAAGACTTTCACAAGTTATCAGCAAGGAATTTACCGGCAAATAATTTTTAGTGAAACTATCTGCATTTATTGTCAGGATTATTGTCTCAACATACGCGGTATATCTGAAACATTTCTCTGATCCGGTTGTTTAGTAAGATAGAAATAATGTTATCCTTTTTGTAAAGAATGTTTGGATTATTTCCCTTTTAAGAGAAATAATGAATGGGCGTAAACTCATCCTATTCGTTTGAAAAAGACCCCCTTCCCAACCTTCCCCCAAGGGGGAAGGAGAGATCATTTCCCCCTTGGGGGAAAGAAGAAAGGGGGTTAAAAATAAATATAAATACAAATTTTTATGGCAAAACTGAATATCGTATTACCTGCAATGGGAGAAGGAGTAATTGAAGCAACTATTAATAAATGGCTTGTTACCGAAGGATCTAAGGTAAAGGAAGATGACCCGCTTGTTGAAGTAGCAACTGACAAAGTGGACTCTGAAGTCCCAGCACCGGCATCAGGTACCTTGGTCTCAATAATTGCCAAAGAGGGCTCAATTGCAAGGATTGGTGACTTATTGTGTGTCATAGAGAATAATGCCACTCCGACTAAAGAAGATATTAAGAAAATTGATAAAGAAGTTGAACAAATCCGCGAAACCATTGCAGCAGTAAAACAGGAAAAAACTGAAATAGAAGCTTCGTCACATGATATGAAAAGCAGGACACCATCCGGAAAGTTCATATCTCCACTTGTAAGAAGTATTGCCGCACGCGAAGGAATAAGTTACACTGAACTTGACAGGACAACCGGAACTGGAATGGATGGAAGAATTACAAAAGATGATATATTAAAAATCCTTGATGAGAGGAATTCAACTAGTACAGTTGAAGCTATACAAGCTGTGGAGGCTATAAAAGCTTCAGAAGCTACAGATACTGCAAAAGCCGTAAAGAAACAAACAATACCGGTTTCAAAGTCACCGGGAGATGAGATTATTCCAATGGACAGGGTCCGGAAAATAATTGCAGAACATATGGTTTTGTCAAAAAGAACATCACCTCATGTCACATCCTTTATTGATGCAGACGTAACCCGTCTTGTTAACTGGAGAAATACCAACAAGGAAAAGTTTCTTGCTGCTGAAGGTCAAAAGCTTACTCTGACCCCTATTTTTATTGATGCTGTTGCAAAAGCGCTTTACGAATTCCCTATGGTCAATATATCAGTTGATGGCGACAATATTATCAAAAAGAAAAATATCAATATCGGAATGGCCACAGCACTCCCCGACGGTAACCTGATAGTCCCGGTAATAAAAAACGCCAATGAGAAAAGCCTCACAGGTCTTGCAAAGGCAGTTAATGATCTTGCGGAGAGAGCCAGAATTAATAAATTAAAACCTGACGAAATTACGGGGGGCACCTTTACAATTACAAATTTCGGAAGTTATAATAATCTAGCTGGCACACCTATTATAAACCAGCCGCAGGCTGCTATCCTGGGAACAGGGGTTGTAAGAAAAACTCCAATAGTCATTGAAACCCCGGAAGGAGATATGATAGCTATCAGGCAGGTAATGATTCTTTCATTAAGTTATGACCACAGAGTTATAGATGGTGCACTGGCGGGAAAATTCCTTCATAAAGTGAAACAGATTCTTGAAAACTATACCCAGGATTTGGCTTGATCGTGTGTTAAGTCTCAGATACTACCTGTGATTTTCATCTGCTTATAAATCGATTTTGAAAAAAAAAGATAAGATTTGGTAAAAAGGACTGTTATAAATAGCCCTTTTTTCTAATATTTATCATATATTAGTAGCCTTGAGCAGAGAAATGACAGATTGATTTCCTCCATTAAAAAAAAAAAGAAACTTAGGATTATATTTTTCGTAAGTGATTTATGTACCCACATTCCATTTTGATTTAATTGTAATATGATGAAAAGGTTAGTTCTCTTAACGTGGCTTCTGGCTACATTTATCAATTCTGATTTAATTTCCCAGTCTAAGGGAGATTTGAGGGATAATTTTTATGATGCTGAAAGCTGGATATTGTTTGAAGCTTACAAGGATGCTCTGCCTTTATATCAGCAACTATTAAGAAATTACCCGAATAATTCAAATTTCAAATACAGGATAGGCCAGTGTTACATGAATATTCCTGGGGAGAAAGTCAGAGCTGTCAGTTACCTTGAGGATGCTGTTAAGAATATCGATCCAAAATATAAAGAGGGAAAATTCAATGAAGACGGAGCACCTTACGACGCTCTCTATTATCTCGCCAACGCATACCGGATAAATAATCAAATCGATAAAGCGCTCAGAGCATATGAACTCTTCAAAAAGAACCTCAACCCTGAAGTCTATGATACAATAGTTGTAAATCTTCAGATCCAATCATGTCGGAATGCAAAGGATCTTATGAGAATGCCTCTTTTTAT
>PMNJ01000044.1 GCA_003162595.1 Bacteroidales bacterium | reverse complement strand
CAAGGCACCAGCGCGTCGGCTTGCAACCCTATTGACTTTGTCTCGGCAGCAGGATCAGTCCGGGTGGCACAAGATTTAATAAGTTGGTTAAATTCTTCTCTCATAGACTTTTGAATGCGTTGATAAAATAGTCCGGGTCGCAAAAGGCAATTAATTAAACCGTCCGAGTTATGCTTAGGCTTTTTTTAGTTTAATATTAATTGTTACTTCAGTATGAGGCTTTTTTTCATTATAGTCATTTGGATTAGAGTACTTGTAATATAACTGATTATTTTTTATTGAAATAGAATCAATCCAAGAACCCATAAACTCTCCGTGGTCCGATTTGAAAGGAAATTCAATTTTGATCCTTTGCAATGTTTTGAGGTTTTCAACGATAAGACTATTGTAATCCATATTACCTAAATAGACAATTAATTCATTGTCGTAATCAAATGCCATATCATACATTATATTTCTTACTGGATTCAATGAATCAAATCGGAGAACAAAAATTCCCCAGCAAGGTGATCCACAGCCATATTTTAGTATCATAAAATCATGGGTATCCCATTCAAATTTAGGTATCCAGAAATCAGTAATTTGACAATCATATTTATCAGGTAATGATCGATGAAATGAGTTATTACCATATTCAATGAATACAGAATTATCGACTACATGATATTTTAAGAAATTACCATTAACGGATGTTGTATCATACCACAACTTGAGCGTCGGCTTGCAACCCTATTGACTTTGTCTCGGCAGCAGGAACATCCCAATAGCTATCGGGACGGGTTGTACAAATTTTGATAAGTTGAAATGAATTTGTTCGCATAGACATTTGGGGCTGATTACGGAGTTGTCCGGGCTGCGGAAGCCAATTAATTAAACCGTCCGAGTTAGCAAAAGTTGATAATGATGTCTTTTTATTATTTTGGCAAAGCAACTATAAGTATGATATCTTCATCTCTGAGGGAATCGGTCATATTCTTAAGAAGTTTCTTCCGATCTGGATTTTTTACCTTTGCTGTTCTAAAGTCCTCACTTTCTATAAATTTCTTCAGGTCAGAACCTTTAGACCAGGAATAATACAAATCTCTGCTGACAAATAGAGGATAAAAATCAGGGCCTCCGCACAAGTCATTTTTCAAATCCTTGTTAATGTCGACATGGAGTTTCCTGCCGGTAACTTTATTATAAACTATTTTATGATACAGCGTATAACTTAAATTTGGATAATGATAAGAATAAGTGTAAAGAATGAATTTTGGGACTTCAAATATGGCTTCAATAATAATATAAGGATTCATTCTGTCATATTGATATTCCCCGGAACCTTTTGTCCAGTTTAATATAGTTTTGCCTTTCAAATCAAGAATATAAGATGGAGAAATCTCCGATTTTTCGTTGACTTTAAAGATGGTATCATTGTTCTGTTCTTTAAAAAAGAGAGAATTTCCTGATTTATATTGTATCGTTCCTGTCTCGAATACAGGCATTGAAGGTAAAAAGTATTTTGGGTGGTTCTTTTTTAGCTCTAAAGTATCACCATCACAATTAATTATTAGGCTTAGGGATTTTTCAGTTCCTTTTCTAGGATTAATAGAGAGTAGAATATTATTTGTTTCCGGGATAAAGGAGATCCTGCAAGGTGAGGATTTATTTAGCTTAATTGATTTTGTATAAACAAGTTTGGCATCCCTGTCTTCAAATAGTAATATTTTTCTGTAGTAGAGCACTGCAATAGTCTTTTGATCCGGGCTTATATCAAAGTCGTTGATAAATCCCGGGTTTTCTTTGTCATTCTGGAAAAGGCTATAAAGGAACCTTCCCGAATCGTCATAACAAAATAGATTATTTCCTGAATTAATATATATTCTATGTTGCGAAGTGACTACCTTGTAGATATAAAAGAATTGGAAAATACCTGGAGTTTTCAGAGTAATATACTGAATATCAGAAGCAATGTCAGAAAGGTTGTATATAATAGAGTCGGGACGAGAAATCACATCAATTTTTCGAAGATCACCAGATTTAGGCTTATGACTTTTTTGAGTACATGAGCATGCTAACAAAATAACAATTAAAATAATTCGGATTTTCATTGTTTTACTTTCGTGAAATAAAGATTAACAAATAATAAATAATGAGTAAAAAATCACAAGGAGGCAGTAATGGATCTTTATTCAAAAAATTAACGAATATACTTTAACAGATCATCTTTAAGCTTTGGGTCGGAAGGACGCATTGCATTCTGATTAATAATTAAACCATTCTTATCGAGAATAATGAATCGTGGAATTTCAACTATAGAAAAATCTTTAAAAAAACTACAGGTGTCACTATTAGCAAGAATTTGTATTCCCGGTAATTTTTTTTCTTTAACCGTTTTCCGCCAAAGCTCTTTGTAACTATCTTTAGAAATACTTACGAACTGAATATTGTAGTTTTTAAGATCATCTTCGAGCTTTTTCAAGTATGGAATCTCAGCCATGCATGGAGAGCACCATGTAGCCCAAACATCTATATAAACTACTTTACCTTTAAAAGAATTAAGTGTTACTCGCTGATTGTTTATATCATAAAATCTATAATTTGGGCAAACACTTCCCGAATGTATTTTATTTAAACTATTCTTATATATCAATTTTAGCTTTTGAAGTGATTCTTTGTCAAGTGTAAAGGTCAATAATCTATTATAGACTGAATCCGGTTCCCTGGTGTTGACGAATAGTTCTTCAACATGAGGGTAGCATATAAACTCTTTAACTTTTAAAGATTTGATTTTATCCTCTATAATATTTAAGACTCCTATGCTCCAATCCAAAGATTCACCTATTTTAAGTTTGGCTCTTACTTCTCTTCCTAAATAACTATCAATTAGCATCAGATATTCAGGTGACATTGCTAGTCTCTCATCATTAAAATCCAACAATGTATATGGATTGGGAAACTGTTTGGATACCTTAAAGTTCTTATTATTTGTTTCTGACTGATGGATTCTTTCAAATCTGGAAATTCCTAATAATTTTTCAACTTCAAAGTTTTTCATTTCCCAGGTCACAAATTCTTTTTCAAGAGTTTTCTTATTATTTTTAAGAAACTTAACTCTTAGATTAAATAGAGAATCATTCAGTTTTAAAAATTTTGCTTCATTAGTGGAGAAGTTACTGAGTCCGGTTAGGCTTCTTTCATATAATTGTTTCTTAGCTAGAAAGTTGTTTTCATTTGCTCCATCACCTGTAAAAACTAGAGATTCTTCCATATTATGTGCATCGAACTCAGCATCTAGGTCATATGTGGGCTTAAGAAACACAGTAATTCTCTGAATGCCATGACACAAGAAATAATTCCCTTCCGATACTTTAAGAGTATCAACGAAAGAATTATTTTTTGAAAGTTTAATTTTACTAATTACTCTGTTCAAAGGATCCTGGATTGAAATGGAATCCCAATTAGGGTTTTTAATATTGCCAGAAAGAATCATAGGGCCATTTGAGACTTGCTCTTTACAAGAGACTATTACTAAGATTACGGCAATAGTAAAAATTATTTTTTTCATTGGGTCAAAATTTTATTCGGGACGAGATAAGTACTCAATTTTTGCTAACGGTCCAGCGGTTTAAGGAGTTGCCGTCTGCGTCAGGGTTGGCATGCGTTTTTGCAAAGTCCCGGTAGATGGATAAAGGTTTGGTGTCATGATAAAATTGTCCATATTGCGTGGTCCCGATAAGTGGGCAG
>PMNJ01000214.1 GCA_003162595.1 Bacteroidales bacterium | reverse complement strand
CTTTGAGTTATTGCAGGTTCCTCGGGTTTGTCAGCAGGATAAATAAAAAGGATGTAATTGCCTGAAAGTTTCAGGCTTACCTTGTCATTTGGGAAACTGAGTTTGTAATGGATGTAGCTTACCGTTGTGTTGAAAGAATTTTCAAAATCTTCAACAGGGTTTTCAGTGTATCCAGCCATATAATCATTCGGGAAAACATCAGATTTTTTCCAGTCTTTATCGCAGAGTATAAAAGTATAATAGTATGATTCAGGTTGATCCCCGAGCAAATCGAAATTAAGAACTAATTTCTCATTACTGTTCAGTTTCATAATAGGGTATGAAAGATTCCAGCCATCCTTATAAAGTTGTACAGTCCTGATCTTTTCATTAAAAATGTGGTTTGAATAGATAATTGAATCAGGGTAAGTTTGTTGCCCCTGAATTGGAAGCATTTTGAATATAAAAATAAAAAAGAGTAAATATCTCATACAAATGGTTCTGGTATTTTCTTTAGGTACTCATATAAAAACATTAAAAATAAGGAATTGTTGTACTAAATAGATAAGAGAAATTAGAATATTTTGTAAGAGAACAAATTTTTCGTAAGATTGTATAAGTATCCATAGTGTTACATTTATTAGATAAGAACGTGATTAATAAGTTATTAGTAGGCCTTTTATTACTTGCTGTTTTTACCTCCTCATGCAAGGAAAATAAGCCTGTATTTGCAAATTTCACTGGTTTTGCGCAGGGATCAACCTATAGTATTGTATATGATAATAAGAAGAACATTGATCCCGCGGAACTCAGAAAAAAAGTCGATAAGATTCTGCAGGATTTTGACAATTCTTTATCTCTTTATAACGATTCTTCCATTGTTTCCAGGATAAACAGGAATGAAGATGCAGTTCCTGATTCATTTTTTACAGAAGTTTTCAGGAAATCAGTTATAATATCTAAGATGACGGATGGAGCCTTTGATATAACAGTGGGTCCTCTTGTAAGAGCGTGGGGATTTGGCCCCGATGCACATAAAAGCTTTACAGAAGCAAAACGCGACAGTCTGATGAAGCTTATCGGGATAAACAAGGTTTCGCTGACTAATGGTAAACTGATAAAATCTGATCCTCATATAAGCCTTGATTTCAATGCAATAGCCCAAGGGTATTCTGTGGATGTGGTCTGCCGTTTTTTCGATAGTCTAGGAATAAAAAATTATCTGGTTGAAATAGGAGGGGAAGTCAGGGCAAAAGGAAAGAAGACAGGCAATCTCTGGAGAATAGGAATTGACAAACCTGTGGATAGTAATATTTCTCCCGGACAGGAACTTGAAGCTATTATAAAGATCAGTGATAAAGCTCTTGCTACTTCAGGGAACTACAGGAAATTTTATATTGAGGATGGTGTAAAGTATTCTCATGAAATAGATCCAAAGACGGGATATCCTGTAAAAAACAATCTTCTGAGCGCTTCCGTTATTGCTGACGACTGTACCACGGCTGATGGGATAGCAACGGCATGTATGGTCTTTGGGACTGAAAAAACAATTGAATTTCTTGGAAATCATCCTGAATTTGAGGCTTTTCTGGTCTATTCAGATAGTAATGGGAATTTTAAAACCTGGGCTTCTGATAAATTGAAGAGCTATCTTTCTGAATCTGAAAAATAGTCAATAGCCACTTATTCCATGGTTCTTTAAACAACATCGGTAGTAATTTGTTTGTAGTTTCAGAACAACCAATTAATTTTTTACAAAGGATGAAACAGAACAACCATGAAACCGGAGAATATTTGATCAAAGAGAATATTGAGATGAAACAGAACAACAATCAATCTGAAAAATATTTTAACAAAGAGAGTATTCTGGCTGATTACAGAATGGCAAATCTTAGTCGAAGCCTCAGTGTTATAGGACGTAAGGAAGTTCTCACCGGAAAGGCCAAGTTTGGGATCTTCGGAGATGGAAAAGAGATAATCCAGCTGGCTCTGGCAAAGCAGTTTAAAAATGGTGACTGGAGATCGGGATATTATCGTGATCAGACCTGGATGATGGCTATGGGATTATATGACTCGCTTGAGTTTTTCCATCAGCTGTACGGGAACACTGATAATCAGTTTAATACAGGAAGCGGAGGTAGAGTCTTCAATAATCACTTTTCTATTCCGAATATAAATCCTGATGGATCATGGCGCGATTTGACTAAGCAAAAGAATTCTTCAGCTGATATTTCGCCTACGGCAGGCCAGATGCCACGGTTACTCGGCCTGGCATATGCATCAAAATTATTCAGGCAAAATAAAGATCTGCAGCAGTTTACAACTCTTTCAGTAAATGGGAATGAGGTAGCTTTCGGGTCGATTGGCGACGCAAGTACTTCCGAAGGTTACTTTTGGGAGACGATTAATGCAGCCGGAGTTCTCCAGGTGCCTATGGCTGTTTCTGTTTATGACGATGGTTATGGAATATCTGTGCCTAAGAAATATCAGACTACAAAAGGAAGTATATCCGAAATCCTTAAGGGATTCGAAACTGAAAAAGATAAACCAGGAATTAGAATTTTCAAAGGTAAGGGGTGGGATTATGCAGGGTTGATAAAACTCTATGAGGAAGGAATTGCAATCTGCCGTGAACAACATACCCCGGTTGTATTTCATATTGAGGAAGTTACGCAACCTCAAGGACATTCTACATCAGGTTCACACGAAAGATATAAAAGTGTGGAACGGCTGAAATGGGAAGAAGAGTTTGATCCGATTAAGAAGATGAGGGAATGGATACTTAGTTCCGAAATTACCACATCTGATGAACTGGATAATATTGCACTTGCTGCTGAAGAGGAAGCAAAGGAATCACGAAAGAAAGGGTGGGAATCTTTCCAAAATCCGATCAAGATTGAAAGGGACGCTCTGGTAAAGATAATTAATGATCGTTCGTGCAAGTGCACTGAAAAGGCAAAGGAGGAAACAATTGAAAGTTATGCTGAAGATTTGAAGCAAGTCCCAGCGCCAATCCGAAAAGACAATTTTGTGACGGCAAGGAAGATTTTAAGAAATATTTGTGGATCGTGTCTTAAATCNNAGTTATGACTCTTTTCTTTATAATGAAACTCCGTCATCTGTTCTTAACGTAAAACCGGTTCCTCCGGTATATTCATCTGATTCACAGGAAGTGCCTGGCCGCCAGATATTACGTGATAACTATGATAAGCTTTTTACAAAATACCCTCTTTTATTAACATTCGGAGAAGATACAGGTGGTATCGGGGGTGTTAACCAGTCGCTTGAGGGATTACAGAAAAAATTCGGTGAACTTCGTATAACAGATACAGGTATAAGAGAAGCAACTATTCTTGGCCAGGGACTGGGTTTATCGCTCAGGGGGCTGAGACCAATTGCCGAAATTCAATATCTCGACTATCTTATGTATGCTCTGCAGGTTTTAAGCGATGACCTGGCTACAACCCATTACAGGACTGCAGGCAGGATGATAGCACCTTTGATTATAAGTACCCGCGGACATCGTCTGGAAGGAATATGGCACTCAGGATCTCCTATGAGTATGCTTATTAATTCAGTCAGAGGCGTTTATGTTTGTTCACCTAGAGATATGACGAGAGCCGCAGGATTTTATAATACACTTCTTGAAGGAAATGATCCTGCAATAGTTATTGAACCGCTTAATGGTTACAGACTGAAGGAAAAAATGCCCGATAATATTGGTGAGTTCCGTTTGCCGCTGGGAATTCCTGAAGTTTTAAGTCATGGTACGGATCTGACTATAGTCACTTATGGATCAACTGTGAAGATTGCCGTGGAAGCTGTAAAACACCTGGCTGCTCATGATATTTCTGTTGAATTAATTGATGTTCAGACTCTTGTTCCATTTGATAGAAATAAAATGATACTTGAGTCTCTTAAAAAGACAAACAGGATTCTATTCCTGGATGAAGATTTACCAGGAGGAACCACTGCTTATATGATGCAGGAGGTCATTGAAAAACAAGGCGGCTGGCAATATCTTGACAGTCCTCCAAAAACTCTGGCAGCAAAAGAGCATCGTCCGGCTTATACAACTGATGGGGATTATTTCTCCAAGCCCAGCGCAGAGGATGTTTTCGACGTTGTATACGATATGATGAAAGAGGCAGAACCGGAGAAATATTAGAGATGTAGGGACGTTGCATGCAACGTCCCTACATCTCTAATTACATTGTAACCCCGATTATCCTTAGCAATTCCAACGCTGCTTCTTTTGGTCCGCTTGATTCATGACCCTGTATACCCAGCCTGGTTCGCATCTGCCCTACAAATACATTATTTTTAAAGAATGATGCGAAGTATTTTGCAGCTATCTTATCATGAATTTCTTTGTACTCGGGAGGGCCAAAAATATTTGCAAAATATGAGTGAACTAATCCGCTGGATGTTGTTGTACCCTTGCTCATAACAGCGCCTTCGCTGAATATATCCAGCGCCCATTCGGCGGAACTGAATTTTTCGATAACAGGATGTTCATTGTCAATCTCCTCATAATTATTAGCATAGAGGATATAATCTATTTTATGTCCGGTGATAATAGTCTCAAAATTAGTCACAGGAAAAACAATACGTGCATTTACCTGACTTGGATTCATAATGATTGACCTGTCGAGATGCCCAAAGGCATATCCCGGCTGGAGATCATCAAGACGAAGGAATGCCCCGATCTCCGTACCATATCCAATCGGGTAACCGTCATGGTCAAGTTCAATTGATCCCATATCGTCTGCTATAATCGTAAGTTCACGAATGTACTTATCTGCAAGCACCCTGAATGCTTCAAGAGTTTCCGATTTGCCGGCGCCCGTGTCGCCCATCATTAGTATGGTAGCTTCCTTATTTCCCTGCAACATTATTTTCACCATAGCACCGTGAAAAGGCATGTTTCCGGATTTCATAACGATCGAATTATGAAGAGTAAGCACCATTTTCTTAAGATAACCGAAGTATCCAAACTCAGGACGATCAGGTATTGCACCTACGAATATCCCGTTTTCCTGGTCATCGTAAAATACTGTCGAATATTTCGCCAGTCCGTCAATAGTATCTCCGGGTACCCCATAAATAAACAGTGCATCGGGTTTCTTTTCAAGATCTGAATCATCTGCTAACTGGAACAGGTTACACATTGAAAAGCCCAGTTCATAAAAATCCAGATGGAAGTAAACCATAATCAGCAACTTACCAACTTTTGCCGGGTAACAAATCCATTCATCCGAGTTTAATGTAACCAGATCAACCGGATTCTGATTGATCTTTTTGAAATGTCCGGTTCGCTTATTCATTGGTTGCTGGATAACAAGAGGAGGATAAATAAGCATTTGTCGGATTACAGGGACACTATTCAGTTTTTTATATTTTTCTCCCTCGTAGGCAATATCTTTAGGTAAGGAGATCACTGCCATTTCAGCTCCGGCCGGAACCTGCCTGTAAACAGAAGGATGACTGCCTGTGATATTTTCCTGAATATGTCTGTAAACTGTCCTTATAAGATGCGTGAGCTGTTCGATTGTTTCGTTAAAAGTCCGATATGGCCTTTTATCGAGCCTGTCACCTTCAGAATCATTGATGATAAAGCGGTCAAAATGACGCCAGTAGTCGTAGAGATATTCTACAAAGCCGGCTATTTTATCAGGGTCCTTAAGAAAGATATTTGACTTATCAAAAATATGCGGAACTAGTTTGATCTCATATTTAACGAGTAATGAAAGTGTCTTAACAAGATCATTAACACAATCTTCATCAGCTGTACATCCTCCGAAAAACTCAAGCAGGGGTGAGTTTTTGGATCTGAGTTNNTTCAGACAATGATCAAGGACCAGACGAAATTTGTCACTCGCCAACATCTCTTCTGCTGTTTCGCACATCCTTTCACGGATATTCAGAACAACTTTATTCCCAATTATGTTTAATGTACTTCTTTGCATGAGATTATTTAACAATTGGGGTAAAAATATGATAATATTTAATTGAAGATAAGTTTTTACTTAATTATTTTTGTATAATATTTCTTTTCTAATTATTAATTTGAATTATGCAACCGGAACTTGATTTGTTTGCAATATTGCCGGAAGATAAAATCCCGGGGAAGGGTAAGATTCTGATTTCTGAACCATTTCTGCCCGATACCTTTTTTAACCGGAGCATAGTGTATCTCACGGATCATTCATCTCAGGGATCAGTTGGTTTTATTCTGAACAAGAAACTCGATTTACAGGTAAGTGCTGCAATCGAAGGATTTGAAGGCTGGGATGAAAACCTCAGCCTTGGAGGACCTGTTGCCCCGGATACTCTTCATTACCTGCATAATCTTGGCGATCTGATTCCAAAAAGTGTTCTGGTAGAAGGAAATATTTTCTGGGGTGGTGATATTGACAGTATAAGAGAACTTATAAAAACTGGAAAAATAAATAAATCACAGATCAGGTTCTTTCTTGGTTATTCAGGCTGGTCAGCCGGACAACTCGAGCGTGAGCTTAATGAAAACTCCTGGGTGATTGCTAAAGTCAATTCCAATATTGTACTGAATAACAGTGGAGATGATATATGGAAAAAGGTTTTAAGGGGTTTTAAGAACAAATACAAGATGTGGGCCGATTTCCCCGATTCACCTGAAATGAATTAAAGATGCAGTATTCTGAAAACCAACTCCTTCAACAGATCGCCGGGTTCAGTACCCGGATCTCCATACCCTTTTGATTTCATATCATATGTACGCAGAAGACTTATAATTTGCACAGTCTTTGCGACATTGTACTTTGATGCAGAGTTCTCATACTCTTTGACGAAAAAAGGATTTATCTTCAGAACTGAAGCAACATTGTTTTTTGATTTATCTGTGAGATAATGAAAAGTCAAGAGCTTACTGAAGAAACCGAAAAGCGAAGCTATAGAAAGGGTAATAGGGTTGTCTTTGGGATTATCAGCAAAATAGTGAACTATCATATTTGCTTTGAGAATGTTTTTTTCCCCGATTGCCTTCTGTAATTCAAAATTATTATAATCCTTACTTATCCCTATATTTTTTTCAATTAATGTTGTTGTAATAATTGGTTTGCCTGGCGGAAGAGTTATAATAAGTTTGTCAAGCTCATTCACAATCTTATGCAAATCGGTTCCGAGATATTCAGTAAGCATAGCACTTGCACTCGGATCTGTTTTTATCCCCTTGACCATCAGGTACCTTTCAATCCATGCCGGAATAAGATAATCACGTATTCTTGGTGATTCAAAATAAAGGCCATGACTCTCGAGTGTTTTATAAAGTTTTGTCCTTTTATCAATGGTATTATACTTATAGCTGAATACCAGTATTGTTGATAAAAGCGGCTTCTCGAGATATATGTTAAGCTCATCAAGTTTTTTCAGCGATTGAGCCTCTTTTATTATAAGCACCTGATGACTTGACATCATTGGAAACCTTCGTGCCGTATCTATTATTGCTGCAATATTCGTATCATCACCATAAAGTATGATCTGGTTAAAAGCCTTTTCATCTTCCGGCAATACATTCTCCTGTATATACTCTGTGATTAGGTCAATATAATAAGGTTCCTCACCGGCCAGGAAATAAACCGGCTTAAATATTCGTTTTTTCAGATCGGAGATTATCTCTTCGTAAGTGACAGGCATTATCAGAATTTTAGATGTTTAACCGATACACCGTTTTCAATTATTTCACGAAGAGAATCAATGCCAATCTTCAGATGTACTTCAACAAAATCATTAGTGACTTTAACATCGCTGGCTTCTGTCTTAATACCGGTTGAGATCATAGGCTGATCAGAAACCAGAAGAAGTGCTCCGGTTGGGATTTCATTAGCAAACCCTACGGTAAAAATAGTCGCTGTTTCCATGTCAATTGCCATAGCCCTGGTCTTGACGAGGTATTTCTTAAACCTGTCATCGTATTCCCAAACCCTTCTGTTTGTTGTATATACTGTGCCTGTCCAATATTCCCTGTTAAATCTTGTTATAGTAGCCGATATCGCACTCTGAAGTTTAAAAGCAGGAAGAGCAGGAACCTCGGTGGG
>PMNJ01000175.1 GCA_003162595.1 Bacteroidales bacterium | reverse complement strand
CCAATTTATTAAAGATCCCAATACACCAAGTGTTGTAATAGAGAGAATTACTACCACCATCTGTGAAACCTTTGGAAGCAGCAGGCTAATACCAAACGAGGCTATAAATATGAGAATAGCAATGCCTAATGCCATTAAAAGTGGTAAAATCCGTCCTTTTCTGAACATCCCTGAGAAATCTTCAAAGCCCTCTGCTTCTTCAATCATTTCATCAGTAACCTCAGTATCTCCACGATGTTTGAACGGCGGCAGTATTGCCCGGAATATTTTTGGTCCAATGGTTATAAAGAAAATAATGGTTATCGCACCAACAATCATATCATAGGTGCTTGTCATAACGAAAAGGTTAGGATCTACTCCAAGTGCAACTTTAAGCGACACAAGATTTGGTGTGCCACCTGTGTAAACTCCTACTAGCATTCCGGCAACTTTCCAGCAGTCAGGAACAACATTTTTAAAAATAAAATAACCTGAAGCGACTATTGCTATAACAGAAATGAGCGCAAGGATCATTGAAATAAATCCTTCTTTGGCAAACCTAAGCCACCTTTTTATATTAAGAGAAAAGAGCAGGAGCGGAAAAGAAAGCGGAACAATTATTGAAACAAGCATATCCTGGGTTGATGCGATTGAATTTACATAACCATCTTCCTGTTTGATTGTACCTGAATCAAGTAGCGCCTGCAGTTCCATATCCGGCAGTGCAGCTCTTCCCTGCAAAACCAGGCGATAAGCATCACTGCCATGAGGCAGGATTCCAATACTTCCTAAAATAAGTCCGAATCCATAAGCCAGAACAATTGATCCTAATTTTTTCAGTATCGAGATTTTTTTGCATAAAAAAATTATTACCAGCGGGAAAGTGAAGTAAAACAGGATAAGGAGTATTATTTTCATAATGATCTTGGGTTATTGTTACGATCAAATATAAAAAAAGCGACTTACTGAAGAGCAAGTCGCTTGAAAAATAGGTGTTTATACTTATCTAACTATAGGCTTAATTACAATCTTCAAAACTTTTCTGGTATTGCTCGATAGCTTTAAGGCTCATACCCATACTTGAGAACCCGCCATCGTGGAAAAGATTTTGCATTGTTACCTTACGGGTAAGATCTGAGAACAGTACAACACAGTATTCAGCACATTCTTCAGCTGTGGCATTCCCAAGAGGTGACATCCTTTCAGAAAAATCGATAAGAGATTCAAAACCATGGATCCCGCTTCCCGCAGTTGTAGCTGTGGGCGATTGCGAAACAGTATTTACCCTTACTTTCCTGTCGCGACCATAAATATATCCGAAACTACGTGCAATTGACTCAAGCAGAGCCTTTGCATCACCCATGTCGTTATATCCCGACAGGGTCCGCTGAGCGGCTACATACGATAATGCAACTACTGATCCCCATTCCTTTAACGCGTCAAGCTTATATGATGTCTGCAGTATCCTGTGAAAACTCAGGGCTGAGATATCGAATGTCTTTAGCATGTTCTCATAACTGGTTTGCTCATAGGGTATATCTTTCCGTACATTGGGTGACATACCAATTGAATGAAGAATAAAATCAAACTTGCCTCCAAAGATCTTCATGCTTTCTGAAAGCAGGTTTTCAATTTCATCCATTTTTGTTGCATCAGCCGGAATTACCTGGCTGGCTGTTATTTCAGCCAAATCCTTAATATTTCCAAGTCGTAAAGCTACAGGAGAATTGGTAAGTATAAGCTCTGCTCCATGTTCCCAGGCTTTCAAAGCAACCTGCCAGGCAATTGATTTTTCATTCAATGCACCAAATATGATGCCTTTTTTCCCTTTTAATAGCCCTTCTCTCATCGTAGTGAATAATAATTTATGTCACTGAAAATCTATGTGACAAATTTACTAAAATATTGTAAATCAAAAGTTAATTGATTCCGGCTTTCAGGAGTTCCCGTGCATTCTTCATAGCTGTCTCTGTAACTTCACTTCCGCTTAACAATCTGGCAACTTCAAGTATCCGTTCTTCAGGTGATAACAGTTTTACACGCGTAAATGTTGAGTTATCTGTATCATCTTTATAAACATGATAGTGGCGGGTTCCCCTTGAAGCAACCTGGGGAAGATGAGTAATATTAATAACCTGCATATATTTCCCCATCCCTGATAAGATCTGTCCTACTTTGTCAGCTACTTCACCTGAAACGCCGGCATCTATCTCATCAAAAATTATTGTAGGCAGATTATTATTCTTTGTCAGAAGAGACTTCAGGCTGAGCATAACTCTTGAAAGTTCACCACCCGAAGCGATCTTAGTCAGGTTCTCAGGCGCTATCTGTTTGTTAGCAGAAAAAAGAAAGTCGGCCTGATCAATTCCTGTAGCAGTGAATTCCTGCAGGTGAGTAAGTATTATCCTGAACTTTGCATTAGGAATTCCCAGTTGTTTGAGCAATTCAGTAATTCTCGATTCAATATCAGGTAATACGCTATTTCTTTTAATTGAGATCTCTTCAGAAATAGTTTTCAATCTGTTAATCTCATTATTAAGGATCGTTTCCAACTCAATTAGTCGTTCATCTCTTGAAACTATTGAGCCGATAAGATCTTTTATCTCATCTTTTTTCTTTATGAGCTCATCTAGGTCCGTTACCCTGTGCTTTTGAATGAGTGAGTAAATATTATCAAGCCGGTTATTAACCAATGCGAGCCTCTGGGGATCAGCTTCAATTGAAACAGCTATTTTTTCTACTTCAGCTGCAAGGTCATCAAGTTCAATCAGTGCAGATTCAGTTCTTAATATAAGGCTCTCGCTTTCTGGCAAGAAGGTTATAATTCTTCCCAGATTAGATTTAACCTCCCGGAGCATTGAAAGAATGGATAAACCTTCAGCAAAAAAAAGATTAGATGATGAACTAAGGGCTGTTTTTATCTCCTCGGTGTGTCCAAGTAATTCCTGTTCTGCTTCAAGCTCTGCCTGTTCTCCCGAAATAAGTTTTGCTTCGTCGAGCTGGTTATACTGAAATTGGTAATACTCCAGATCTGATCTGTTTTTATCAGCTTTTTCCTTTATTGCAGTAAACTCTTTTTTTAGTTTTCGGTAATTTGAGTAAGTTTCCCTGTATTTATTCTTTAATCCGGCAGTGCCTGAAAATGAATCAATTAAATTTAACTGGAATGAGTTATCATTCAGCATTAGTGTCTGATGCTGAGAATGAATATCTATGAGCCTGTCGCCTAATTCTTTAAGCATATTGACTGTAACAGGTGTATCGTTAATAAATGCACGGGATTTCCCAGCCGGATTAATTTCTCTTCTAAGAGTAGTAACAGACTCATAATCAAGATTATTTGAAATAAAGAACTCATTAAGCTCGTATTCTTCAATCTGGAATGTACCTTCCACAATACATTTCTCATTTTTATCAAGAAGAACTGAGGAATCTGCCCTGGTGCCAAGTATAAGAGAAAGTGCTCCTAACAGAATGGATTTACCGGCACCAGTTTCGCCGGTGATAATTGTCAGTCCGTTTTCAAATTCAACGTCCAGTTCTCTTATAAGTGCATAATTCTGAACAAACAGTTTTATGAGCATAACAGGTTATTATGGTACGTTGGCTGAATTGATCTTTTCATATTTTGCCTTGTTTGCAGGATCAATTTCAGTAAGTATCTCAACAACACGGCCTTTTTCTTCAGGGAAAGCTGCTGAATAAATATTAATTAATTCGTCTGACTTTGCGTCCATTACAACCTGCACAAGATACATGAACGGATCGGGTTTCTTTCTGTAAACATCCTGGATAAGTTTGAGGCTCTCAACCATACTGGTCCTTGCCTCAGGGGCTTTGGATTCCATTTTATCGAGACCATTAATATAATACTCATAAATAAACTGCCTTACTCCTTCATACTCTTTATCGAGAACATTTTTTACGAGCCAGTACCTGTTCCTGTTCCGCGAGCCATCATAAGGTTTCCAACCGGGTTCAGGGGCATTCTGGGCATTAGTAACAATTTTCTCGGCCATCTGGAAGAATTCGGTACCACCCATTGGGGCAAAAGAATCGTAATCGAAACCGAGAACCATATAAGTATAATAGGCTAAAACCGAGATCAGGCTTGATTTGTATGTGTTTGGATCAAACTCCAAAGGTTGAAATTCCACATACTTGAACTGAAAGTTGTTATCAATGAAATTCAGAAGGGTGGAGCTATAGGTTGTATTAAATACCGGTCTGCTGAGCTGAATCTGAATCGTTCCTTTGAATTCATCTGCCGACAACTGATCGGTGAGGTTAATCAAGATATTACAGTCTATCCTTTCAGCGTAATTAAAGATATGGTTCGTCCAGACTGTATTATTCATAAACTCGAAAAGGTCTTTTTGCATACTCTCAAAAACCTGGCGGTTCGATCCCTGGATCCTCTGAGCAGATATCTGTATATTGCAGTTCAGCTCCTGGGCATTAATGATAACCGGTAGAAGTACCAGAAAAATAATGAGATAATATTTTATACGGCGTACCATTATTAAATCGTCGTTTACTGAATCATTGATACAACTTTATCAAGAATATCCTTTGCAGCTTCATCTTTAGATTTCAACTCAAATTTATCAATATTATTGTTTCGGTCAATAATTGTGATCTTGTTTGTATCATGTCCAAACCCTGCTCCTTCTTCTTTCAGAGAATTCAAAACAATTAAATCCAAATTTTTCCCTGATAGTTTTGCTTTTGCATTATCCAGTTCATTGTCGGTTTCCAGTGCAAACCCTACAATTATCTGGGATGACGATTTAGTTTTACCCAGAGTTTCCGCAATATCCCTGGTGGGTTTAAGTCTCAGGAGTATTTCCTTCTTGTCTTTTTTTATCTTTTTACCCTGAACTTCTATCGGTGTAAAATCGGCAACGGCAGCAGCGAATATTGCAATGTTGCAATCCGGGAATCTTGATACGCATTCTGCAGCCATTGATTCTGCTGTTGTGACATTAATTATTTTTACGGAATTATTCCTGGGTCTCACATTAACAGGGCCTAGAACAAGATCCACATCGGCTCCGTACTCTGCAGCTGCATCAGCCAGAGCAATTCCCATTTTTCCTGAAGAATAATTGCTTAGAAAACGAACGGGATCAATTGCCTCACGGGTTGGTCCGGCATTGATAAGAAGATGCTTGCCTTTCAGAGGCTTATACTCTTTTTTTTTTTAAAGAAGTCCCCGATTTCTTTTACTATTTCTTCAGGTTCAGCCATCCTGCCCTTGCCTGAAATACCGCTTGCAAGTTCGCCGCTTGAAGGTTCGAGAATATAATTCCCAAAAGCCTTAAGTGTCTCAATATTGATGATTGTAGCCGGATGTTTCAACATATCCATATCCATAGATGGGGCAACGAAAACAGGGCAACATGCTGATAAATAAGTCGTAAGAAGTAAGTTATCAGCCACTCCATTAGCCATTTTAGCTAAAGTATTTGCAGTAGCGGGTGCAATGAGGAAAAGGTGAGCCCACAAACCAAGATCGACATGACTGTTCCAGTCTCCGTTTTCAGGGTTGAAGAATTCTGTGAGTACCGGGTTTTTTGATAAAGTGGACAGGGTGAGTGGAGTAATAAATTCTTTAGCGTGATCAGTCATAATGACTTTTACGCTGGCACCCTCCTTAACAAGCAACCGGATGATAGTTGCAGTTTTATAAGCTGCAATACCCCCGGTTACACCGATAAGTATGTTTTTGCCTTTCAGCATGTTTATGCTAAATGTTACTTCTGTTTAGCAGGATTTTCAGGATTTCTGTAGAAGATTTTACCTTCCTCAAGTTCCTGTAATGCTATAAGAGTTGGTTTTGGAAGCCGTTCGTAGAATTTCGAAATTTCAATCTGTTCGCGGTTCTCAAATACTTCCTCCAGGTTATCGCTATAAGATGCAAACTCTTCAAGCTTCTTGTTAAGTTCCTGTTTCATTTCGACAGAAATCTGGTTTGCTCTTCTGGAAACGACAATTACCGTTTCATAGATATTTCCTGTACCCTGAGTCATCAGGTCCAGATTGCGTGTAACAGTTGTTACGGGTGCTACTGATTTTCTATAATCCATAAATATATTGATTATTTAACTCCGCTGTCGGGAATTCCTATTTTTAGAAATTTATTTGTTCTCTGGAAAATACTGCTTACATCTTTAGAATAAGTGCTCTTTGGAAATTCTTCCATAAATGAGTAGTAATCATCAAGAGTAGTCTGATATCTTTCTTTTTGCTTATTAGGAAAACTATTTACTGCATAAAGGAAAAGAGAATTCAATTTAAGATACATCATCTTTTCCCTGTATTTGGTATTTGCGTATTCTTTCAGACTATTGGTAAGAGCCACAACTGCAGCCTTATACTGTTTCATATCATAATAAAGTTTAGCACTCAGATACGATTTTTCTACCAGTTTGTCTTCAAGGTCAATTATCCGTTTATTACAATCTTCAATTTTCGGACTGTTTGGAAACTTATTGATAAAAATATTAAACCCTTCAATCGCATTCCTGGTGTTCTCCTGATCAAGTTCCGGACGGGCAGAGATATTATAATCGCATAATGCCGCCATATAATAAGCCTCCTCTGAATGTTTTCCGAAAGGAAACTGATCAATGAATGTTTTGAAGTAACTGCCAGCCATAACATAATCCGCCATGCCAAAATATGCCTGGGCGTTCATCCAGTTCAGATCTTCTGCCTCATCTGTAGCCCTGAAACGTGGAAGTATCTGCGTCAGTAGTTCAGTTGTTTTAACATATTCGCCTGCATCAAAAAACTCTTTTGCCTTGGATTTTTTGAGATCAAAATCCGTGCTCTTAAGGAGTTTTTCATAACCGCTGCAGGAGCTTAATAAAACCAGAATAATCAGGACAACATGTAATCTCAATCTCATATAAAAAATTGTTGCGCAAAACTACGGAAAAAAATTCATTTCAGGCATAAAAACGTAATTATTATGCATTTATTATACTTTAAAATGGACCAAACGGAAATTAGGTATAAATAGGTATTATGATAAACCCGCTTATTTGTAATTTTGAGAAATTTTTTAGAAAGGATAATTATCATGGATATATTTGAAAAGATAAAAAACAACAGAGGTTCAATAGGGGCATATCAGGAATTTGGACACGGGTATTTTGCATTTCCCAAACTGGAAGGTGAAATTGCTCCCCGTATGAAATTCAGAGGTAAAGAGGTTCTTACCTGGAGTCTGAATAACTATCTCGGATTAGCCAATATAGCAGAGATCAAGAAGGTTGACGCTGAAGCGACCGCACAATATGGCCTGGCATATCCAATGGGCGCCAGAATGATGTCGGGACATACTTCATCTCATGAAAAATTTGAAGAAATGGCTGCCCGATTTGTTCATAAGGAAGATGCATATCTGCTAAACTTCGGTTATCAGGGAATGGTCTCAATTATTGATGCACTTGTTGACAGGCATGATGTAATTGTTTATGATTCTGAATCTCATGCTTGTATTATGGATGGTTTGCGACTTCACATGGGAAAGAGATTTGTATTCCCACATAACGATATGGAGAGTTGTGAAAAACAGCTACAGCGAGCTCAAAAAATTACAGAAGAATCAGGTGGAGGCATTCTTGTTATTACTGAAGGAGTCTTTGGCATGGCAGGTGATCTTGGTAAGCTCGATAAAATAACCGCTTTGAAAAAAAAGTATCAGTTTCGTTTTCTCGTTGATGATGCTCACGGGTTTGGAACCATGGGCGCCACAGGCAGTGGAACCGGGGAACATTTCGGGGTACAGGACCAGGTTGATATCTATTTTGCAACATTCGCAAAATCGATGGCCGGAATAGGAGGCTTCGTTGCAAGTACAAAAGATGTGATTAACTATCTGCGATATAATCTTCGTTCACAGATATATGCCAAATCACTACCAATGGCAATGACCTTGGGAGCGATTAAAAGACTTGAATATATCCAGGCTCATCCGGAACAGAAAGAGAAACTCTGGACCATAGTTTACGCTTTGCAAAAAGGGTTAAGAGATGCCGGCCTGAATCTTGGAAAGACAGAATCACCTGTAACACCGGTATTTATGAAAAGTGGTGTTCCCCAGGCTACCCATATGATTTACGATCTCCGCGAAAATTACGGTATCTTCTGTTCAGTGGTTATATATCCTGTTGTTCCGAGAGACGTGGTAATGTTGCGCCTTATACCTACTGCCGCTCACACACTTGAAGATGTTGAATACACAGTGAAAGCTTTCAGGAAAATAAAGACAAAAGTCGATAACAACGAATACCCTGACAGTCTTGCTGATTTCAATTTATAGGGATAATAGTTATTAATTTTAAAAAGCTGTTTCCGTATGGAGCAGCTTTTTTGTTTTTATACCTCTCCCAAAACCGCTCCCCCAAATGAAAGGGGCTTTAAGGAGCTCTCAGTGGCCTACCCCGCTCTCCTGGAAGCGGAGGACGACAGGTGAGTCAGATTTTTTGTTTCGGTTTTGAACAAAACAACCTCTTCCAGGGTTATATATTTTAAATCAACGGCCATTTCTGAATTTATCTGCATAATTAATCAAAATTAGCTTTTAGGTTATGGATAATAAGAGCCATAATAATAATATGTTAAAAGGTTATAACATGCTTTTCTATTTTGCAGGAAGCATGATTATGCATGAGCCTTCAGAAGAATGTATTGTAGATTTTTGGGAGAAAGGTATTCTGAAAAACCTTCCGATTTCAAGTTCAAATCCTAATTTTGTCAAAGCAGCTTCACAACTAAGAGATTCATTCTCTGACAAGTCCATATTTGGGAAACTGTTGCATGAAGACTACTTAAGACTCTTTAACGAACAACTGCCGGCACTGGCTCCTGCTTATGAATCCCAATACTATAAAAAGATAACTGACAGAACAGGTTATGATTCTTCCAGTGTCACTGAATTTTATAATTCTTATGGCTGGCAGTCTAAATTCAAAGGGAAAATAAATGATGATCATCTTGGTATTGAGTTGCTTTTCCTGACTTTACTAATAGATAAATATCTTGTTCTCGATGATGCTGCATGCCGGGGAGAAATGAGAAACGAGATCCGCCGGTTTATTAATCATCATATCCTGTCGTGGGTCCCGGAATGGAATAAAAAAGTCCAGGCTCATGCAAATACATTGTCTTTCAAAGGTATAGGCAATCTTATTCTTGCTTGTTCAGAAGATATTTTTGTACTTTTTGGACAGAAATCTTCATCCGCTATCTCAACTGACTTTCTTAAAAATTAGGGTTGAAGAAATTTGAAATTGCGTCAAAATAATACTCTTTCCATCCTTCTGCTATACCACTAAATTCCTCATCCGGGATATTTGAATGTTCCACTGTTACAAGTGAGTTTTCCCTGTCAGCTGAAATTGTAATCGTAACAATAGATTTTTCAGGCTGGTCGCCAAAATACCACTCCTGTACTACCTTCTTATCCTGAACAAATTCCAAATTTTTTCCTGTAATATCACCTGACCATAGAGAAAATTCGCTACCTGGCTCTGTGCTCATCTGAGCAGGATAACCTGACCATAATTCTATAGTAAAAGGATTAGTCAGGGCAGAATAAACATCGGAAGGTTCGGCATTTATTTTGAATGTTTTTTTAAAAGTTTTCATCAGATTAATATTAGGGTAAAGACAAAAGTTTTAAGTTATACCTCTGTGATTCTCTTTGAACCTCTATGACAGTTCTTATTCTTTTGTCACACAGAGTTACACGGAGAAGACACCGGGAGCCACAGAAAGAAAATTCTATTTTAATTCTGACAAATAACGTTCTGCATCAATGGCAGCCATACACCCTGAACCGGCTGCTGTAACAGCCTGCCGGTAATTCGGATCCTGAACATCACCCGCCGCGAACACTCCTTCAATGTTGGTTTTCGATGTTCCCCGAACAGTTTTTATATATCCAATCTTATCTGTTTTGATATATTGCTTAAAAACCATTGAATTAGGAGTATGACCAATAGCAAGAAAAAAACCATTTATCTGAATTTTAACAGTTTTTTCTTCGGAGGTACCTTTTTTCTTTATCAGGTTTGCACCTTCCACGCCATTTTCACCAAAGAGATCAACAACCTGGTGTTCCCACAAAATTTCAATATTGCTAGTTTTAAAAACCTTATGCTGCATTGCTTTGGATGCTCTCAGAACATCCCTCCTTACAATGAGGTAGACCTTACTGCATAATCCTGCAAGATATGTTGCCTCTTCGGCCGCAGTATCACCTCCTCCGACAACTGCGACATCTTTTCCCCTGTAAAAGAATCCATCGCACGTAGCACACGCAGAAACACCCATTCCGGCATATTTAATTTCCGACTCCAGCCCAAGATATTTGGCAGTGGCGCCCGTGGCAATAATTACAGAATCAGCTTCGATAGTCTTGTTATCATCAAAGGTAACTTTATGTTTCTTTCCTGAAAAATCTGCAGCTGTGGCAATGCCAAATCTTATATCTGCACCAAAACGTTCCGCCTGTTTCTTAAAATTCTCCATCATCAGAGGCCCGGTGATACCATCGGGATAACCCGGATAATTATCAACTTCGGTAGTGGTTGTTAACTGACCACCCATTTCCAGTCCTGTATAAAGAACAGGATTGAGATTGGCTCTTGATGCATAGATCGCCGCGGTGTAACCTGCAGGACCTGATCCGATGATAAGGCATCTGACCTTTTCAATTATTTCTATATTCGTATTGTTCCAGGCGTCTTTCTGAAGATCGAGCGGTTTAAAAATATCCATAGCAGTTAATCTTATTTTGAGATTGTAAAGATAATCAACTTTGATCTTTTTGGCTTCTTGCATAATCCGAATAGTTGATTATTTTTGCATAAGTTTTTACCGCCTTTTCAAAGGCTATTGCAGTGAAGCGGGGTGTGGCGCAGTTGGTCCCGTCACGCTTGGCGTGACGAGGATCCTCGAAAAATCTGAAAATCATGGATTTTCGATTTTTCGGGACTAGCGCATTTGATGACAGATTATGTTTTTTGTATATATATTAGAGGCTACTGAAAGTAAAATATATTATATTGGACAGACTGAAAACCTGGAAGGAAGAGTAAAACAGCATAACAAAGGTAGAAATCTGTCCACTAAAGCATATATTCCCTGGCAACTGAAATGGTGGAAAGAAGTGGAATCAAGATCTGAAGCTATTAAGGTAGAGCGAAAACTCAAAGGAATAAAAAAGAGAGCAGCGTTAGAGAAGTTTGTCAGTGAAAATGAATTTTCGGGGTGTGGCGCAGTTGG
>PMNJ01000265.1 GCA_003162595.1 Bacteroidales bacterium | reverse complement strand
CCTATAAGGGTCGCAAAAAAAAGTAGGAAAATCGTTTCGGAAGTCTGGAAATAACTCAATAATAGCTTAATGTACTTTTGACCATATGCTACTATTGGGTCACTGATTCTCCGGATTATTTCAATAATTTTATTCAGATTTATTCTAAAGTTAATAAATTTCATTTCAGATATGGTGATGTAAATGTTTTGTAATATAGTCGACATCTTTTCCGACACCCCTTATCCGACCTGAATAAAGTCTGGTTGCCCATATCATAATCACTATTTTCGAGTCAGTCTCATAATGATTGTTTTTGAAATCAATCTTCATTCCTTATCAATGCAAAGTTTAATAGCCTTCAATTCTATAACTTCACTAAAGTTCCAATTTATATAGAATTTTAGAATTACCCTGATAATTACGATAATTTTAAAAGTCTAACTCAAGCAAAATTAAAATGTTCAGAGAAAATCCAACACAATTTTAAAATCTGATTACTGCAATATTAGAGTTTTTTGTATGTTCTTATTTTTTCAGGGCAGGTATAAATCGAAATATTGTACCATATGCAGTCGAATTTGAATTAATACCTGTCCCTCATATGGAAGTTGATCTCTAATTCAGGTCATCTTCGATATCTGTTATTCATCTGAACTCAAAGTAATATTATGATTCTCTATCCCCTCTTACTTAATTCACGAAGTGTGTCATAATTTACTATTTTTAAATCCTTTTCATTTAGCTTAATCAATCCATCCTTTTCAAACATTTTAAGGAGTTTCACCGTACTCTCCGTCGAAATTCCTGCAAAATCTGCGAGGTCCTTTCGCGAAAGAAGCTGAAATATTTCTGCTTTTTCGTTTTTTAAACTATCAATATATAATAAAGCGTCTGCCATTCGGCCGTTCATCTGTTTATACATAAGGTTTCGGACAGTGTTGAGCAGGTCAGTATTTTGCTCACAGTATCTTTTAATAATGTTGAATGCGAACATCCCGTTTTGTTTAACCACTTTAGCAATAGCTTCTTTTTCAACCAGGAAGACGTGGCAATCAGTCAGGGCGACTGAGGAATAATTGAAAGTATTTTCTGAAAACACAACTGAAAGTCCGACAAATTCACCTGGTTTGATAATCCGCAAATTGTAGTTCTTTATGCCATCACCCTCAAGATATTGTTTCGCAAATCCATCAATAATAAATAATACATAAGAGGCAAATGCTCCCTGTTTGGTGAGATTGTCATCTTTACGGAAAAGTACCTGGGTTTTGCTCGCTCTCACAATTTCAGCCTCTTCAGGCAGTAGCATCTGAAAACATGGTGCTTTAATATCACAAATAAAATCTCTGTCAGTTTCGAGTATGGTTTTCATGTCTTATTGATCCATTAAAAGATACAAAGTTAACCTAAATCAATAAAAAACTTGTCCTGAATCAACTGTTAACTTGTTGCATTGCTTCCGTAATTTGCCAATTTATGGGACAATGCACCTTACTTTTGTACTATAAACATAAATATAAAAAGTCATGTTGTACACTAATTTAAAACATCTGGAATCAATTTCTGATTATAATAANNATGTGTATTCCTGTATATGGAATTGCCGAAGAACTTGAAACCGAATATAAGCACGTAAAATTTTTCGATATGGAGTTTGACAATCCAATATCAGATGTCATCCGAATCTTACCTGAAGTACATGGTTTCATGGGAATCCCATTTACAATTTACTATAAAAATGGTAAAGTGGTTAAAGCTGCTTCCAGCATCCAGACTAAAGACCAGGTAAAATCAATTTTGAACAAAGAATTTTCTGTAGCGGTAACAGCCTGATTAAATATAAAACTAAAACAATTAATAAAAAGTAAGATGATGAAAAAAAACATGGGAACAATTGACAAAACAATCAGGATACTGGTTGCAGTCGTAGTGGTTGTATTATATTTTACTCACGTGATATCGGGTGTTCTGGCAATAATACTTCTGGCTTTGTCAGCAATCTTTGTAGTCACAAGTCTTTTAAGTTTTTGCCCCCTTTACCTGCCACTTGGTCTCAGCACCAGGAAGAAAGAATAAAGAGTTGAGACAAATATTGAATTTTGACTTTCAGGTCCAGGTTCTTTTAATTAAGCAAATAGCCCTTGTAAATTTAAAACCTTACAAGGGCTTTTAATTTCTAAGATGCAATTGACTTCTCATGACTTCATATCGGTTTATATTACAGCCAGTGAATTAATATAGAAATCATCACCCCACCTAAAACGATCCAGATGACTTCGACTTTGCGGACCAATAATATAAAAGCCGCGAGGACGAGCAATATATCAACAAGATTCCAATGAATACCTATCGTAAAGCGATAGGTAACTATCACCAGTAAACCTACAAAAGAACATAAAAGTCCATTTATTACTTTATTGAACTGAGGGTAAGTTCGCAGTTTATCAAAAAAAGGAATTATACCCATAAGGATGAGGAATGATGGTGTAAAAACATATATTGTTGCCAGGATACTTCCTAAAATACCAAAATGCATATAGCCAAAGAATGTCGCGGCAATAATAATAGAACCTGGTGTTACCTGACCCAGAATTGCACCATCCATAAATGTATGTGCATCAAACCATCCGTATAAATCAACCAACTCGTGGTACATAATTGGCATTGAAGCCAATCCTCCTCCAAATGAGAAGAGATCAATCCTTAACATTAATGTTGCCAACGTAAAATATCCTTTGGAAAGGATGAAAAGGAATAATATGCTTATTCCTGTTAAAGACAGTGCCAGCAGAAAGAACCAGAAGGTCTTTGATTTCACTGATTTTTCGGAAATACTCAGTTCCTTACTTGATAAAAGATAACCTAAAAGTCCGGCAAATACCAATACTAATGCAGGATGTAACCTGGTCAGAAACAAACCTGCAGCAATAGCTGCAATAATCCAGTCATTTATGGTCCGGAAATTCTTTTTGCCAAAGATGTAAGCTGCGTTTGCTACGATAGCAACCATAATAACTCTTAAGCTTGCTAAAACTAATTCAACTCCCGATATGTTTCTGGAATGTTTGTATAAGACAGATAGAATAAACATAATAAGAAAAGCAGGAAGTCCAAATCCTATAAAACATACTATAGAACCTTTGATACCTTTTAGTTTCAATCCTATATATGCCACTAACTGCATTATTATAGCTCCTGGAATAACCTGACAAAGCGCAAGGCCAGAGTCAAAAGTATTTTCATCCAGCCATCCCTTCTTATCCACTATGTATTTTCTTACATGCGCAAACATTGCTAATCCACCAAATGCAGTAAGTCCCATCCAGAAGAATGTCAGGAACAAATCAATATATGAAGGTTGTTCCTTCTGATTAATTAGCATTGACGATAGCAATTTTAATTTTACCTAAAATTAGTATTTAAGCAGGAATAACTTAGTAAAAAAAAACTAAACCTATTATAGTCTGGATTGTTTCTATAACTATATTGGAGAGATATTTAATAGGGTATAAATGAATATATTTATCAAACATCATTCGCATATGGACTCTAATATTTACACAATGATTGAAACCGAACCTAAAGGAAGAATATTCAGCTTTAAGTCGATTGGCCTAAAATCCTATGGAATTCCTGGATTAATTTTTATGATCTTTATTATAATGTCGTGTAAAAACCCTAATTCGCCTTTTTACAATAAAGTTTTAAATGACTTTGATACAACCAGTTACTTTATAGCTGTAGATATAAAATCTCCATTTTATAAAGGTCGCACTATAATCGAAAACAATAACCTGTACCAGTATTTGCACAAAACAAAGGGGTTTGATAAAGGGAAATATATATATTTTCTGAAAAGAACATTAAGGCATCATAGAGCTTTAAAAATTACAGATAAGGATATTGTCGTTTGGAAGTTCATAAAAGTAACGGAGTTGGAAAGTGTTATGCATATTGCCGACCGCGGCAGGGACAACTTTGTTGCGAATTACTTCAACGGAACAGTTTTAAATTCTGTCATAACAGATGTAGAGCAAAATGCTGTAATAAATCAACTTTTCTATTGGGGAATTCCTGCTAAAATCGATAAACTGACCGGAGAATTAATTATAGGGTAGATTGTGATTTTCAGCTCTGCCTTTACTCCGATTGCCATTATTAAGCAAAATCCTTAAAGGCTCTTCAGCATCCCGGGAAGTCTTTAATTCAAATCAATTTGATCTATTATCCGGTTCACAACAACATCATTCCACTACATATTGAAAGCCCGAATTTTCACCTTTCAGATATTGAAAGATGAATGAATGAGTAAATATTCATCGAGAGATTTTATAGTTAATTGTTTCTTAATCAATGGTTAAATTATTGTTAATGAAGGATATTCGGCATTCAATTGGTTTACCTTTACAGAATTGAAAGAAGTAAATAAAATGAAAAGTAATTAAAATAAATTATTATGAAAACAAAAAAAATTTTCACTGCATTTTTAGTAGCAATCTTTAGCGTTGCAAATACCTTATTTGTGTACTCACAGATAAATGTCAGCTCAAGGCAAACGCTAACAAACCAGAATTACATTCCGATTGAAAGGACTGCCCCGGTTGTTTTAACTTCAATGCAGGCTCCTGACGGACCTGTTGACCTCACATATGCTGCCGGACAATGCGTTCAGGCAGTTGTACATGTCAGGGTAAGATCAAGTATCGCAAATGACGATGGATCTGACAATCCGTTATCTCAGTTTTTTAGTGAAAACAATACGAAACAAGAACCAAGGAAAGTTACTGGTTTCGGGTCGGGCGTAATCATTTCTCCTGACGGATATATAGTAACCAACAACCATGTAGTTGACGGAGCAGATTCTATTCAGGTGACTCTTAATAATAATAAATCGTATAATGCTGCAATCGTCGGGAGAGATCCTGATACAGATCTTGCATTAATCAAAATTGAGGCAGAAAACCTTCCGGCAATAAAATTTGGCAATTCAGATAACCTGAAGCTCGGAGAATGGGTACTGGCTATAGGAAATCCTTTTAACCTTACTTCAACAGTTACAGCAGGGATAGTAAGTGCAAAAGGCAGGAGTCTTAGCATGGATGGCAATTATAAACTTGAATCTTTTATTCAGACAGATGCTGCCCTTAATATGGGAAACAGCGGAGGAGCACTGGTTAATACCAAAGGAGAGCTTGTAGGAATCACCTCTGCAATAATTTCACCAACCAGAACTTACTCAGGCAATTCATTCGCCATTCCAATAAATATAGTTAAAAAAACCGTAGCTGATCTGCAGAAATATGGAAAGGCACAAAGGGCCTTTTTGGGAATAACTATCCGGGAAGTCACTTCAGATCTTGCCCAATCAGTAAAACTCGAAAATGTAAGCGGGGCATACATTGCATCCGTTGTTCCTGACGGTGCTGCTGCAAATGCCGGACTTAAGGAAAAAGATGTAATTATAAAAATCAACGATAAAAATATTGAATCCCCTGCTCAGCTTGAGGAAACATTAGCACAGTACCATCCGGGAGATCAGATAAATATAACCTATTTCAGGAATGCCAGGGAGAATACTGCCTCGGTTGAACTCAAAAATGTCGATGGTACCACTGCAGTTGTTCTGGAAAATACAGGTGAAGCAGTTTTTGGTTCCAAACTAATACCCCTCACTTCACAGGAGAAGGAAAAATATGAAATTGATTCCGGAACGAAAGTCACCAGTGTTGGTGAAGGAAAATTAAAGGATATTGGAATTACAAATGGAACCATAATTTCTACAATAAATGGGAAAAAGGTAAATAATGCTTCTGAAATAAGAGAAGCAACCTCTGATGGCGAATTCCTTTCATCAATTGATGGGATGCAACCCAATGGGACATATTTCAGTTATAAATTCAGAAATTAAAATATTATAGATTAATAGCATGTTGTGATTAATCTGGGGCACCATCTGTCTGTATAATGATGCTATCATGAAAGCAGGCACATGGTGTTCTGATTAATTATTCCAATAGATGATTATCACGCAGACACAACAGACCATTACAAAAATTACTTATTCCATTAATTTGTAATCATCTGTCACATTTAAAATCAAATGATGCAGTTTCAGCTGGTCAGAATCTTTTGGATTGATAATTTCTCATTCTCGCTTAATGAATTCATCTCATCGATGGCATGTTGTATTTTGGTCTTAAAATTCCAACACGTCATCTGTCGCAGTGACAAACGTCTTGCGAACTCATATGTAGATAGATCCTCTTTCCCTTTACATACATTATAAGCAATATAGAAAGCCTTGTGGACCGGGAACTTGCAATTATGAAAGATGGTCCCAGCAGCAGCAGACTCTTCTGTCTTACATTTTGTGCATCGTCGGGAATGTGGAGTTTTACCCGGACAAAAGTTAGTATTACCACACTTCCGGCATTCAAATCCCCTGCTCCATTTCAAATCAGCAAGAAATTCAAAGCACTTCTCGTCATTTTGAAACAATTCATTAAGTTGTTCAGCAGATAAATCTTTTTTAAAAATCGTACTCATTATCAATGTATTTACGGGCAAAGATAAAAATAATTGTAGTGATATCAAAAAGATTTAGGTGATGCTATTGCGATTTATATTTTTTTATCTATCTTTGTATCGATATATATACATAATTAAATTCATATGGACCAAAATTGTAGCACCGCACCAAAGCCAAAATCAGCAAAAGAGTTCTTTAAATCGTGGTATTTCTGGAAGCCGTTTCTTGGTATAATAATCGGAGGATTAGGCGGATTTCTGTTTTTTTATTTTGTAGGATGTAAATCAGGTTCCTGTGCAATTACAAGTAACCCTGTCAGCAGTATATTAATGGGAAGCTTTTTAGGTTTCTTCGTAACCAGTTCACCCTGTCTGAGATCTTCAACACCTCAGAGTAAAAGTGACATTGAATAAAAATTTTAATCATGAATTACACGGAAATAAATAGAAGGTACAGCGATCTGGCAGAAACGACATGTTGTCTTTCATGTGGTGGAGCTGTGAATCATTCTGAAGCTAAATCAAATGAAGTTTGTGTGGATCTGGGTAGCGGTCGTGGTACGGATGCTATAAGACTTGCTGAGATCGTTGGATCCGGAGGTTATGTTTATGGAATTGACATTTCGGAAGGAATGATAAAAAAATCAGTTGACACCTNNATTTCAAATTGCACCATTAACCATTCATCAGATAAAAAAGCAGTTTGGAATGAAATATTCCGCATTCTTAAACCAGGAGGCAGGTTTACTATAAGCGACATTTATTCTATTAAACAAATTCCTGATGAATATAAAAACGATCCCGTTGCCATTGCGGAATGCTGGGCAGGATCTGTTACAAGAAATGAATATCTGGAACATCTTCAAAACGCAGGATTCTCTTCGATCAACATTATTGAAGAATCAGAACCTTATGAAAAAGGCAAAGTTCAAGTTGCCAGTTGGACCTTAACGGGTACAAAATAAATAAAGGAAAACCGCAGGCATCTATGGGGTTTATTCCAAAAGAAACAATAGTCAGAACAATCAACAACATATTACTTATTAAATAGAATCAGATCAGATTATTAACTCAAATCCAAATTTTGAATTATGAAAAGTTTAATTAAAAAGAAAGAAACCAGAACAAACGCAAAAGTGGCCCAGTGTTGTGCTAAAACATCAAAGACTGTCGTCGGTTGCCACGATTAACTTAAAATCCATCTCATTTGTATCATCCTTTGCCTGAAAATTCTCAATCCTGGCAAGTAAAATAGAATCTATAAAAATGATTTATTCCAGATACAATATATTTTCGAAAATCAGGGAATCTGAAAATTATTTCATAATGAATCTCCTTTCCGGAAGTGCTGATATTCTTTGTTCAGAAGATGCAGAAAAGGTAAAAGCAATTCAGAATGACAATAATTTCCCTTATGATGATTTTGTACGAGAATTGGCAGGCAAAGGATACCTGATGGATTCAGATGAAGAAGCCAGGCTTTATCGGCAAAAGTATCTCAATTTTATTGACTCCCGCGATAAAGATGAGATTCAACTTTTCTTCATAACAAACTATATCTGCAATTTTGCATGCAGTTATTGTTATCAGGATCAGTACAATAATCCAAATCAGGAACTCAGCATTGAATTGATTGACTCCTTTTTCCGCTATATTCAATCGGAATTTGCAGGCAGAAAAAAATACATTACTGTGTTTGGAGGAGAACCACTGCTTAACAATCCAAAGCAGAACTTGCTCCTTAAACACCTTATTGAAAATGCCAATGAATCAAATCTTGAGATCTGTTTTGTAACCAATGGTTATACTCTTGAAGAATATATTCCTATTCTTAAAAGTGGTAATATCCGTGAGATACAAGTGACTCTTGATGGTACTGAAGCCATACATAACAAGCGTCGCTTCCTTAAAGGCGGGGCAGGTACCTTCGAGAGGATTGTAAGAGGAATTGATGTATGCCTGGAAAGTCAGATTCCTATAAATCTTCGTATGGTTGCTGACAAGGAAAATATAGACAATCTGCCTGAATTATCTCAACTTGCAATTGACAGAGGCTGGACTAAAAGTCCATGGTTCAAAACTCAGATTGGACGGAATTACGAATTACATCATTGTCAATCAGTAAACGATAAACTTTTCAGCAGGATCTCTCTGTTTGAAAGAATTTTTGACCTTGTCAGACGGCATCCCCATATTCTTCAATTTCATAAACCGGCTTATTCAGTTGCTAAATTTCTCTTTGAAAACGGAGACCTCCCCGACCCGCTTTTTGATTCTTGCCCGGCTTGTAAAACCGAATGGGCATTTGATTATACCGGAAAAATCTATCCGTGCACTGCTACAGTAGGTAAAGATGAAGAATCAATTGGTACCTTCTACCCTTCTGTCACCAGCAATACTGAACTTATTGACGAATGGGAAAGACGTGACATTACTTCAATTGAAGAATGTAAGGAATGCAGTGTTCAGTTAGCCTGCGGTGGTGGATGTGGCTCAGTAGCGAAAAACAGAACTGGCAACATCTGTTCTACAGATTGTCGTCCGGTGAAAGAACTTCTGGAAATTGGATTCTCTGCCTATTTCAATGATTATAAATAATAAGTATAAAAGAAAAAAAATTCGATGAAAGAAATTAACTCAACAGAATTTGACCTGGAAGTTTTACAGGGCGGTAAGGTAATACTTGACTTTTATTCAACAGAATGTCCTCCTTGTGAAGCGTTGGCTTCTAAGTTTGAGGATCTTTCAAAATTATATGGAAACGATATAAAGTTCCTCAAAATCTATCGTCAGCAAAACAGGGATCTGGCGGAAAAACTCGATGTCAAATCATCNNGGTATAAAAAGAAGTGATATCATCCACAATCTGGATCTTATGTTACCTGATAACAGGTTGAAGCAAATTAAATCGCAAATTAAACCTTCAGTTTCGGAATATGATGTTATTATACTTGGTGCAGGTCCGGGTGGACTAACAGCAGGATTATACCTTTGTCAGTCGAAAATAAACACGGTACTCGTTGATATTGCATTGCCCGGGGGACAAGTATCAACAACTCATGAAGTATCAAATTACCCTGGTTTTATTGAACCACAGGCCGGGTACCTGCTTTCACATAATATGAGCGAGCAGACTAAATTATGTGGAACTGTGTATAAGGTTGCCGTCGACATTACAAAAGTGGATCTGGTAAAAAAAGAGGTTGTAATTGATGAATTTGAGACAATTCGAGCAAATAAAATTGTAATTGCCACAGGTACAACACCAAACTCTACCGGAGCTTCCGGCGAAAAAGCGCTTAAAGGGAAGGGTATTTCATATTGTGCTACATGCGATGCCAAGTTTTTCGATAACAAAGAAGTTGTAGTAATAGGAGGGGGAAATTCTGCAGTGGAAGAATCAGATTTCATCAGCCGGTTTGCAAGTAAAGTAACCATGGTTCATCAGTTTGATAAGTTTACAGCAAATAAAAAAGCTCAGGAGAAAATATTTGCCAATCCTAAAATGAACTTCATATTTAACAGTGAACCAAGGGTTTTTAATAAAGACGGTGATAAGATGGTTACTGAAATTGAAAACCTGATTACGGGTGAAAAAACTAAACTGGTCAGTGACGGTGTTTTTATATTTATTGGGATGAAACCCAATATTGAACTATTCAATGATAATTTAAAGCTGGATCAGTGGGGTTATATTATATCTGATGAAAATATGCAGACAAGTATATCGGATATCTACGCTATCGGGGACGTTACCAGTAAAAAATACAGACAGATAACTACTGCTGTAGCCGACGGGACAATTGCAGCCATGGCTATTGCAAAGGAATTAAATTAGAAATTATTTCAATAAGCTTATTTTCCACCTCCTGGATATTGCTTTCAGTTATATCGAATATATAAGCATTACCTATATTCCATCTCCTGCTACATTTCTGTACCAGGCTTTTCCTGACTATCCAAAGTTGTGGCACTGTGTTGCTCCTGATAATATTCTCAATTGCATTGCTCCAACCCTGACCGTTTAATTCAAGATGCCCGACTTCATCAATAACAATCAGTTGTTTATCAGAAAGATTGTTTGAGTTAAGAATCTCATTCCCCAATGATATAGCATCTGAATTAAAATAGTACCTCCCGAATTTAAGTCGCTTCTCATTTTTTTTATCTGAACACAGTTCGATCTGTCTTGAAGATACTATATCAACAAGATTAAATCCGGTTCGTATGCCATTCTCATTTATTCCGACAGAAAAGAACCCTGCAATCCTTATTTTCTGTTCATGAAGATCAGCTACGATCTTTTGGGCAAAAGTTGTTTTCCCCTGGTGAATTTCTCCGGTTATAATTACTACCTGGGGTCGTAGCAGATGCTCTTTTTCGAATATACTTAACAAAGTTTCCGCCTGACCTAATAATCCATGAAAGGATATTCCAGATATGCCTTTCTTCTTATTTTCTGATTTGGAGAGATTGGAAAGAAAAAATGGTAAGGCAGAGAACGCGAGATTTAACGATTGATAAAGGCTTGCAAAACCTCTGTTGTACAATAGAGATTTTATTACCGGGTTTTTAAGCTCAACACTTAGTGAGACAAATCCGATAATAATTATTATTGCACGTGCATTCATCTTTAGTCCGATTATAAGTCCATCCATACTGAAGAATGCGCCATGCGAGAATCCATTCCAGAGAAATGCTGCAGCAAAAGTTATAATCATGAAGCTTATCCAAAATGAAATTTTCTTCAATCTCCTTAATGAATTTTTATATTTCAAAATGCAAAATCCAATGTAGGTAATTGAGGATACTATGGCAGCAATGAAATGTGGAGTGTTCATTAAAAACAGGATTGCACCAATTGAAAAAAGGTTGATTAACAAAAATATCAGGGAATAGCTTTGATTGATAGTGTTGTCGGATAACTGATTTTTTGCATTAAGCACAACTTCATGCTGACGTTCAGAAAAGCTTCTGTTTTTAAGATATTTTAGTCCGGTTGCATATCCGGCGATTGCTCCTGCCATTCCTATAATGATGTATATGAATATTATGAATATTATCAGAAATGTCGGGCTTAAATGTTCTAAATCAATCTGTTTAACTGCAAATAAATAAAGATCGGATAAGATTTTTATGAAGTCAAAACCATAATGTATCAATAGGCTGACAAGTTTATGAAGTAAAGTGGCGAGGACAGCAAATGCTCCTCCAACCAGATAACCAACAAGGTTTTTCCCGAAGACAAAAATAAATAATTCAATAAGTATTGCTTCCGTGAAAATTCCGATCATTGGCCCAAGGATAAGGGCACTTGGAGAAATGGATTTCATAAGGGCGCAGATTATACCTGCTCTAAGGATAATACCATTTTCTTTCCACACCTGAAGAAAAGAAATTAAAAGCCATACACTTATAAATGAAAGTATCATTCCTGAAAGCGGAATCTTCAGGTTATGAAGAAAGCTACCGAGAATTATTTCAACTGATGCCCAAATACTGCCTACTACAGAAGCTTTAAGCCAAATTTGACTAAGAGGTTTACCTGGGATTATTTGCATAGTTCGCCTGAGTCGATGTATGAACATCTAATAACTCAATGCATAAAAATACTCTAATTTTTTTGCATCCAGAAAATAAGCAGGATTCTAATTAAAGGAATTGCAGGACTGACAACAAAAGATAACTGATCAGTCCTGCAACTGAATCTTGAATATCCTAATTATGATTGCATGTATGGGCGCCACCACCGTGCTGATGTGCCTCATGCTGTTGGCAACTGCTGCCGCTATCCTCAACTAACCCCGAAAGGTAGAGTTTTACTACTTCTGCGGCATTTCCCTCACAACCACGGATAACTTCTATCCCGCTATTATTAAGTACATTAATAGCTCCGCCGCCAATGCCGCCTGCAAGCATTACTGTAACGCCATCTGAGGCAAGTACAGATGCAATATCTGACTTACATCCGCATCCTTCCGGTGACCCCACACTCTTCATTTCCACTATTTCATTTTTATCGGATATAGTAAATACACCATATGATTCACAATGGCCAAAATGGCTGTCGATCTGATTATCCGAAGTTACTGGTACTGCAATTTTCATTTTTATAGTTTTTTAGTTATTTTTGAGTTGTAATTACTTGAAATTCAGGTTGATTATTAATTGTTTTCTTCACCATGCATAATTCTGCCGCATTTATAACTGCTTCCTTATATTTTTCAGGGAATCCTGATGGTAACTGGATATTAAGTTTGAACAGAGAGGGTGTTTTTTCCTCATTATCAAATTCCATCGTTTGAATGATTTTCATCCCCTCAGTTGATATCTGACGTCTGTCGCAAAATGATTTTACATAAATCCCCGCACATGTTCCGATTGATGCGAGAAATAAATCAAACGGTGCAGGAGCTGAATTGCCGTCTCCGTTTTCCAAAGGCTGGTCTGTTCTTATTATCTGACCATTCAAGTGGGCAGTAATTACTTTTCCACCTTCGAATGTTATTTCCATTTTTTAATTATTTAATTTAATTTTATCAGTTCATTTTCTCCATAAAGCGTGCAGTTTTTACATTTGGTGTGATTTTCCAACCCCTCTATCAGCTTGAAACATTTTCTGCACCGGTACCATTCTTTTTCCAATTCATAATTTCCACCTTCTATTTCAATGGCTTTGCCTTCAACAAATGCTTTTGCAATTAGTTCCAGTGCGCTATTATAAATACGCGTAAAGGTTGGACGGGAAACATTCATTTGTATAGCGGCCTGATCCTGTGGAAGTTTGTCGTAGTTCACTAATCTTATGCTTTCGTACTCCTCTAATTTCAAAATAACAGGTTCAATTTTGCACATTGGTATCCCATATGGCTTGAATCCCTTCATTTTTGGGGGATTAGATATCTTCCTGCTTTTATGCGGTCGTGCCATTTTTCTTTTGTTTGAAAATAGCTTTGAAATCGGGGTATAAGAGGTAACCAAAGAATATTGCAGACGAAGCTAAAATTATTTTCCCGGCCAGACAAAAAGAGCCGCAGTAAAATTCTTCCCCAAAACCAAAAAGGCAGGTAGTACATCCTAATATTGCCATTAATATATAATCAGCAAAAAGCAATAACGGAAGGACAAAAAATAATTTAATGAGAATAGAGGCTTTCATGATTGTCAATTTTTGTAAAGATAATGAACCAGCGTTCATAATCCTAATAAAAACCAACATATTTAGGAATAGCTTAATTTACCTTCTGAATGCTCACTGAGTCTGGAATAATGATATTAAGGCCGTTTTGCAATTATAAGGAAAATATCAAATGGTTGTGTAACTGTCTCAGAGATTTTCTTATTAATAGTATAGCATTTCAGTTGACTAATATCTGTAAATCCTTGTTTTTTAATGCTGGCTGATAATTTTTCTATATCAAAGCCATTATGACCAGTAAATCCCTCACCATGAAATGAACCATCCTCAGAATACAGATCAGCAATTGCAAGATAACCTCCCGGATTGAGGAGATTATAAAATTTTGTAATAATATCCTTAATATCAGTAATATGGTGGAGAACCATCTGGTTAAAAATAAGATCAAACTTTGCGTTCTTAAAGTCGGATTGTTCCA
>PMNJ01000361.1:6001-6132 GCA_003162595.1 Bacteroidales bacterium | reverse complement strand
CTTGACATTCTTCCCATGCTTACGATTGCGTCAATAACTTCAACGATTGTATTGTTTATTGTTGTCGCAGCAGGGAAAAAAATTGATCTTATCAGGATAACTACCAGGAAAGAACTTTTACAATCAGCAAT
>PMNJ01000361.1:0-5920 GCA_003162595.1 Bacteroidales bacterium | reverse complement strand
TTTATCCTTAATGTGAAAGATAAGAGGGATGAGGGAGTTAAGCTTCTTCTTAATTTTGTTTTTGGCTCGACATATCTTATAGGTACAATGATTATACTCGGAAGATGGCATTTTGAAACAGGATTCAGGGGGCTGGCTGCATCAATCTATGTCGGTATATTTGAGATGGGAATAACCTTTTTTTTCTGGCTGAAAGCGCTTCAGATGTCTTCTACCACAGCGATCGTAAGTAATATGGTTTACCTGGCCCCATTTTTTTCACTGTTTTTTATACACTTTTTTCTTCACGAATCCGTTTATTATACTACACCTTTAGGTTTAGTTCTTATTATTTCAGGGATCTTATTTCAAAACAGGCGATCAAAAATCATGGTTTAATTGTTATATACAAATATTATATCATAAGAAATATGAAAAAGCTCTTTATTCTTCTTTCTATCTTAATACTTGGATTCAGTTCATGTAAAAAAGATGTTGCTCCTGAAAGCAAAAGTGCGGTAATTGACGCACAGGCAAGGGATGATCTGTATAATGTAATGAATGAAGATTATTTTTGGTATAATCTTATGCCTGTGGTTGTTAAGACAAATTACAAGAATCCCGCTGATCTTTTAGATGCAATGATATATAAGACTCTTGACAGATGGAGTTTTGTGCAAACATATGACGAGTACGTGGCTCAGTCTCAGGGAGCTTTTGTCGGTCATGGGATCAGCATGGGGCTTGATCCATCAAATCAGGTAAGAATTGCCCAGATTTATACCCTTTCTCCATTATACAATCTAGGAGTCCGAAGGGGATGGATTGTAAAAAAGATCAATGGTACTGATTTGGCGACTATTTTCATTAACAATGATAGTGCTGCCTATAGTAAGGCTATTGGTCCCTCCACAGCTGGGCTAACGAATACTTTTCTTTTTCAGACACCCCTTGGAAAAGATTCCACAATTACTTCTGCAAAGGCATCATTTACACTGAATACTGTAATTACTGCTGATACTTTACATCTGAAATCGGGGATAACCGGGCATCTTGTTTTTGACCAGTTCATTCCGCCATCAAACCAGGAATTGCAGACTGCTTTTACATACTTTAGCCAGAGCAATATTAAAGATCTTATTGTGGATTTAAGATATAACGGAGGAGGGGATCTGAATGTGCTCACAAATATGGCAAGTTATGTTGCAGGTGAAGCGCAACTTAATAAACCATTTCTTACGTTAACCTTTAATGACAAAAACACAAACTCAAATGGAACATATAACTTTAATTCAGTATATTCTCCTCTGAGTCTCTCAAAAGTAATTGTTATAACCACCAGAGGAACTGCATCTGCCAGTGAAGATTTTATAAACGGATTAAAGCCTTATCTGGAGGATATCAGAACTATCGGGGATACAACAAACGGGAAACCTGTCGGAATGGCTGGATTTGCTTATCAAACCAGTTATATGTTTTTTCCAATAACTTTCTCATTGGTTAATTCTGCAGGTCAGGGTGGCTTTTATCAAGGCTTCGCACCCGATAAATACGTCCCTGACGATATTACCCACGACTGGAGTGACAGAAACGAGGCCTGTCTTAAAGAAGCTATTTATTATCTGGAGAATGGAAGCGTTTCATCGAAAGGATTATCTGTTTATGGCAAGCAACCTTCAGTTATCTTTTCTGAAAAGTCTGGTAAGATTAATAATGCTTATATAATTAAAAAATAAGTTTTTGAGATTGAAAGCCAAGCCAAAGGAGAGGATAATTTTAGGCATAGATCCAGGTACCAGTATTACGGGCTACGGAGTCATAAAAACATCCGGTACAACACCTGAACTTATAACCATTGGATCGATTGATCTATCAAAGTATGACGATCACTACCTCAAGCTGAAATGCATTTTTGAGAGAACTGTAGGGATTATTGATGAATATCATCCCGATGAGCTGGCGATAGAGGCTCCTTTCTACGGCAAAAATGTTCAGTCGATGCTAAAGCTTGGCAGGGCACAGGGCGCCGCAATAGCTGCAGCACTTACCCGTTCATTGCCAATATTCGAATATGCACCCCGGAAAATCAAAATGTCAATTACGGGGCAGGGAGCAGCATCTAAGGAACAGGTAGCTGCCATGCTGATGAATATCCTGAAATTCAATCTGACAGAAATAAAACTGGATGCAACCGATGGCCTTGCTGCAGCTCTTTGCCATTTTTACCAGACAAATAATCCAACACAGGAAAAAGCCTATAACAGCTGGAAAGATTTCATGAATAAAAATCCAAAAAGAGTAAAAAAGAAGGGAGATTAAACCGGTTATACTACTGCAAATGCAAGTGCCACTACACTTACTTTTACCCCTTCAACCTTGAGAAGCTCATTTGTACAAGATTCAATAGTTGATCCTGTAGTAATCACATCATCAACGATTAAAACATGTTTCCCAATTATTGTCTCAGAATCAATAACCTTGAAAATTCCCTCAACATTCGTCCATCTTTCGTATCGCGACCGTTTTGTCTGGGTAGCTGAAACCAGTATTCTGGCAAGTGATTTTATATCAACCGGCAAATGAGTCACATCTGCAATTCCCATCGAAATAGTCTCACTCTGATTGAAGCCCCGAACTCTTTTTTTCATGGGATGAAGCGGAACCGGAATTATCATATCGATATCATTTGCAAAACCTGATGCTTTAAGAGACAAACCATATATTCTACCTAACTCATAGCCTATCTCTCTGATTCCCTTGTACTTCATATTATGAATCAGCTTTCTGATACGACTGCCTTTGTTATAATATGAAAATGCTGCCGCTTTTTCAATAAGACATCTTCCCCAGAAGAGTTGTGCAACAGGATTATCCTCTGCAAGATGATAATTAGTACGGGGAATGAGTACAAAACATGCTGTACATATAAGACTTTCATTCCTCATGAGTTGGCTACCACAGGCATAGCACAGACGCGGGAATAAAAGACTTATAAAATCGTCCCATAAATCATACAGCCAATTCATGCAGCGAGTTCAATCTTTTCATTAAAGAATGACTTTACTACTTATTTTAGCAGCAATCTCTTTAAATTCTTCAGGTGAAAACTTTAGCTTGGGATTTCTGAAGTTAACATCCTCCATTGTATCCATCGGGACCAGGTGTATATGGGCATGAGGTACCTCCAGACCCAGTATTGCAACTCCGATACGTTTACAGGGAATCGCGCTTTTAATTGCCACCGCAATTTTCTTTGAAAAAACGATCATTCCAGCCAAATAGACATCTTCCAGATCAAAAATATAATCTGTCTCCCTTTTGGGAACAATCAGAGTGTGTCCCGCTCTCAAAGGGTTGATATCGAGAAATGCAAAATAATTGTCATTCTCGGCGATCTTATAACTGGGAATTTCCCCTTTTATGATTTTAGTGAATATTGTGGCCATAACGGCTATGAACTTAATAATTAAATCGAAATGGACATGATTTCAAAAGGAATGGTCCCTGAAGGTACTTTTATCTGAACTATATCACCAACCTTTTTACCGATAAGACCCTGGGCAATAGGAGAACTAATAGCAATCTTACCCAGTTTAAAATTTGCTTCACTTTCAGGAACAATCAGATATTCCATAACCGAATTATTTGTTTTATTCCTGATCTTTACCCTATTAAGTAATCTCACAGTTGAGATATCAATTTTTGATTCGTCAAGAATTCTTGAGCGAGCCACAATATCCTCAAGCTTCGATATTCTTAACTCAAGCATACCCTGTGCCTCTTTGGCAGCAGCATATTCGGCATTTTCAGAAAGGTCTCCCTTATCCCTTGCATCAGCGATCTGCCTGGATATTGAAGGTCTCTCAATATTTCTTAATTGGTCGAGCTCCTCTTTCAGTTTTTGAAGACCTTCTACAGTCACATATATAACCTCTGACATTTTCCCCTCTTATATTAAAAAAATAAGAAGAATTCCGGGGTCGCCGGAACTCTTCAACAACAAATATATAATTTTTTTTAATTATTTACAAATATTAGTCTTGTGAACTGGTGTTTTACAAGTATTTATCTTCAGGGTTGATCATTCCTTATACTTTTTCCCCGCCTTCTTGGTATTTGACTTTACGTTTTTCCTTTTTTCTTTATCCCGCGCGGTGTAATCTTTTTTGTTTTGTTTCATACGCTTCTGTACCTCAGGCGTTTGGATATCTATGGTCCTTTTTTGAGATCGTCTTATGGATTTGTCATAGTCTCTTTTAAGCTTTCGATCATTTGCCTCCTGCTTTTTTTTAGCTCTTAGCACAGTCCTGGATTCTTTAACTTTTGGTTCTTTTTTAATTCCAGGTGTTTTACCGAATAATTGTCTCTCGGGACTCCTGTGAAATATCTGAGCGTTACACGATCCTATAGCAAATAATAAAATAAAAATGAGAAGAAAAAGCTTTCGCATCGATATATTATTCATTCTCAGATATTACAATAAATAAATCTCAATTCCGTTAAATTTACTGTGGTAATTGTAATTTTGCAATATTAAATATTTTCTGATGGCTTCAGTTTCAAAAATAAGACTTTTTTTCATTACAGTGGCACTTGCCATCACTTTAGGTTCATGTAATAAAAAGAATGACGTTATACCCAATACTTATGTGAATTTTACCCTTGACCTGAATGACCCTGAGTTTGTAAGTCTCATTGGATTTGGCGGTTCAATTGTAGTTGGTTCCAGCACAAATAACTGGGGGCTGGGGGCTGCAGGATATGATGGCAATGGTATTATTATATGCAGTGGAGACGAGGAGTTCTATGCCTACGATCGCACATGTCCCCACGATTATGTTGTAAATAGCGTTAGTATAAAGGTAAACATTGACCCGACAAATTCCATGATAGCTATCTGCCCAAAATGCGGAACTAAATATGGACTTACTGTGGGAGGCACACCTGCTTCAGGTGTAGGCAGATATCCTTTGAAGAACTACAAAACAAGACAACAGGGAAATTACGTTACAGTTTGGAACTGAGGCTGTAGGATTTTGTCCTAATATCTGTAATGATCCGGTTTGTAAGGCCCTGCCGGAGGAACTCCGATATAGTCTGACTGTTCCTTTGTAAGTTTTGTGAGCTTCACTCCAAGCTGATCGAGGTGCAAACGTGCAACCTCCTCATCAAGATATTTAGGAAGTCGGTAAACCCCTATTTCATATTTGTTCTTCCAGAGATCAATCTGCGCAAGTGTCTGATTACTGAAAGAGTTACTCATAACAAAGGAAGGATGACCTGTGGCACAGCCCAGATTAACAAGTCTTCCTTCAGCAAGAATAAATATTGCATGCCCGTCGGGAAAAACATACTTATCGACCTGTGGCTTAATATTAATTTTTACGATTCCTTTAAATTCATTCAGATTGTCTACCTGTATCTCATTATCGAAATGACCTATATTACAAACGATTGCCTGATCTTTCATTTTCAACATATGATCAAGGGTTATTATATCCCTGTTACCGGTAGCAGTTACAAATATGTTTCCCTCACTTAATGTATCATCAACCGTTTTAACTTCAAAACCTTCCATTGAAGCCTGCAGAGCACAAATCGGGTCAATTTCTGTAACTATAACCCTGGCTCCGTAAGATTTCATAGATCTGGCACACCCCTTTCCAACATCGCCATAACCGCAAACAACAATAACCTTCCCCGCCAGCATAACATCAGTTGCTCTTTTTATTCCGTCGGCAAGTGACTCACGACATCCATACAGATTATCGAATTTTGATTTTGTAACAGAATCATTAACATTAATTGCCGGGACAAGCAGTTCTCCATTTTCCATCATTTGGTATAATCTATGTACTCCGGTTGTGGTCTCTTCCGATATTCCCTTAAGTTCACTTACAGTACGTTGCCATTTCCCAGGTTCTTTAGCAAGAATATCTTT
>PMNJ01000352.1 GCA_003162595.1 Bacteroidales bacterium | reverse complement strand
ACAGTTACCGACTTGGCAAGGTTCCTTGGCTGATCAACGTTACACCCTCTCAGCACCGCAATATGATATGAAAGTAATTGAAGGGGTATTACCGCAAGCAAGCCGGAAAAGATAGGAAGAGTTTCAGGAACTTCCAGAACATAGTCAGCCATTTTACTGATTATTTCATCACCTTCAGTGACAATTGCAATTACATTCCCTTTTCTGGCTTTAATCTCCTGTATGTTGCTAACAATTTTTTCATAAGTGTCATCTTTAGTTGCAACAACAACAACAGGCATATTTTCATCTATAAGGGCAATCGGACCATGTTTCATTTCTGCTGCCGGGTAACCTTCAGCATGGATATAAGAAATTTCCTTCAGTTTAAGAGCGCCTTCAAGTGCAACAGGGAAGAGATATCCTCTTCCAAGGTAAAGAGCATTATGTGTATTTTGAAAAACCTTAGCAAGTTCAAGAGCCTGGTCGTTTATCTTAAGCGCATTCTCAATTTTACCCGGAATTGATACCAGTTCTGTAATCAATTCTTTATAGGCGGAATCGGAGATAATTCCTTTCTTATGCCCGATTTCAAATGCCATCATTGCCAGAACCAAAACCTGGGTAGTAAATGCTTTTGTTGATGCGACGCCGATTTCGGGACCTGCATGTGTATAAACACCTGCATCAGTTTCCCGCGGAATACTGCTACCTACAACATTACATATTCCTATTACTTTTGCTCCTTTTTCCCTTGCAAGTTTTACAGCAGCAAGGGTATCGGCGGTTTCGCCACTCTGGCTGATTGCAATTACAAAATCTCCTTTTTTTATTATCGGATTCCGGTAACGAAATTCTGAGGCATATTCTACCTCAACCGGAATACGGGTGTACTCCTCAAAAATATATTCTCCAACCAATCCGGCATGCCATGAGGTGCCGCAGGCAATTATTATAATTCTTTCCGACTGGGTCATCGACTCAATAACATTATGCAAACCACCAAGCATCACACCTGAATAATCAGGCAGTATCCTGCCTCTGAAGGTATCATGAATTGCCCGTGGCTGTTCAAAAATTTCCTTCAGCATAAAATGTGCAAAACCTTCTTTGTCAATCTCACCTATCTTAAGATCCAGCTCCTTGACTTCCGGTTGTATCTTTTCTATTCGTATGGTTTTAAGGACAAGTTCATCTTTCTTTACGATAGCGATATCTTCATCATTCATATAGATTACCCTCTGTGTATATTCAACAATTGGGGTTGCATCAGAAGCAATAAAGTTTTCACCGTCTCCCACTCCTATAACAAGCGGACTACCTTTCTTTGCAGCAAACAGCCTGTCAAGCTCCTTAGTGCAGATTATCACCAGTCCGTAGGTCCCTTCAACCCTGTTAAGGGCCAGTGTAATTGCCTGTTCAGCAGTGAGATCACCTTCGAGGTACATGTGCTCAATGAGATTGGCAAGAACTTCTGTGTCAGTCTGACTTGTAAATTTTACACCCCTGCTCTCGAGGTGTTTCTTGATACGTGCATAATTCTCAATTATACCGTTATGAACAACTATGAAATTTCCTTTATACGAGACCTGGGGATGGGCATTCAATTCATTGGGTTCGCCATGCGTGGCCCACCTGGTATGACCCATTCCTGTTGTACCATCAAAGCTGGATTTATTAACAAGATCCTCAAGGTCTTTTACCCTGCCGGCACATTTAAATATTTTGGCTTCCCCGTTTACAAGAGCCATTCCGGCGGAATCATATCCGCGATATTCCAGCCTTTTCAGACCATTAATTATTATTTCGCGGGCATGTTTTGATCCAATATAACCTATAATCCCACACATAGAGTAAAAGTTTTAGATTGTAAGCACGAAGGTAACTATTTTGGTTCACTAAATCTAGAACTTGGTATAGGTAAATTCAAATTTAACAGGAGTCTTGCTTTTATTAGCTTCCAGGATAACACTCTTCGTTCCCGAAACCTGATAAATATCCAGTTCCGGTTCTACATTATTTGTTGCATCTTCGAGATATGACTGGACAAAAGCAGGTATGTTAAAATTATAAACCTGGGCTACTGAATCGAGCTGCCCGTCAAAGAAGCTATGAGCGAGATCCACAGACGATGCGAGTGAAAAGTCGGGAACGGTATATCTGGTTCCGTTTTTTACTCTGTATCTGAGGAATAACTGAGATGGTACATTACGTGTTATATACGGATTATCACTTGTAGGCTTGAAATGAACCGGAACAACAAGTCTTGCTCTGTTAATTGCAATCTTGCTAAATGAAGCATCCTCTTTTATCTTTTTAAGACCAGGTAAACTTATCCGTGTATATACTCCGTCGAGAGATTGCAGGTAAGAGAGGGTATCTTTGTAAGTTGTATTTCTGTGAACCATTTTATCTCCAAGGGTTGCTGTACTAAAATCATGTGAAAACGTATTAAAACATGCATTCACGTTTTTTGCATCAAGGATGAAAGAATATTCATTGGCAGTCCCGGTGGAATCATGTGTGAATAAGACAAAATAATTATGATAGACTGAGTTTGTCTGGTCATACAGAAGACTTAAAGAAATGAGGTAGGGGTCAGAACTTGTTGAATTCAACTGGAAATGCAATCCTTTGAAAAAAGATCTGAAATCAGATAGATTATTATTGTAGAATAATTTTGTTGTGTCGCGTGTAAGATAATTTCCAAACGATATGCCATTGCCTGGTAAAGACAGGACTATATCGTTTATAGTGTCAGTTCTCATTGAAGGTAATACAATATCGGTCATATTAAAACCTCCAGGAATTATGGGGGTGTTTGGATAATACGCTGTATCAACATAAAGCTGGTTGGAAATCTCCGAGATACTTAAAGAATTTACGCCTCCTGTTCCACCATTTTTTACAGTCAAAATATGCAGATACAATTTCATCGAATCAACAGTAAAAGGCTGAGGATCCCATTTAGAACTGAGTCTTATTTGAGAAACAAATCCTGCTGTTGTGCTCCCAAAATAAGGATCATAATCATGCCCCATGTAAGAAACTGTAGAAAGGTCACTTCTGACCGAATCATCATACAGTGTATAAGAGAAAATGCTTAATGTATCTATTGATTTAATTGAGACAAAATCACTTCCGGGAAGAATATCTCCACCGATTTTCAGGACCTCCTTCTTGCATGAACTGTTAAAGACAGCTATTGTTACAAAGAAAGTAGCGAGTAATAATCTAAAGAAATTTTGGGAGACAGAAACAATTCTGTGAATGGGTTTGGAAGTATTATAATATCTTGTCATAAAAATCATTATAGGCATCAATATATTCGGACTCATCCTTAAATTCAAGAACCGGTTTGTTAACTGTTATCAGGTATTTTTTTAATTCTTCGTTTACATCCTCACTTCCGATAATGATTCCGTCAGAATATTTGATAGCCAATTTCGACACGTTAACAAAATCGGGTTTCTTAACCATTTTAAGATTCTCCCCATCTATTCCATCGTACCTCAGTTTATCCGCGAATGTTGATCTAAACGGAGTTTTAAAATCATTATTGTAGATAGAATAGATTATTTTGTAATTATGAAAAAGCGGATCATCATTGTATATACTTCTCAGATAAACCGGTACCAGGGCTGACATCCATCCATGACAATGTACAATATCAGGTGCCCACCTGAGTTTCTTAACAGTTTCGATCACTCCTCTTGCAAAAAAAAGTGCCCTTTCATCATTGTCTTCAAATTCACGTCCTGAAGCATCACTGATTATATGTTTTCTCTGGAAATAATCGTCATTATCAATAAAATAGACCTGCATCCTGGCCGATTGAATCGAGGCAACTTTGATTATGAGCGGATGGTCAGTATCGTCGATAATAAGATTCATCCCCGAAAGCCTGATTACTTCATGAAGCTGATTCCTTCTTTCATTGATACAACCATACCTCGGCATGAAAGTCCGGATCTCTTTGCCTCTTTCCTGAATGCCCTGGGGGAGAAATCTTCCGATCTTCGACAACTTTGTCTCACCTAAGTACGGAGTGATCTCTTGTGAAATGAATAATACCTTCCTGCTTTCCATTTACCTGCCTGGATATACCATTTCGATTTAAGGTGCAAAGATAGTAAAATTTAATAACATAATAAAAATGCGGGTATTCACAGAGAACCGAAGAATAGCATCATTCGGCGTTTTTTCCGATTTGATTACAAATTCAAACAAGGGATTTTATGAAGGTTCACTGAGTTTATGAATTAAACAGAT
>PMNJ01000012.1 GCA_003162595.1 Bacteroidales bacterium | reverse complement strand
TGATCTCGGCGCTATAACTATGAAAGCAAAAGAAAAAAGCTGTCAGGAATCTTCTTTACATGCCTGAGAACCTGTTTATAAACAGAGTTAAGTAACAGATAGTTGGTTAATAATATTAGTAACTTTGTTGAAATGGAAATTGTTGAAATTGACTGGCTTGAATGCAAGATTTTTAATCCTGTAACGAAAGAAATCATTATCGATTTTTGTTTTTTTGATCTGAAAGCGAAGTCACTTATCGCAGCCTGGTTTAGCGACAACATAGAAGATCCGGTTATTAATAACAAAACTATTGAAGGTGCATGGATGGACTTTTATAATGATTTCAAAAAGGGTAATAAGGATATACCATTATTTGATTTTCTTTTTGAGGGTTTCCTTGAAAAGTATGATAACCCCGACTGGAAGGTAATCAGGCATAACGGTTCATGGCTGGCTCATAGCCCTCAAGGTGCAACGGTATGGTATGTTGTTGAGAAGGATATTGTTTTGGAGGAGGTTGATCTTACGGAATTTGGGTATCAAGAATAAAGAGATTCACATTTTACGATACTTATAATAAGTACAATTTATGGATTTATCCTGATTTTATATATGCACCTTTATGAAAATACATTACAGCCCTTATTTTGACGGAGATCACTATATTGATTTCCAGCTCAGGAAGAATCTGCTTATTGATGAGCTTGTTGTAGGCAACTCCGGTTTGCTCAGCGAGCTTGAATTACGGGGTGGATTCTCATGCGAATGCTTGTCGGGTATTGAACGCCAGGCAAATTATTATAATGCCGTAAAGTTAGTTGCAGAGGCACAAAAGGATTGTTTCATTAAGAAATCGTTTCAAATTGACGAATATGGTGTTGCATCTGAACTAATGCGCTGGCGTGATGAGCTTATACTGGCAGGCTGGAAGGCAGCAATTAAAGGAGTATCAGAAAAACTTGATTTCATAGCGGATGTTGAAAATATTGCATTCAAAGAAAGCCTGGGCATTAAAGGTGAAAGTGATCGCTGGATATCACTTATGGAGAGCGAAACGTTTTTTTTCACCAAGGATGATGAACTTATAATCCACTTTCCTGAAGAACACCTGCCTCCTTACATGATTGCTTATTTCAGAAGACTTGCCTCATTGGGCCTGAAATGCTCCTACATGGACTCAGATAAAAGCATTGCAGCTCCGGGGACAAATCTGGAGAAGATTCAGAGGGCGATTTTAATGAAAAAAGAGGGTGCAATTGATCAGCTCGATCCCCTTGATAAAAAATCATTCAGGATTCTTCGTTTTGACTGGCGAACTTCTGCACTGGAATGGGTTGTTACAAAAAACAATTTTGAAGGAACGGTCTTTATTAATTCTGATAACCGCAGTTTTGATAATGTTCAAATGCTTTTCGCGAATCCTCTTTCGGGATCTTCACTTTCTAATGCCAATCCGGAGATCGTTCAGATTTTCAAGCTTGGGTGCTCATTGTTCGTCAAGCCCTTAAACATTTACAACCTTCTTTCTTATCTCCAGATAAGCAGACATCCCTTACCCTATTCACTCAGAAGAGAACTTATTGATGTAATCATATCCGAAGGGGGGATTGTTAACGATAAGTGGAAAGAAGCGCTTAACGAATACATAAAGAATGGTGATGAAAATGAAGCAGAAAGAAAACATAGGATTAAGATCTTTCTTCCTTTGACTTATGACAGTGAGAATGAAATTAAGATTCCTGACTTGCAGGAATATGTAAAGTCACTTAGAACATGGGCCAGCCAATCGGTTATCATTATGTCCGGAAACGCGGCCGGCAAGGATATAGAATTGGTATTGAATCAGTTATCGTCACTGGTAAATTTCTGCAATGCCTTTCTTATTATCCTGAACGGACAGACAGCAGAAAAGATCAGCAGCGGGAAACTTAAATCCTGGATACTTTCCATATATAAACCCACAAATTATTCCGGCGCCAGTCCGCAGCAAAAATCCCGTTTCGTGATAGAATCGCCGGCGGCATTTGCAGACACTGCTGAAAGCGTGATTTGGATGGATTGTTTTAACGGGACACCCGAAGCTTCTGTTCTGAAGTTTCTTGGCAGAGCTGAAAGAGAAGCCTTATTAAATTACGGATTATTGCTCTGGAGCGAAGAGGACCAGATTAAATCTCAGCTGTTTGAACAAAAGCTGGCAATTCTGAAATGCAGATCGGAATTTACAATTATTGTATCAGAAAAGGACAAGGGTGAAAAACTCAATGCTCACCCTGTTATGATCCAGCTTGCTGCCCAGTTTAAAAACCTTAATTGTATTGAATCGGTAAATACTCTGCCTGAAGGAGCAAGCTTTGAAATTCCCAGGTGCGACCTGCCTGAAATTCCTGTTATGGTTGATATGGAACAAAAAGGTTTATTCAAGCCCCGGCTGACTGAAAGCTATTCTTCCATATCTCTTCTGATTCAGACGCCTCTCGACTATGTTCTTAATTATCAGGCTTGCCTGACAGGACAAAGTGTAATTGAAATGAGCGATGAAAAACGTACTATGGGAAACGTTGCCCATCTTTTTGTCGAAACGCTGGCGAACGATTCTGGGAATGAACTTCCGAATATGAAACAGGCCATTAAACAAGACTTTCAGAACAGGTTCGGAAAAGCCGTTTTGCAAAAAGGAGCTATTCTGCTTCTTGATGAAAACAGGATCCTTCTGACACGTTTCGCTTACCAGCTGAAGCAGTCCGTTGCCAGTCTGCTTGACATTATTGAAAGCAATGGCCTTACGATAATCGGGTGTGAAGCTGTAAAAGAATGCGTTGTCAGAAACATATATCCTATGGAGGCAAGAATTGATATGCTCCTGAAAGATAAAGCCGGCAACTATATAATCTTTGACATGAAATGGACCGGCAGTAAAAGCTATTTTGACAGATTAATTCTTGAGAACAGAGCTTTGCAGCTGGAGGTATACAGCGAAATTCTCAGGCTTTCTGAACCGGGCAGCATTGTTGCTGCAGCGGCTTATTTTGATTTAAGCCGTGGCATACTCATTACATCTCACCATTTTCAGGGGATGAATATCAGAGAAGTCACACCCAAAAGCAATATGAATATTGCTGAACAGGCATTTAATTCTTTTTCATACAGATGGGCCCAGCTTCAGGACGGAAAGATTGAGGTGGCAGATGGTATGGAACTGGAGCAATTGCAGTATACTATTGACAGCAACCAGTTGAATCTGTTTCCCCTTGAGTCTGATTACAGCAATAAAAGCCTGAAAGCTGCAAACCGCTTTAGTGATTTCTCAACTTTTAAAGGAGGATTGAAATGAAAAATATAGAATTTATAAATGCCGGTGCTGGTTCCGGGAAAACACACAGGCTTGTGACCCTTCTAGCAGGATATCTTAGCGGCGAGGGAGAAAAATACAAACCAGGAGAAGTGTTTCTTACAACATTTACCGAACTGGCAGCGGCTGAATTCAGGGAAAAAGCCAGGGAAGCTTTGCTCACCGCCGGAATGTACGAAGAAGCATCCCAGCTCGAAACAGCCGCGATTGGCACTGTTCACGCAGTTGCCTACGGATTTGTAAAAAAATACTGGTATATACTTGGACGCGGAGCAAATGAAAATGTTATGTCAGAATCTGACAAACAGTTCTATATCAATCAGTCACTGGCCAGCTTGGCAGTCGATGAAGAAATTCATTTTTTTGAAGAGATATTTAATGAATTCGGGTTCTCAAAAACCGAGGATAATAAGCCTGTCGATAATCCGGGTTTTTGGGAGGATCATCTCAAATTGATCATTGAAAAAATGGAGCAGTACGATATTGAAGATCTGAAGACTAGCATTGACAAATCAAAAGCGCTTATTGACAGCATCTTCAATAACAATACCCTGTTTGATACGGATGCTGCAAAAAAAGTTCTTGAGGAATATATCAGCATCTGCGGTGATAAAAGCAGGAAGTCCAAAATTGAAAGTGTTCTTAAGGACAAATTGAAATACGCCGCTATTACGGAGCTGGCTGCTGTCAGCCCTGCTGCGAAGGAAACAAAAATGCTTCCCGCAATTGCTGAAATTATATCGGAAGCCGCTTCAGCCGCCAGATCAAAAAAATATGGTGAAATACTAAAAAGCTACATAGACAAAGTTTTTAATCTGGCGGTGAGATGGAAAGATTCATTTAATGAATACAAATCAATAAACGACNNAGGACTCGAGTCCTGTTCAGGTGAAAATATTTGACAGGCTTTCGGAGCTTGTCGCTAAAAGCATTTGGGTTGGCGACCCCAAACAGGCAATATATGGATTCAGGGGCTCGGACTCCCTGCTTATCAAAGCAATAACTGACATTTTTATCGCAGGCGACAGTAAAAATAATCTGAAATCAGGTGAACCCCTTAACAGGTCCTTTCGCTCGCGCAGGGATCTCGTTCAGTTGTCAAATGATGTTTTTACCAGAGCTTTTACAGATATCAAGCCAGGCAATGTAAAACTTACATCTGAAAGAAATGATTCTCAGGAGTTTGGAAATACGATTCCGTATGCACTGAAGCACTGGCATTTCTGTAGGGATAATCAGTCCGGCATACCGCCTAAAACCGACCATTATGAAAACCTTTCCCAGCAGGTTGTTAAATTTTTTCAGGGAGGTATTTCTGTGTATGATAAGTCATCAAAGAAACTGAGACCATTATGTCCTGAAGATGTTGCTATTCTGTGCAGGACCAATGCGGAGGTAAACGAGATCACTGATTCTCTGCGGGCTGCAGGATTAAAAACCGCTGGTCTGAGCAAAAACACTAATTTTCTTGAGACTCCTGAGGTGAAGCTGTTTCTGGCACTTCTGAATTATGCGCAGAACAGCATTAACGGTCTGGCAAAGGCTGAGATACTTCATTTATGCGATTCCTCCAATTATTCGGTCCGCCGTATCATTAAATCAAGAATTGATTATCTTCCGTTAAGGGATGAAGCCCTTGAGAAAAGAACAAAAAGTGAGAATCCGGATGAAATCATTATACCAGAATGGGAAGAAGGAAACAGCCTGATAAAAAGGATTGATGAATTTATAATGCAGATCAGGGCATTGCCTGTGCCTGATCTTGCGGAAAGCCTGTTTATCAGACTCGATCTGAAGACCATAGTATCACACTGGGGAAACGCCGGCAGCAGGATACACAACCTTGAGTCGGTCATAAAGCATGCGGCAGATTATGATCAGCGCTGCCTGCAGCTTGGACTTGGAGCATCACTTAATAACTTCATTGTTTACCTTAATTCCCTGGAGGCGCAGGAAGAAAAGGCAGAGAAAGTGAAGGGTGCAGTCAACGTGCTAACATATCACAAGGCGAAGGGGCTCGAGTGGCACGCCGTTATTCTCGAAAGCCTTGATAAGGATGAACTTGACCAGGATGATCTTATCCGAAAATCCTTTTTCGGAGTTAATGATGTTGTTGCTAAGCTGCCTGACGGAGATAATGTATACCCCGAGCGGTATATACTGCTCTTGCCTTGGTTCACAGGGAGAAAGAAGAAAGTTACAGCTGATGTCTTTGCGCTTATTACTGAAACCAGTGAGTTTAAAAACATTGAATTAAAAACCAGGGAAGAATCCAAAAGACTGATGTATGTCGGAGTAACCCGGGCAAGGGATTATCTTATTTCAACTTCTTTTAGTGAAGCGCCTCTGAAATGGCTGGAGAATATCGGCTGCAAGGAAGTTATTCCTTCCGGATGCAGCAGCGAAAAGATTGATATCTGGAATACAGGCTGCCATGCGAAATTTCATTCTTCAGCAAGGAACCCTGAATTTATCGCAATAAATGCGATGTTTAGCGATACAAGCCTCGTGAAGCCGGAAGCTTCCCCGGTTTTCAATCCCAGGTATATTAGTCCGAGCAAAGTTCAGGATACTCCGGCAGATACTAAAGTCAGCATAATTAAGGATTTTGAACACAGAATTGCAGTTTCAGCGAAAAAGAACTCTGATGGCGACAGTCCGACGGATGATCAGATAGGCACATGCCTTCATTGTATATTCTGTATTTTCAGCGAAGGATCAGAACAGAATACTGAATTGGCAAAGAGGATACTAAAAAACCAGCTAATGCAGCATGTTTTTCCTGAACCGGAAAGGATAATCAGGTCTGCTGAAAATCTTTACGGATTTTTGAAGCTGACATATGGCGCTCCGATAAAGATACATAAGGAACTGCCTCTGCAAATGCTTACCAGNNTTCTTGAGGCTACAGGGAAAAAAGTGATCGCCATACTGATTTATTATGCAGTTACAGGATTAATTGTAAAGCTGGATATTCAATAACGAGTTCTGTTTGCTTCAACAGCCGGTTATCTGTTGCTTATTGCAAAACTTACCTAAAACAAAACTAAAATGGCCAATTCATACATAATGGGATATAACTTCAGGGTCGGATATTCTGAAGGATTCAATCAGGCCCTGACAGGAAAAACAAATGAATATGAATCACCCGAAGCCGTTTGGCACTCGGAAGAAAGCCTTAGTCTTAAAATCAAGGGAGACCCTGATGAACCTGAAGACGAGGTCTGGTGCCATAAAGGCGGAGAAGAACCCGAACATTATAAAACGGGCTACAACTCCNNCAACTGGGGATACATGCATGGCCACGCCGAAAGGGAAAAATCAAGACCGTCTGTTCCGGAAGAGGATTTTGAAGAATACATGGAGGCATTTGCGGGCAGTATCAGGATCTTATACATGCAAATCAATAAGGAGCGTTATCTGGTCGGTGTCTTTGAAACGGATCCTGAAGAGGAAAAATCTTCACGAGAGAAATTTATATCAGAGTTTATCAATTCCTCAAAAGTCAACCCTGACAAGAATATTCTCCAGCAAATTAAAACTCTTCTCGCCACCAACAATTCTCAGCGGGCAATTGACCTGTCCTTAACCTGTTTCCGGGATAATAAGACTATTATTGATTACTATTTCTCCCTGTCAATAAGGTCGAAGCTGATGTACCTGCATGAGGATTCAAAAAAAGAAAGAATTGATAAGGCAGATTATCTAAGAGAGAAAACTGCCCTGGAAAACAAGTTATTGAAATTCGTTGAGGAAAAAATCGAACATTAATATTATGGAAATGGCAAAAACAAAAATTATTAATTCTAATTCAACCAACGAATTTCCAATTTATGCATCAAGGGATTAATTAATAAGAGATTTATGTCATTATTTAAGCCTTGACCAAATATCAAATATTGACGAATTAAAAACAAAATATAGAAGCTAATCTGAAAATTTCTTAGTTATAGAGGAGGGTTTGAAAGAATATTGGAATGCAATGAGCTACCCTAAAGAGTTAACCGATATTGATAATTCCATTTCTATAAGAATCCTTTATTCATTGCAAGGAGCAAAAATATTGAATCTTATAAATTCGGACACTTTTGCATTAACACCAGTCGGTAATTTTTTAGTTCGAATTACTAATATAAGTGAAGTTTTCACTATACAGTATTCTCAATGAATAAATGATTTCTTCAATACTGTTTTACTTCAGAAAGAAGACGTTATCCAGGGTCTTCAACTAATAGGAAATTTTCGAAAAAAGAGTGATGTTATTTCAGATATCTTTCAACGCCTTGGTTATCATCCTTCTCTGTTTCATTTTAGAATCAATAGTGAAATAATTGAAGGAGTAAAAATTAAAAAGACTTTTAATATGATTTCTTCTGTAAAATATTGTGAATCAGATTAATTTTAATTATAATTATTTTGTAGGATGTAGAAAACTTTTTTCGAGCATAATAAGCTTAAAAAAAAAGCCTATTAGTATTTCCGCCCGGCAATCGTTCGCTGCTAGGGAGAAGTAATGCACCAGGAGGCATTGAAGAGGTTTGTGTACGCATTAGAGAAGAAGTAATTGAAGTAATGGTAAACAAAATAAGTAAGTTGTATGCACATCGCATAATCCGTTGTTACAATTTGGAATTTTAGTTCGATCAAACACCATTATAAAAGGATAGCGACATTGCCTGCAATCCGTACTATCAAAACTTGCATGTGTTAGGCACAAATGAAAAAACCAACGAAAGCGGTAATTTCAATTCAAAAAGACAAGAAAATGGAAACAGTCAACATACGTTGCATCCATTGGCAAGCCTTACAAGCTGATGTTTTTACTAAAAAGTGCAATTTTGCCGATGCTTACAAAAAACATAACTTTACATATAAGAAATGACTAAATGGATAATAGAACCAAGGAGCAGCGAAGTAGTTGTATGAAAAATATACGGAGTAAAAATACTACTCCTGAGCTCTTTGTTCGGAAATTCTTACATAATAAAGGTTATAGATTTAGATTACATGATGAAAAATTGCCTGGGAAACCAGATTTAGTATTAAAAAAATATAATACTATAATATTTGTAAATGGTTGCTTTTGGCATGGACATAAAAACTGCAGAGATGCTAAAAATCCGAA
>PMNJ01000238.1 GCA_003162595.1 Bacteroidales bacterium | reverse complement strand
ATTAAATGAAGTTAACTTTGCGTAATATTATATTGTAGCTAAGGCAAAATTATTTAATGTAACAATTAATTAATACCACTGATGAAAACAAAAAGAGAAGAAGCAGTAATCGAAATTATAAATACATTCGAAGAGATGTCAGATATTGTCCTTACCCAGCTGACTCTTCTTGAAAAATACATGGCAAAAACAAATGATGAAGAACACATTCAAATAGCATCTAAAATAAGAGAAAATGAAGATAGAATTGACAGATATGAAGTTCTGGTAAGTGAAAAATTTATCAATTTAATCATCCTTTATCAGCCAGTTGCATCGGATATACGAAAAATTATTGCAATTGACAGGATGACAATAAACCTCGAAAGAATTGGTGATCGGGTTATGAATATTCTTCATGCAACTGAAAATATAATAGATTCTCAGGAATACAAAGCCATGATTGACGTGCTTACTGTAATGCTTCTATCGGGAACTTCAATGGTTGAAAAAGCGCTGCTCTCATTTATAAACAATGATAATGAATATGCAGTCTGGACCATAAAAAATGATGTAGTTGTTGACGAAATGAACAATAAACTACTGATAAACAGCATTTCTAAATCAAAGGTCAGTGATAAAACAAAAGAAATGTTACTAAGCTATGTTGATCTGAAAGATATTATTACAAATCTTGAAAGAATTGCTGATCATGCCACTAACATTGCTGAAGCCTCAATCTATTCAATACAAGGCACAGATATAAGACATTCCGGACTGGAATCGGCTCAGACTGGTAACAATGAAGGTAAATAAATAAAAAACACCTATGGACCTGAACGGAAAACGTATTCTGATTGTTGATGATGAAGATGATCTTTGTGAAATCTTACAGTATAATCTCAGTAATGAAGGTTATCAGACTGAAATTGCACATTCTGCGGAAGAAGCCCTGAAGAGGCCGCTTGGTAACTTAGATCTGGTACTTCTCGATGTTATGATGGGTCCTATGTCGGGGTTTAAATTTGCCGACAAACTAAGAAAAGAGCTAAAACTTGATATTCCCGTAATCTTTCTTAGTGCAAAGGATACTGAGAATGATATTCTTACAGGATTCAGTCTTGGCGCTGATGACTATATCTCCAAACCTTTCTCTGTTAATGAATTAATTGCAAGAGTAAAAGCTGTTCTGAAAAGATCTTATACCGATAAGGTCAATAATAAGTCCATTCTTCAGTTTAATGGGATCGATCTGGATATAGTACGTAAAAGACTGATAATAAATGATGAACGTGTTGAGCTTACAAAAAAGGAATATGAAATTCTCAGAGTATTGCTGGAAAATCAGGGAAAGGTCTTTTCCAGAGAGGACCTTCTTATGAGAATATGGGGACAAGACGTTATTGTTACAGAACGTACTGTTGATGTAAATATTACGAGACTCAGAACTAAACTCGGGCAATTTGGTTCCTGTTTGAAAAATAAGACAGGTTATGGTTACTTCTTTGAATTCTGATGAACTAACTTTTCACATATGATCACAAGGAATAAGTTTAGAAATAATCTTTTCATATATTACTCATCAATATTTATATTATTTACTCTACTGATTTTAAGCTATCTATATAAAAGAGAAAAAGAATTCAGGATTTTAACTCTTAATGATGAGCTTGATAATGTTACAAAGGTTATTGATAATTACATAAAATCAAATTCAATTTATGAGAACAGGAATTGGATTCTAACAGATTCAATAGTCAGACTGCTGCCTCAGGAAGAGCTGCGGGTAACTGTAGTCAGCCCCTCAGGAGAGGTATGGTACGATAGTTCTGTACATGACTGGAAGAGCATGGAGAATCATAAAACCAGGCCTGAGATAAGTGAATCACTCTATTCTGACTTTGGTAAATCTATCCGAAAATCCGGTACTACGGGTAAGTACTATTATTATTATGCAAAATATTACAACCGGTATTATATAAGGGCAGCAGTAGTTTACGATAAAAAAACCATCAATCTTCTTACTGTAAAAAAGTATTTTCTTATTGTCATAACTCTCTCTTTCGTTGCAATATGGTTTGTTTTACTGGCTGTCACTAACAAGTTCGGTAAGTCAATAGCCCGACTTAAGGATTTTGCAGTTCGGGTAGCTAATAATGAACAGTTCGATTCTGCTTCAAAGTTTCCAAAAAATGAGCTTGGTATTATAGGTGAAGAAATAATTGAGATCTATAATAAAATGCTCAAAACTCAAAATGACCTTTCCAATGAAAAGGAAAAACTCTTCAGCCATCTGAATGCATTAAATGAGGGGATAGCTTTTTTCTCACAGGATAAAACAAAGATTCTCACAAATAACCATTTCATCCAGTTCATGAATATGATTTCCGGTGAACTGACAATATCTTCGGCCAATTTTTTCAAAATTCCAGAGTTTCATCCTGCTATAGCGTTTATTGAGAACCAGTCAGGAATTGAAATCAGGTCTTCTGATCTGCCAAAAATGGAGTACCAGATCGGAAAGAACAGCAAATTCTTCAGAGTTCAATGCGTTGTATTTCATGATAATAGTTTCGAGATTATATTGAGCGACATTACAGTGTCAGAGAAAGGTCGCCTGATAAAACAGGAGATGACATCAAATATTGCTCATGAACTAAAAACTCCCATTTCATCAGTCAAAGGTTATATTGAAACACTTATCAATGAACCTGAAATGGAATTTGAAAAACAAAAATATTTTCTTGAAAAGGCTCTTGCCCAAAGTGACAGACTTACAGGGCTGATTAATGATATCGTCGTTATCAATAAGATAGAAGAGGCTGGCAGCTCTTTTATAAAAGAAAAAATAAATGTCAGGGAAATTCTGTCAGAGGTAAAAGATAATTTCAAATCTGCTATTGAAAATAGGGGAATGAAAGTAGACGTAAATGTTGATGATAATATTTATATCACATGCGATCGCTCTCTGGTCACTTCCGTCTTCCAGAACCTGCTTGAGAACTCTGTTAACTACTCTGGTAACAATACAATTGTCTCAATTACGCTATATAATCAGGATGATAAGTTCTGCCATTTTTCATTTTCAGATAATGGGGTTGGAATTCCCGAAGAGCATTTGGCCAGGGTATTTGAACGTTTCTATCGGGTAGATTCAGGGAGATCAAGAAAAAGCGGAGGAACAGGGCTGGGTCTGGCAATCGTTAAAAATGCTATTTTGTTGCATAAAGGGGAAATACAGGTAAGAAATAAAACAGGCGGAGGAATAGAATTCCTCTTCTCCCTTCCAAAATAAATCTTAATTACAATTCTATCCGAATCGTCCGGAGATATAGTCTTCGGTTTGCTTTTTAGCCGGATTGGAAAATATTATTTCAGTCTTATTCATCTCAATAAGATCACCCAGATAAAACAGAGCTGTCAAATCACTTGTACGTGCAGCCTGCTGCATGTTATGCGTAACGATAATAATTGTGTATTCCCTTTTCAATTCATGAATCAATTCCTCAATCTTGGCAGTCGAAATTGGGTCAAGGGCGCTTGCAGGTTCATCCATAAGTAGTATTTCCGGATTGACGGCAAGCGATCTGGCAATGCATATACGTTGCTGTTGCCCGCCGGAAAGGCTTAGATGCAGAGTGGAATAATCCTGTCTTTCACTTCATCCCATATTGCTGCCTGTTTTAATGATCGTTCAACTATTTCATCAAGAATGTTTTTATGGCTTATCCCATTAATTCTTGGACCAAACGCAATGTTATCATAAACTGATTTTGCAAAAGGATTTGATTTCTGAAAAATCATACCAACTTTCTTTCTCAGGTTAACGACATCAATGTTTTTATCATAAATATTTGTATTGTCAATATAAACTTCACCTTCAATAGAAACATTATCAATCAGATCATTCATGCGGTTAAGAGTTCTGAGAAAAGTGGATTTACCACATCCTGAGGGTCCGATAAAAGCTGTTACCATTTTTTCCGGGATATCCATTGATATCTTTTTTAATGCAAGATTTGTTCCGTACCGGAGTGATAAATCCTTGACCTTTAACTTTAATATCGTTCATGAAAAAATAGTTATTTTGCTCTTTTCCTTATTCTGTATCTTAATATAACTGCGATTGCATTCAGCGAAAATGTGAGAAGTAATAGTACAAGTGTTGTTGCGAACTGAATAGGCTGCGTTGCATCCACATTTGATGACTGGGTTGACATTATATATATATGGTAACCGAGCGACATAAACTGATCACTTAATGAGTGTGGCAGATGGGAACTGAAGTAGACAGCCCCTGTGAAAAGAATCGGGGCAACTTCTCCGGCGCCACGGCTTACTGCCAGAATTGTTCCGGTAAGTATTCCGGAGATAGAACCAGGCAATACTACTTTTCTGATAGTCTGCCATTTAGTGGCGCCAAGTGCCAGGCTGGCTTCACGCATATCCCTTGGAATTGTACGTATTGCCTCCTCAACTGATACGATAACTACAGGTAAGGTAAGAAGGGCCATTGTAAGGCTTGCCCATAAGAATATTCGGCTGACCCCATCTTAGCTCTCCTCCACTCAGAAGGCTATCCATGTTCTTGCCTACAAAACCGATAAAAAATCCTAAGTCCGAACAACCCGAAAATTATAGAGGGTACAACTGCAAGTGTTTTTACAGCAAACCGTATTGTCCTGGCAAATATAGATTTTTCATTGGCATATTCTGCAAGATATATTGCTGTTATTACTCCAAAAGGTACTGCTGCAACAGCCATAATTATAGTCATTACCGCTGTTCCGACAATCGCCGGCAAAATGCCTCCTTTAGTCATTCCGTCCTTTAGGAAATTCCGATAAAAAAGCCCAGTTCAGATTTGGCCAGCCACCTATAATAGTAACAGCCAATATTGATACAATAATGAAAACGATCACCAGCACACAGATTCCGGTCATACTTTCAACTATTATATCTTTTACCTTCCTGTTCATTTCAAGTCTTTTCAACTTATTTCAACCTATTTCAACCTGTTTCAACCTGTTTCAACTCATCTTAATCTTTTTCTTCTTCAGTTATTTTCTTGATTGATACTTTCTTACAACCAAATTCTTAAAATAAAATTCTGCCAGTGCATTGAGCGCAAAAGTGAAGATGAAAAGCAATGAACCTATCAGAAACAATACATTATAATGGGTATCGCCGAAAACAACTTCTGCCATTTCAGCGCCGATTGTAGCTGATAAAGTCCTGACTGAGTCAAACGGATTCATTGATATCATTGCAGCGTTTCCTGTAGCCATAAGAGCAATCATAGTCTCTCCGAAAATTCTGCCTAAGCCCAGTACAACTGCTGCAAATATTCCGGGTACTGCAGCAGGTAAGATAACATAAAAAGCTGTCTGTCTTCTGCTTGCTCCCAGGCCCAGACTGGCTTCTATAAAAGTATTTGGTATGGCAGTTAATGCATCCTCAGTAAGAGTATATATAATAGGAATTGCTGCAAGGCCCATCGCGATTCCTCCTACAAAAGCATTTAGCCTGCTTGCATATCCGAAAATGTTCTGCAATACAGTAGCCATGACCATCAGAGCAAAAAAACCAATTACGACTGAAGGAAACCCGGCAAGCAGTTCTATCACCGGCTTAATTATTTCCCTTATTCTGGGCTTTGCAAACATTGCTGTGTAAATTGCTGCAAGGATGGAAATCGGCGCAGCAAATAGCAAGGCAATAAGAGTTACTTTAAGGGTTCCCAGAAATAATGGCCACAACCCATAACGAGGATTATCAGATACGGGCATCCATGTTTTTGAAAGAAGTGAAGAGGATGGTTTCTCGCTGTTTGTTTGTTTTTTATTGGAGTTATCAACCTGATTGTCAGCAATTTTAATCGTCGAAGTTTCAGTGCCTGCACCTCCATAACTTTCCTGTACCAGAGTTTCGGTTGAGGTAGCTGCCTTTTTATCCATTTTGAATATCGGAAATGCTTCCCGAAAAACGAAGATAAAGATCAGAATAACCACGGCAATCGAAAGAAAGGCTACAGCTTTAATTACTTTTTCTGCTAACCAGTCCGAAAAACGAAACTTCTTTTTGTTGAAATTTACCATATACTCTATTATCTTTTATCTTATTAAATAGCAAACTTGTCAGTGTGTTTTCTGACAAGTCTGACTTTTACCCAAAACTTCCACCTTCTAAAATGACTATTTTACCGGGAAATACCCTATTTCTGTAACGACTCTTTGTCCTTCAACGCCTAAGATCCAATCGATATATTTTTTTGTTTCGCCGGTTGGCCTGTTCCTTAAGTACATGTAAAGATACCTGGTTATAGGGTATTGGTTGTTAGCAATGGTTTCTGCTGATGGTACATAACCAGTGCTGCTTTCATCTTTCTTGACCTTTGCATATTTTACCCCAACTGCATACGCTGCACCACCATAACCAATTCCATTTACATCTTTCTTTACAGCATTTACAACTGCAGCAGTTCCGGGTAGAGACTGAACGGTTGAAGCATAATCGGCTTTTACAACCTCATCATGCAAATATGTATATGTTCCTGAACTGTTTTCGCGACCATAAAGTCTGATTTCAGCATCAACTCCTCCAAGTTCTTTCCAGTTTCTGATCTTTGCAGTGTATATGTCACTGATCTGTTTCAATGTAAGCTCAGTTACCTTGTTTGCCTCATTAAGGAAAATTGTAACTCCGTCTTTTGCACAGGGAATTTCTACACCTAAGGTGTTATATCTTGCCTTAAGCTTTTCAATTTCTGTCTGTTTCATCGGACGGCTTGCGTTGCAAATATCAGTAGTTCCGTTGATAAGAGCTGTTATACCAACACCTGAACCACCGCCGGTCACCTGAATTGTTGTCTGAGGATTATTTTTCATGTAAAGTTCTGCCCATCTCTGAGCGAGGATAACCATAGTATCGGAACCTTTTACAGTAATTTTTGACTGTGAAAATGCTGTTGCTGAAGCCATAACGGCCAGGATCAGCATTATTGAGAAAATTTTGATATGTTTCATTTTATTGTTTTATTAATATTGACTTCAAACTTTTGTCTTTTTACTTTCTTTGTCCACCGAAGCTTTAGCGAAGGTGGATTATCTTTTGTCTTCAAATTCCTTAGAATTTTGCCTGAACTCGTATAGTAAACAAATTATCTTTAATATCTGACGGATTTGAAGCATTGGTTTCATTCTTAGGCATGGTGTATTGTGCAGTGAGTCTGATATTATCATTCAGATAATATTGCCATGCAAATGCCCAGGTCTTGTAATAAATGGCGTTACCAGCTGCATCGCCACTTAATTTGGTATTGGGGTCATAATAATCATATCTTACAACAGCCTGATTCTTTGCTCCGATGTTTTTAACTAAGGTAATATAGCATCCTGCGAAATTATTGTATAAATTAGGACTTGCTTTCTTCTGTGCCATCGTTGCTGTTGATGCTACTGTACTGGCAACGGAATTAATGCCGGCAACATATTCACCTTTAATCGACATACCACCAAGAACATCAGCATAGATCCTGATTTCACCCCCTGTCCAATGCTTGTCAAGATAACGCCAGGCGTTATTAAGACTGTCAAGAGTTCCATCACTGTTCTTCACATATTTGTTGGTTTTTGCAAGGTTGCTACCAAAATAGTGATTTGCTCCAAAATCGATTCCAACACCTGCGGCTGGAAGTTTGACAGAATATACAAAACGTGCCATTACATCTTTCCTTGAATCAACATCTTTTGCCTGGGTACCTGTGAAGTTGCCATTCATCATCATTACCTGAAGAAGAACTGGAATCTTGATTCCATTATATTCAAGTTTTGCACCAATCTCTCTTTCACCGGGATAAATCGTTGTGGTAACTCTTGCACGCTCAAGTAGTTCCCTTGAACTTGATGAGTATTCCACATCATAATTTGGTCTGTTCATCTGACCAACCCATAAAGTCAGGTTTTTTAATTTTGGTAAATTCACAACAGTATAAGCATCCTTAAGAGCCAGGTTACCTGTACTAAAATCAGGCTGTAAAACAAATTTAACACCGTCAGCAGCTTCATAAGTAAACTTTATCCGAGCTCTTCTAATATAAAATGTATTGCTATATCCGTTTGTTTTTTCAAGATCTGCACCATAAGATTCCCATTGTGCCTGAATATAACCCGATACTTTTATTTTGTTCAGCTTTGCGAGGTCGCCCTCATTAACTAACACCCTGTCATCAAGAGCATTGAGTTTACCTTCATGATTTCCGATTACCTCTTTCAGAGAATCGATCACCTGTTTTTGTGAGTACCCATAAATTGAGATCACTGTAAAAATTCCAATTGCTAAAAGTTTCTTCATTTCTGTTAGGTTAAGTTTTACTTGATTTTTTATGTTACAAAAGTGATGTTTCATTATTACAGCCCTGTTTCAAACAGATTAAGTAATTGTTACAAATACCAAATATGCTATTGCCTTATATGATAATAAGTTATAAACAACGACTACATTAAATAAATAATTTCCTATATTTCTGTCTGAATAAATAAATTATAGATTACTATGAATAATAAATGGCTCCAGTGGACCTCAGAACTTCAGTCAATAGCTCAGGCGGGATTAACTTTCAGTACTGACAGGTATGATCTTGACAGGTATGAAAAAATAAGAAATATAGTGGTTGAAATACTGCATGAGTACACAGAGATTGACCATAAAAAAATCAGGGAACTTTTTGCTTCCGAAACAGGTTATCAGACACCAAAAGTGGATATCAGGGCTTCTGTTTTCAAGGACAATAGGATCCTTATGATTAAGGAGAAAGCCGACGGTGCATGGGCATTACCAGGTGGGTGGGCTGATGTAAATTCTTCGGTGAGTGAATCAGCAATCAGGGAATGCAGTGAGGAGGCAGGAGCCATTGTTACGCCAAAGCGAATCATTGCAATACATCTTGCTAACAAACACAATAAGCCTGATTTCCCATTTACAATTTATAAGATATTCGTTGAATGTGAACTTGTGGAAAATTGTTTTAAGGAAAATACTGAAACTCTTGATGCACAGTTTTTTGAAGCTGATATGCTTCCTGAACTTTCTTTCGAAAGAAATACTCCCGAACAGATCAAAATGTGTTTCGAGGCTAAAAAATGTGAAATATTCGAAACGATTTTTGATTAAAAAAGGTGAATAAATTTATCTTTATACTCTGATACATTTCCGATCACTTTTGAATTCTGCAACCCTGCCGTATGTAAATCTTCCAGAATCTCATTCACTTTTTCATCTGGTGCAGAGAACAAAAGGCCCCCCGATGTCTGGGCATCGAAAGCGATCATTTTCAGGTTATAATCGAGATCTGATGCAAAATCAGTATCCTTTTCAACATATTCAAGATTTCGGAATGAAGCCCCTGGAATACATCCATCATCAATCAGATTATAGGAATTTCCAATGAGAGGAACTTCCTTCATAGTAATTCTGATAGATACGCGGCTGGCTTTTGCCATCTTAAGTGCATGACCTGCAAGACCAAAGCCGGTAATATCGGTTGCTCCTCTGATATTGAACTTTTTCATCACCTCTGCCCCCGTTTTATTAAGTAGTTTCATTAATCTTTTTGCCTCAGTGAGATCATCGTCAGATACCATTCCTAACCTATGTCCGGCAAGTATAATACCCGTACCTATCGGCTTTGTAAGGATCAGTGAATCACCTGGTCTGGCACCTGCATTTGTTATTACTTTTTCAGGATGAATATACCCGACTACTGCGAGACCGTATTTAGGAGGAAAATCATCGATGGTGTGTCCGCCGATAATCCTTACTCCTGCTTCTGTGGCTTTGTCAAATCCGCCTTTCAGTATGTCTGCATAAGCCTCCATCGGTAACTTTGCTGCAGGAAACATCATTATATTGAGGGCCAGTACCGGATCTCCTCCCATTGCATATACATCACTGATTGAATTGGCAGCTGCAATCTGTCCGAATTCATAAGGATCGCTGCAAACAGGAGGGAAAAAGTCGGTTGTCAGAACGAGAGCAAGGTCATTATTGACCTTGTACACACCTGCATCATCATGAGTATCAATATCGACCAGAATATTAGGATCTTTGGGCAAAGGAAGATATTTAAGGATCTCCTCAAGTTGGTTCGGTGATATTTTTGCCGAACAACCACCATATTCAACCATTTGAAGAAGGTCAACTTTCTTGCTCATCCTTCTAATACTCAGGGTTTAATAACTTTGTCTGAAGCAGCCATGGTTTCGGTTATGGTGTACATATTACTTACTGCACCCACTCCAATTACAGTTTCAAGACAATAATAGTTTACGCAGGTAGCGCAAAGCATTAATTCGACTCCCATTTTCTCGAGATCTCTCAGATGTTCAATAGCAGGAGACGATTTGGTAGCCAGTTTGACACCATTATTATAAAAAACTATCTTTCGGGGAAGTTTGTCAAGGTCCTTTAGAGCCTTAATATAATTGATCATCAGTAAATGTCCGAGCTCGTCATCACCCTCTCCCATTTTATCTGAGGAGATAACCACAATATAATTACCCTGTTGAAAATGCGGAATCTTCGGTGCGCAATAATCTTCAGGCCTAATTTGTACAAGATCATTATCTGACCTGGTTACGGTCAGAGACCATACTCCGGCTGATTCACTGACTTGGAAATCTGCTTTGTTGTCTTTAAGAAACCGGCTCAAATTGTCGAATGATGTCTGATTATCAGTCAGCACTATGAAAGATTCTCCGGCAATGGTTTCCTTCAGAGCTTTCTTTGCTGCAATCAATGGCGCAGGGCATAATTGCCCTTTTGTATCTACAATTCTCATAATTTTGAAATATAAACGAACTGCAAAAGTACTAAAGAAAAGTTGAAATGTTGAAAAGCTTAAATAGTCTTGGAGTCATGAAGTCTTGGAGTCTTGATGTCCTGATGTCCTGAAATATTGAAGACTTATTATATCTGGCAATGCTGATATTACTTCGTGACTTTTGTGTAAACCTTTGCGTGCTTTGTGGTTAATGGACTTTATAAATGATTAACGTACCTGATTATTTGTACCTTTACTGTATAATAATGACCTTTTAATCACACTATTTTTCAATATGAAAAGAATTGTCATTTTTTCTTTGCTTCTGGTTATGATAATGGGAACTAATTCATTATCTGCACAAAATTTGTCAAATAAAAATATTTTACCTGGTTCCTGGCTTGGTAAACTTTCAACCAATGGGATTGACCTCCGGTTGGTTTTTAATCTCAAATTAAACCATGGGGACAGTCTGGCTGCCACTCTGGATAGTCCTGATCAGGGAGCAAAAAACATACCTCTCGGTAAAGTCATTTCAGACGATAAGAAATTGACCATTAAAGCTCCTGCCCTTCTTGGAGAGTATAACGGGGCGGTTACCAGTGATACGACTATTGATGGAACCTGGACTCAACGTGGTCAAAGCTATATTGTGAATCTTAAAAAGCTCCGAACGGCCTTTAGTGTCAGCAGGCCACAGGAACCAAAACCTCCATTTCCCTACACATCTGAAGAAGTGACCTTTACAAACGATAAATTTAATATTAAGCTTTCAGGAACATTAACAATACCTGCCGGGCCGGGTCCATTTAAGGCTGTAATTATGATTACCGAATCGGGTCCACAAAACAGGAATGAAGAACTTATGGGTCATAAACCCTTCCTTGTAATAGCTGATTATCTAAGCCGTAAAGGTATTGCAGTTCTTCGTTTTGATGACCGTGGCGTAGGCAAATCACAGGGCAACTATGCAGAAGCAACTACCGCCGATCTTGCAACTGACGCTGAAGCTGCTTTTAATTTTTTAAAGAAAAACCCTAAGATTAATCAAAAAGAAATAGGATTTGTAGGACATAGTGAAGGTGGATTAATTGCGCCAATAGTTGCTGCATTGCGGTCAGATGTCGGATTTATTGTGTCACTGGCAGGTCCGGGGGTAACCGGGCAACAGATTATTATCCGGCAGTCACAGGATATTGGCAGGATTTCAGGAGAGAAAGAGAGTGACATTAAAGAATCGACTGAGACAAATAAAAAGCTATATGCAATTCTCCGAAAAGAAAAAGACAATAAAAAAGCTGAAATAAAAATTCTTGCCCGTTACAGGGAGATTTTGGAAAAGAAAAAAACTTCCAAAGAAGATACGGAAAAAGCTGTTGACCAGCTCAAAATGACATTTGGGGCTAATAAATATACCTGGTTCAGATTTTTTATTACGACTGACCCTTCAATTTACTGGGAAAAAGTAAAATGCCCTGTTCTTGCACTTGATGGAGAAAAAGACCTTCAGGTAGCTGCAAATGAAAATCTTCCTGCAATTGAAAAAGCACTGAAATCGTCCGGAAATAAATCATCAAAGACTGTTAAGATGACAGGGCTGAATCATCTCTTCCAACATTGTAAAACAGGACTCCCGGCAGAGTATGCAACGATTGAAGAAACTTTTTCTCCTGAAGCACTTAAAATTATAGCGGACTGGATTTTGGCTTTATAGCTTTTTCAGCCAGTTTCCTGAGTATTATTCGTCCCCGGGAAGTGATCCCTGCAGATCCGTCTTCCATTAGTATGCCGATTGAGGTTGAAAGCTCATTTGCCAGTTCAGTGTAAACCTGGGAAAGCTTGTATAAAATTTCCATAGAATAAGCCTTGACTGCTATTGCAGAAAATCCGGAGTTTAAAGCACTGAAACAAAAATCGGCGAGCAAACCCTGGTGCCGGCTGCTAATCTTTTCAAGCTCGCTGAGTGATATTATTCTGAGAAAAGAACGAAGTGAGCTTTCATTATCAATCTTGCTCAGATTTTCAACAATCTGTTCGAGATACGGATAAATTATCTCCGGAAACCTGTCACAAACTTTGGTAAGCGTCCATGATGCCCTGAATGCTAGCTTTTTATCTGTTGAGAGTGAATATTCAAACAATTTCAAAAATATGGCCGGATTATCTATTGCAGACGCTGCAACCCATTCAGCCTCTTTCATACCCATCATGTTGTTAACAATTGTCTGAAGAGCTGCAGTATCTGTCAGTTTATCTCCAGGTTGTTCAATAATTTGGAAATCTTTTAGTTTATCAGTTTTTATTCTTTCCAGATAGTACTTTGCAACAAAAACATCAGCTTCGGAAAAATCTGGTGTCAATAAATCCTTTTCTTCAACCCATTTATAATCAATATGTTCAGTAAGGAAAGGCATTTCATCGAGCGTATCACATATAAACGGGATAAGACTGATCTGTTTATGGCCATAATCGTAATCAACATTTGCCATCTTTCCACAGATTACTATCTCCATTGATAACTCTTCCTCCACTTCACGGATAATACACTCTTCTTCAGTCTCATCAGGAGCCAGTTTACCACCCGGAAATTCCCATTTAAATGGATGGTCGGTTGCCTCTCCGCGCTGGACAACTAAAATTTCATTCTCTTCATTCCTGATAACAGCACATGTCACTAGTATCATAATATTGCTAAATGTGTTTGAAGTAGCTCTCATAAAAGATCTTCATAAAGAGGTATAACAAGTAAAAACTCATATTTTTTTTCATCATGATCTATTTTACAGGCAAAGTGATCGATTCCATTGGTCACTATAATATATGGCACTTTGAATTCCATATTATAACAGACAATCTGGTCAAATACCTTGTCATCAATTTTTATTTCGGGCGCCTTACATTCAACTATCATAATGGGTTCACCCAACCTGTTATGAACCAGTATATCTACTCGTCTGTTCATTTTATTATATTTGAACATGACCTCAATCCCAAGAAGCCCGGGAGGATATTTCCCCTCATTTATCAGATACTGAACAAAATTCTGCCTGACCCACTCTTCAGGAGTAAGTTTCACATATTTTCTCCTTAATGGATCGAGGATCATTTCATTTCCCTCTTTTACGGTTATCCTGAAGGAATATTGAGGCAGATTTAACTGTTTCAACTTAGTTTTGTATTTTTGACGAATTAAATAACTAATCTACAACAAATATATTGAGATAATCATTAGCTAAAATAACCAGATGAAAACCAAAGAGGAAATTGTTAATAACTGGCTTCCAAGATACACAGGCAAAGCTTTAGATACCTTCGGCAAATACATTATCCTGACCAATTATAATTATTATATTAATCTTTTTGCAAAATGGAATAAAGTCGAGGTTGAAGGCAAGGATCATAATATGCCGAGTGCTACAGCCGATGGTATTACGATTATAAATTTTGGTATGGGCAGTCCTAATGCCGCAACTATAATGGATCTTCTGAGTGCAATAACTCCAAATGCCGTACTATTTCTTGGGAAATGCGGAGGACTGAAAAAAAAGAACA
>PMNJ01000025.1 GCA_003162595.1 Bacteroidales bacterium | reverse complement strand
TTTTGCCAGTCCCGGTAGATGGCAGCAAGCTTCGTGTCACGGTGAAATTGCGAAAAGGTACCAAGTCCAGATAGATGGCAGCGAAGTTTCGTGTCACGATGAACTAGTCTCGGTGACGAGCAAAAAACAAGGCACCAGCGCGCTTGCCCTCGCCGAAGGCGGGGTCGGCCGGCTGCCCTATTGACCTTTGTCTTGGCAGCAGGAACAGTCCAAGTGCCACAAGATTTTATAAGTGGGTTAAATTCTTCTCTCCTAGACCTTTGAATGCGAAGATAANNAATTAAACCGTCCGAGTTATAGTGCGTTTTTTAATTCCTGATCAGGCCGATGAGCTTACAATCAAATCTAAAAGTTGTTTTTGATAATCCTATGATCTCTAGTTAATGCGTAACCTTGTCCGGTTTCTAAAAAAGTCCAGTATAGAATATCTGAACCTTGTGTATTGTTGTAATTATCAACTGTCCAAGTCTTCCCTCCATCATTTGTAACATAAACTGTTATACCATCACTATAATATCCAATTTTTTCTGAAATAAAATGTTGCAGCCCATTTGAGTAATGATTATTATGTAATAATAACCAACTATTGCCACCATCCACTGTTTTGTACAATTTAGAATCATAGGTAGCAATGTATCCTATTTGATCTGTAATAAATTGCAATGCATTCAGATATGGCATTGTACTCCCATTCGATTTCCACGGTTCCGGATTCAGTACAGTCCAGTTTTGACCTCCATCAGTGGTCTTTAAAANNCAGAAGAAATATTATAGACCAGTTGCCATGTTTGCCCGGCATTAATTGTTCTATAGATTTCACCGCTTCTTGTAAAAATCCAGGTTAAACTATCAATAATGTAAGAACCAAAAGTTCTGCTTCCGACAGGTAATTGAGCCGTTAGGTCTGTCCATGTTTCCCCAGTGTTAGAAGATTTATAAACATGATCGCCAACACCTAATATCTTCTCTTTATTAAGAGGAAATATTCCACCATAAATCATCGCAGTAAGTTTGCAGGTATCAGATGTCCAATGATTCCCACCATCAGTTGTTGTTAAAAGAAGTTGCCAAAAAGGTGCCGTATGTACAGGTGATAAGCCAGCAAATACATACCCATTGTTATTATCCAAAAATTTAATGGAAAAAAGATCAAGATCATCATTCTGATAAATAGTTTGCCAGTTATTGCTTTGAATAACCGGGTTGTCTTTTCTAATGCATGATGAAAAAAGAGAAACGACTAAAATAACAAAGAAAAGATTTTTAAAAAGCTGGTGCATACTTTTAATGTTGTTAGTTATTAGCTTTTGTCGGGTTAATAGATATAAAGTCACTTATGATTATTACAAAAATTGAACCAAAGTTATAGTGCGTGTGTCAAATATTACTGAGAATAAGGTCTTTGTACCCATGCACTATAACGGCTCGGTGGTATGGGAAGTTGCCGTCTGTGTCGGGGTTGGCATGCGTTTTTGCAAAGTCCCGGTAGATAGACGAGAGTTTTCGTGTCATGATGAAGTTGTCCAGATGGCTGAGTTCCGATAGATGGGCAGGATTTGTCCCGTCACGATAAAACTGTCTAAATGGCGATGCAAAAACCATGACAACTGCGCGTCGGCCAGCAGCCCTATTGACTTTGTCTCGGTAGCAGGAACAGTCGTGGTAGCAAAAGTTTAGAAAGTTGGATTAAACCTGATCGCTTAGACTTATAGTGCTGATTACTAATCTGTCCGGGCTGCTGAAGGCAATTACCTATACCATCCGTGTTATATGTAGGGTTAATTTAAAAACTGTCCAGATGTACAAGAATTTTGTCGTCCAGTCCTTAAATTCGTCATTCAGGCAGGTCGTTAAGTCAGGCTCTTTTGCAGCTTTGGGTTTAGCGTTGGAACTGAGTGAGCTGCAAATGTGCCTGACAGATTGGATGGGTCAAGTGCGTAATTATAATCTTTCTACATTAGTAAATGTCTAGTCTGAAGTCTTGTTTTACAACATAGAAGGTGGCGTTTTTATTAGCTTTCAATCTCATGAGTGCTTACTTAGTTCTTTGTCAGTTTCACTCGTGCAAAAGGTTGTAATTTACCGTTTTCCTCCCAGTCCATAATCCATTGCCATGTGTCGGTATCTCTGTCATATAAAAATGTAGTGTGAAATTGATTTGTATCACTAAATTTAAATACCATTTCAATTTTATCTCCATTTAGCTTTGCAAGTCCTAGTATTTGGTTAGAAATTCCTTCATTGCTTGTATTATCTAACCAAAGGCAGAAATATTGCTTTTTTGCCTCCTGCCAACAAATATATATTATTGCGTCGTATAACGGATTCCCCTTTTCATCTTTTTCTCTTGATACTTCTTTTAATTGAATATATTGTCCATTAAGCACTCTTTTTGCATCAATATCATGTATGGTTTCTTGTCCAGCAATTGTACCATTAAGCACCCATTTACCGGTCAGTTTATTAAGTAATGAATCTGGTTGAGTTATCTGCTGAGATTTTACTGTAAAAGGAGA
>PMNJ01000116.1 GCA_003162595.1 Bacteroidales bacterium | reverse complement strand
GCAAAAAGAGCAAGTCTGGGCGAAATATCTTATGCATGTGAAAAAATTGTAGGGAGGTACAAAGCAGTGATACAAACAATATCAGGTGTTTATTCATCGGAGTATAAATCAGATGATGATTTTAATGAAGCGAAGGCACTTGTTGCCAGGTTTGCAGAAAAAGAGGGTCGCCAGCCCAGGATAATGATCGCCAAGATGGGCCAGGATGGTCACGATCGGGGTGCAAAAGTTGTCTCAACAGGTTATGCCGATATTGGCTTTGACGTGGATATCGGGCCACTCTTCCAGACTCCTGCTGAAGCAGCTAAACAAGCTGTTGAGAATGATGTTCATATTTTAGGCGTCTCCAGCCTTGCCGGTGGACATAAAACTCTTATTCCACAGGTAATTAATGAGCTGAAAAAATTTGGTAGAGAAGATATACTTGTAATTGCAGGAGGAGTAATTCCTCACCAGGATTATCAGTTTCTGTACGACTCAGGTGTGGCTGCAATATTCGGGCCTGGTACATCGGTTTCAAAAACGGCTAAACAGATTCTGGAGATATTACTGGAAATCTGTTAGAAAAGCTCTTGAGCCATACATAGAAAAACCTTTGTGGTTTATGGATTTCATTATTTTAAAGTCCATAGTTATTCAAAATCAAAGAGTGTTATTTAATTAACGGAAGAAGTTGATATTAAACACTCATTGTGAATATAATAACAAAAAAGTCTTATTCTTACATCAATTCTCATTTTCATGCTGATTTTATCAAAGCAGGCCATTTTAAAATAATTTAGAATGGTTCTAAATGCCATAAAATCAGCCTCATAAATATCATTTTTTAATATATTTATCTAAAGAAATAATATTTTGGTGTCTTCCTGACATTTATTATTTGTAATAAATATATAAATCCTGATGAAGTTTTATGTGCCACCCCAAATTCCAAGGCTAGCACTGGCTTTTGGACTATTCATTACTCTTTTCCTGGTTCTCAGGCATTTTCTTGTCCCCGATACATTTGGAAAGTATGGCCATTATCGGGCAGCTTCATTGATTGATAATACACTTCCTGAAATACATTATGCAGGGCAACAGGCATGTTTTGTATGTCATCAGGATATTGAAGACAAGAAAGCACAGGATGTTCACAGTGACATACATTGCGAAACTTGCCATGGCCCGGGTGAGAAACATGTGGTTAACAGCAAAGTAGAAAAAATACTAAAGCCAACCGGAAGAGAATTCTGCGGATCCTGTCATGCCCTTAATGCGGCAAAACTAAAAAGTGCAATATTCCAGATTGACCTTTATAAGCATAATATTGGTAAGAATTGTATAGAATGTCACAATCCACATCAACCATGGGAAATGAAAAAGTAGTATCATCAAGAAGAAAATTTCTTAAAACTGCGGCAACCATTGCGGGAGCAACAATCGGATACTCATGGCTTAAATCATCACAGGTTTTACTGCATGCAGCTGAACCGAAAAATGAAAGTCTTCCATGGTATGGGATTGTAATAGATATTCAAAAGTGTATAGGATGCGGAAACTGCGCCAAGGCTTGCAAAAATGAAAATGATGTTCCTAAAGAACCTTTTTTCTTTCGTACCTGGATAGAACAGTATACCGTCAAAAATGATGGTTCTGTCGATATTGTTTCCCCGAATGGAGGCATTGATGGGTTTGAGCAGAGGGTGCCAACTGAAGATATATTCAAATCATTTTTTGTGCCTAAAATGTGCAACCACTGTTCAAAATCTCCCTGTACCCAGGTATGCCCGGTGGGTGCAACATATGAAAGTCCTGAAGGGGTGGTACTGATCGACGAGAAATATTGTATCGGATGCAGGTATTGCGTACAGGCATGTCCATATGGCTGCAGGTTTATTCATCCTGTAAAGAAAGTCGCCAATAAATGTACGCTGTGTTATCACAGGTTGAAAAAGGGACTTGCTCCCGCATGTATGGAAGTCTGCCCGACAGGTGCCAGAATGTATGGCAATCTGAGAGATAAGAACAGTGAAATTGTTAAGTTTCTGAAGGAGCATACGACACAGGTACTCAGGCCTCACCTGAATACCGGATCAAAGCTTTATTACAATGCACTAAGCTCGGAGGTAAGATAATATGGAACCGCATTACCAACACCTTTATGATATCCTGGCCCATTCCCAGGGTTATATTTTCCCGAATGAAATTGACCTGCAATGGGGGATCCTGATTGTTGTCTACCCATTTATTACCGGGCTGGTTGCAGGAGCTTTTATTCTTGCATCTCTTGAGAGGGTTTTCAAGGTTAAAATTCTGAAACCGACCTACCAGATTGCTCTGCTTACGGCCCTTTCATTTCTACTGGTTGCAACTATGCCGCTCATAAGTCACCTTTCCCAGCCTCAGCGGGCTTATGAGATTATGATCACCCCTCATTCATCATCTGCCATGGCTATTTTTGGCTTTGTATACCTGTGGTATCTCATGGTTGTGCTTTTACTTGAGATATGGTTTGACTACAGACATAGTATGGTTGTGTGGGCGAATGAAAAATCGGGTATAATGAGATGGGTGTACAAAATACTGACCCTTGGCGTAAACGATATTTCTCCCAGAACAGTTAAATGGGACCGGAAACTGGGATATATTATTACAGTGGTGGGAATCCCGTCTGCATTTATACTACACGGTTATGTTGGTTTTATATTCGGATCAATTAAAGCTAACCCCTGGTGGTCAACGCCTTTAATGCCAATCATTTTTCTTTTTTCAGCGATGGTTTCTGGAATATCACTCGTCTTGTTGGTTTATATGATAATCTCTTATTTCCGAAAGCAAATCATTGATCTTAATGTATTGGATTCTATCGGAAAATATCTCTTCTTCGTATTAATTCTTGACTTTACACTTGAAGGCCTTGATCAGATACAAAGGATATATGAAGCCGGAGAATCATTTGAAATATTAAAGCTGCTGGTTTCCTCAAAACTGTACCTTACTCTGTTTGTTTCACAGGGTTTGATCGGGACAATTATTCCTCTTGTCACACTTGCTTTTCTTCAGTTTTACAAGCACCAGATTAAAGTGCGCAAAACGATGTACTTTATTATAGGTATACTGGTTTTGATTGGAGTTTACTCTATGAGATGGAACGTCGTAATAGGTGGCCAGCTATTCTCAAAGAGTTTTGCAGGATTCACAAGTTTTAAAGTCGGATTGATCGGTCTCGATGGAACATTAATGGCTATATTCTGGCTTATATTACCAATCGGGATTCTTGCCTTCCTTCTGTGGCTGTTACCTCCCTGGAAAATGGTGAAAGAAGAAGATTAGTTATTTCTGAGTTCAGGATCGAAATAATTTAAATGGTTTTGGCTTTTCCTGGTTCAATGCATATTCCCTTCAATAAATTTTATGCATTTGAAAAAATACTTTTAATTTGTATTCTCTTAATTATCAGTAAATGAAAAATATTTATTTTCTGTTCTGTTTACTTCTTGTTTTTTTTAGTGGCTGCAAAACCACAAAGCCGGTAGCTTCAAAATCAACTGTAACGGAACAAAACTCTGTCGCGGCAGTTAATTTTTCGGAACAGACCACATGGCTTCTCGGGTATTTTAATCCGGATCAGCTGACCCATTCTCCTTACTCAGCCTGGTACATTAAAGGATTTGATGATTACCAGCCCAAGTCAGAAGCCATTAATAAATTACTGGATATAAATAAAGAAGATATTGCGATAAAAGTTGTAATGGGGACATGGTGCCCCGACAGCAGAAGAGAGGTTCCTCGATTTATGAAGGTTTTAAATGCATGGCAGTTTCCGGTCGCCAAAGTTACTTTCATCGGAGTTGATGACGCTAAACTATCGCCTGTTGGAGAATATGTTAAACTGGATATCAAACGGGTACCAACATTTATTTTCTATAAAAATAATTTTGAGGCCGGACGCATCATTGAAAATCCTGCAACGTCTTTAGAGCAGGATATGGTAAACATCCTGACAGGAATGAATAATAACAAATAATTTAATATCATGGAAGAAGTAAGAAATAATTCGGGACAAAATCTTGGGATTGCTGCTTTGATAACAGCTATTATAACTTTTGTGCTGGCAGTTATTCCATGTGTGGGTCTGATAGCCATTATACCTGGAATTATAGCTATTATACTTGCATCAGTCGGACTTTCCCAGGCTGGCCGGAATAACTCGCCCCGGGGTGTCCCGCTTGCAGGATTAATCATTGCGATAATTGCTTCAATGATTTCGTTTTCGCAGATTTTTGTTGCCGGAAAGATTGTACAAAAGGCCGATCGCTGGCCGAACAACATTCATAATATTATAAATGATGTTCAGGACAATGTTAACAAAGATATTGAAGATGCGAAAGTTTCAATAAAGGTCGAAAGCAATGGAGAGAAAGTGGAAATAAACACCAACGCCACTAAAAAAGATCAGGAGCAGAAGCTTGAAGATCTGGAGGGAGGAAACACTAATAAAGGAGATAGTATCCAGAAACATGATAGCACACGGAAACATGTTATTGTACGCAAGAAAAAGTAATACTGGACAGAACACAAAGGTAAGGTTATGGGATGAACCTTACCTTCTTATCAATATATTTTTTGCCGGAGTGATACTACTGATTTTTGCATACTCCGGCTTTTTTTCTCCTGAAAAGGATAACTATCCTGTCGTTTGTCTTCATGAAAAGGTGACAGGCCAGCCGTGCATCTCATGCGGCTTATCACATAGTTTTTCATTAATAGTCAGGGGAAAAGTTGGAGAAGCATACCATTGGAACCGTTATGGGTTGAGGATCTTTCTCTTTTTCGTCGCACAACTGGTTTTAAGAGTGGCATTTTCTATATTCTACCTGAAGTATGCTGAAACACGTAAACAGCTAATAATTGTTGACTGTATTGGATCAGGTATAATCTTTTTTGTGGCCTTCTGGCCGTTTATTGCCAGTATAATTTCAGGAATTCTGTTTGGGGTGTAAAACCCCTCTGTCCCGCCGAAGCGGGACATCTCCCCCAAGGGGGAGACAATTCTGAGATATTTTGTAAATTACAGTAGAATCCGGAGAATTTTTCCCCCCTACGGGGGAAATACAAAGGGGGTATAGGAGCCTACTTAGAGAAGGAGCAAAGGTTCTATTCTATATCATTCAGCAAATCAAATAGTAAACTGCTCTCAAACCCTTTTGATAATCCGTATCGCAACAGTTTTGCTTTCAGATCATATTGATTTTTAGCTTTAACTGATTTTCTGTGAGCTTCAATTAGTTCTCGCAGCAGTTTGCTATACAGATCATTATCAATAGAATCAAGAGCAGAACTTATAATATCCGGAGGCAGTTTCTTACCTCTGAGTTGGGCAGCAATCTTAACTTTTCCCCATTTATTGTACTTGAATTTATCCCTTACGAAAGCTGTGGCATACCTTGGTTCATTTATGAAGTTTTCTTTGATGAGAATCCCGATAATCTTCCCGGCATCATTATTTTCAACGCCCCATGAATATAATTTATTACGGATATCCTCAGAACAGAATTCCCTTCCGGAGCACTTAGCCATTGCCTTTTCCAGAGCTATTTTGAACAATGCTTTTTCAGACATTTTTTCTGCCTTTTATTATTCTTTCTTTATCGTTAATATCATGAACTATTTCTATTTCTGAGTAATCATATGATTCAAACAACTGAATCAATGATCTGCCCATAACTTCATTAATTTCAAAATACAAACGGCCTTGCGGCAGCAATAGTTTTTCGGCTAGATTAAGGATGGCTTTATAATATATAAGAGGGTCGGAATCGGTCACAAACAAGGCCAGATGTGGTTCAAAATCAAGTACATTTTTAGCCATCAGTGATTTTTCTGAATTTCTGACATAGGGAGGGTTACTCACAATAATCCCTGCTTTACTGACAGAATCGTTATCAAAAGCAAAGATATTACCTTGTATAAAAGAGGCCTTTACATTATTTAAAACAGCATTTTTCTGAGCTATTCTGATGGCATCATCGGAAATCTCAATTCCAGTCAGTTTGGCAAGTGGAAGGTTTGTGGCCAGAGCAATAGCAATGCAGCCGGAACCAGACCCGAAATCTAGAATATTTCCATTATAACCCTTGTTCTCCCTGATGATAAGATCCACAAGTTCCTCCGTTTCCGGACGGGGAATAAGGGTAGAACCGTTTACTTTAATCGTACAGTTGTAAAAAGTTGTTTCACCAAGAATATATTGAATCGGTTTGCCGGTTTTAAGCTCTCCCGTGATCCAAATAATCTTTTCAGCATCTTTGGCCCTTATCAAATAACCATTATCATATAGCTGATGCAACTTTGCTGTTCCGGTAACGGTCTTAATAATGATATCGGCAAGTACTCTTATTTCAGTTTCATTATAAACACAGATAAGTTCCCTTGAGAGATAAAACCTGATATCTTTTATTGTTCGTATCTTGACGCCCATAAGTCAAATTTAGTGTTTTCAGTTAAATGACAGAGACAGACGATAATAAATTCATGAGAAGATGTCTCGAACTGGCTTCTAAAGCCGAAGGTTTGACTTATCCGAATCCGATGGTTGGTTCCGTTGTTGTTTATGATGGAAAAATTTTGGGAGAAGGATATCATCTAAGGTCCGGGAAATCTCATGCGGAAGTCAATGCCATTAACTCTGTATCTGATAAAACAAAATTAAAGTTCTCAACCCTTTATGTCAACCTTGAGCCATGCTCACATTTTGGGGAAACACCTCCATGTGCTGATTTTATTATTTCGAAAGGAATACCCAGGGTAGTCATAGGCACAATTGATACAAGTGAAAAAGTTTCGGGGAAAGGTGTAACCAGACTCAGAGAGGCCGGTTGTGATGTCAAATCCGGAATTCTTGAAGCGGAATGCAGAAGATTGAACAGACGGTTCTTCATTTTTCATGAAAAAAGGAGACCTTATATAACTTTGAAATGGGCAAAAAGCACTGATGGATATTTGGATATAATTAGATCCGGAGATCAAAAAAGAGAGCCTACCTGGATAACAGGTAAACCGGAAAGAGTCCTGGTCCATAAATGGAGAGCATCCGAGCAGTCTATACTCGTTGGCGCCGGGACAGTAAGGGCAGATAATCCACATCTCAATGTAAGGGAATGGAAAGGTTCCGATCCATTAAAATTGATCCTCAGCAGCTCAGGATCTCTGAATATAGGATCATCTGTAAACAACACCAATAAAAAAACGGTTGTTTTTACCCATAATTCAACTGCCGGCATTCCTGATGTATTGAATGTAATGCTAAAAGAAGACATATCTTCTTCAGTTCAGATATGCGAGTACCTTTATTCTTCGGGCATTCAGTCGTTATTTATTGAAGGAGGAGCGGAAGTACTTAATCATTTTATTTCAACAGGACTTTGGGATGAAGCAAGGATTTTCACCGGTGAGGAACATTTCAGAGAAGGGGTAAAGGCTCCTCTGATAAACGGGATACTTTTTTCAAAGACAGTTTTCAGCGGAAGTTTACTTGAAATATATTTAAGGAATGGAAGTTAGGACTCATTAAGATTGATAATTAGAAGAATTTTTTCTAATTTTGATATACCGTAGAGAAATTAACCTAAGTCTAGACAATATGAAGAAGCGAGTATTTTTAATTGCAACCATAATGACCATGGTGATATGTGCTTTTGGACAAAGTGCCAGGAAGTCATATAAAGCCGGAATGGAATTTGTTGATAATCTTAAATATGATGACGCTATCGTTCAGTTCACAAGCGCCGTTGGCCTCGAACCTTCAAATCCTGATTATTATTATGCCAGGGGTCAGGCTTATGAAAAGTTGTCAAAATATACTGAAGCTAAGGCCGATTTTGAAAAGGCACTGGTTTTTGCACCAAAAAATGTTGATGCAATCATAAGCCTTGGCGCTGTTTGTAACAAGTTAGGCAATTATGAGGAGTCTCTGAAACTTCTTAACCACGCATCAACCATCGATAAGCGAAACACAAAAGTATATCCTGAAAAGGTTATTACACTCATAAACCTTAAGAAATATGATCAGGCGCTTAAGGTATCAGATACAGCAATTATTATTAAGGATACTCCAATGGATTATTATTGGCGGGGGATTATCTACAGAAGACTAAATAACGATATTCTTGGAAAAAAAGAGTTAGAGAAATCAATATCAAAAGACAAAAAACTTGCTGAACCGCGAATTGAGCTTGCTGACCTGCTTACCATGACCAATCCTAAGGAAGCGATGGAACAATGTAATGAAGTGATTAAAAATGATGACAGGAATACTGCAGCCTATATACAGAGAAGCAGGGTATTTAAGAAAAACCTTGATTATCCGAGCGCCATTAATGATATTTCCAAAACAATCCTCATCGATCCGTC
>PMNJ01000331.1 GCA_003162595.1 Bacteroidales bacterium | reverse complement strand
ATGGTAACTTTTGCTACCACAAAGGAACGTGTGCAACCTCCCAAAGAACAAAAAACAAATTTGGGCAAGGACCTGAAAGATCTTATCAGAAACAGACCCTGGATCATCCTCCTTATCATCGGTTTGCTGTTCAACGTCTATAATTCTATCAAACAAGGTATAGTGGTAATCTATTTCAGCCATTATTTGCATAATCAGTTGCTGGCTGCTTCTTATATGGTTGGGTTAATGCTGGCCTCAATTGCAGGGGCTATGATAACATCTCCACTAGGCAAGCGCTTTGGGAAACGCAATCTTTTCATTTATGCCCTGATTTTTTCAGGTATAGTAAATGCCTTACTTGTTTTTTGCGGTCCGGATAATATTAAGTCCATTTTCACAATTGGNNATCATCTCAGAGTTTGGAGCTGCAATATTCCCGACACTCTTCTTTGCCATGCTTGGTGATGCTGCTGATTACTCGGAATTCAAGAACGGACGGAGAGCTACAGGGCTCGTTTACTCTGCCGGCTCTTTTGCAACAAAATTTGGCGGAGGTTTAGCCGGTGCAATTATTGGATTTGTATTAGCAGCATTTAATTACAACGGACAGGATACAGTTGCTATCCAAGGCGCAGTTCCGGGTATCATAATGCTAATGAGTTGGATCCCGACTATTATTACACTGATTGCAGCCGGTGTTATGACACTTTATCCATTAAATCAAAAGAAGATGGATGAAATAACAATTGAATTAAACGATAGAAGAGTCAAAGCTCAGCAAAGTCAACAATGATCGCAACAAAATATAAATTAAGTAAATATGAAATACGGCTACTTCGACGACAAAAACAGGGAATATGTGATAAATAACCCACGCACTCCGTGGCCCTGGATTAATTACCTTGGGAACGAAGATTTTTTTTCGCTGATCTCAAACTCTGCCGGGGGATACTCTTTTTATAAAGATGCTAAATTCCGCCGGATTACACGATACAGGTACAACAATGTGCCTATGGACAGCGGGGGAAAGTATTTCTATATTAATGATGGTGAGAGTATCTGGTCGCCAGGCTGGAAACCCTGCAAGACAGAATTGGATAGCTATGAATGCCGTCATGGGATGAATTACACCATTATAAAAGGTGAAAAAAACGGGATTACAGCCAGTGTTCTTTATTTTGTGCCTCTGAAGACATGGGCGGAAGTTCAAAAGCTTACTCTGACCAATAATTCAAAGAAGGTTAAAAAACTTAAGGTCTTTTCATTTACGGAATGGTGCTTATGGAATGCCGCATCAGATATGGAAAACTTCCAGCGGAATTTTTCTACCGGCGAGGTTGAAATAGAAGGGTCGGTAATCTATCATAAAACCGAGTACAAGGAACGACGCGATCATTATGCTTACTACTCGGTAAATGTCCCGATACAGGGATATGACACTGATCGTGAATCATTTTTTGGCTTATACAACGGATTTGATGAGCCACAGGTCGTTGCTGAAGGAAAACCGAAAAACACCGAAGCTCACGGATGGTCCCCCATTGCTTCGCATTTTATTGAAGTGGAACTTAAACCAGGTGAATCTAAAGATTTCATCTTCGTACTGGGATATGTGGAAAATAAAGAGGAAGAGAAGTGGGAATCAAAGAATGTTATCAACAAGAAAAAGGCAAAAGAGACCATTGCAAAGTTTAATACCAGTGCTAAAGTTGATGCTGCACTTGCAGATCTTCGTAAATACTGGGATAATCTATTGAGTATCTACACAGTGAACTCTGGCGACGACAGGATTGACCGGATGGTGAATATATGGAACCAGTACCAGTGCATGATAACCTTCTGCTTTTCCCGATCAGCTTCATTCTTCGAATCAGGCATTGGGAGGGGAATGGGTTTCCGCGATTCCAATCAGGACCTGACCGGTTTTGTTCATCAGATTCCGGAACGTGCCCGCGAAAGGATCATCGATATAGCTTCCACACAATTTCCTGATGGAGGCTGCTATCATCAATATCAGCCGCTAAATAAGCGTGGTAATAACGATATTGGTGGTGGTTTCAACGACGACCCGTTGTGGCTTATCCTTGGCACTGTGAGTTATATTAAGGAAACAGGTGATTTTGGAATTCTGGATGAGTTGGTACCATTTGACAATGATATTTCAATTGCCAGAAGTTTATTCGACCATCTTACAGTTTCATTCGATCATGTGGTTAATAATCTGGGTCCTCATGGGCTTCCCCTGATAGGCCGTGCCGACTGGAACGATTGCCTCAACCTGAACTGTTTCTCAAACGATCCGAATGAATCATTCCAGACAACTGAAAACAAAACTGAAGGGTCTAAAGCTGAATCTGTTATGATTGCAGGTCTTTTTGTGGTTTATGGTCGTGATTATATTGAACTTTGTACCAGACTGGGAAAAGATGCTGAAGCTGCCCGTGCTCAAAAACTTGTTGATACAATGGTAGAAGTCATAAAGAAATATGGGTGGGACGGAGAATGGTTTATCCGTGCATACGACTATTATGGCCATAAAATTGGAAGCAATGATAACGAAGAGGCAAAAATATTTATAGAATCACAGGGCTGGTGCACTATGGCAGGAATTGGAATAGAAGAAGGTCTTTGTACTAAAGCTCTTAATGCCGTAAAAGAACGGCTCGACAGCAAATACGGGATAGTGCTTAATAACCCTGCATTCACCAGATACTATATAGAATATGGTGAAATTTCATCTTATCCTGCAGGGTACAAAGAAAATGCAGGTGTTTTCTGTCACAATAATCCCTGGATTATGATAGGCGAAACGGTGGTTGGCAATGGAAACCGGGCCTGGGATTATTACAAAAAGATATGTCCGTCGTACCTCGAAGAAATCAGTGATTTGCATAAGACAGAGCCATATGTTTATGCCCAAATGGTTGCGGGCAAAGATGCTTTTAAACCAGGTGAAGCCAAGAATTCCTGGCTGACAGGTACAGCCTCCTGGAATTTCTATGCTGTCACACAATATATGCTTGGTATTCGTCCCGAGTATGATGGGCTCTTAGTCGATCCTTGTATTCCAACTGACTGGAAAGGATTTAAAGCAACTCGGAAATTCAGGGGTGCTACTTACCAGATTGAAGTGGTTAATCCTGATGGAAAATCCAAAGGAATAAAAGAAGTTACAATCGATGGTCTGCCATATAAATCAAATCTTATTCCGATATTTGGAGACGGGAAAGAACATAAAATCAAGGTTGTTATAGGTTAATCAGGATTACTTTTATTTCATTTATATTGAACAACATTGCATTTGCAGTTATTATCATTATTTTACATTTAACTCATACTTATGAAAAGAATTATTATTGGAATACTCACTCTCGCCTTATTACAAGGTTGTGCCAATAACGTAAAAAACACAGTCGAAAAAGTGAAAAAGTACCCTCCTTTTGATGTTCAGAACATGGACCCGGCAATTAAACCTGGCGATGATTTCTTCACCTATGTAAATGGTACGTGGCTTAAGAATAATCCTATACCGGCGGACAAAAACTCGCGTTCCACTTTTGAAGAACTGTTTGAAAGGAACAGGCATGATATAAAAGAAATTATTGAAGAAGCAGCAGCCTCCAAAGACGCTCAGCCAGGGGGCAATATTGAAAAAATCGGGACTTTCTATAATTCTGGTATGGATTCAATTTCAATCGAACGGCTTGGCTTAAGCCCCTTGAAGATGTTTTTCGATAAGATTGAATCTATCCGGAGCATTGCTGATGTACAATCTGTTGGAGCTTATTTCCAGATTTACCAGATCAATCCTTTTTTCTTCTTATTCTCAAATCAGGATTCTAAGAACAGCACAAGTATGATTGCTCAGTGTTTCCAGGCCGGGATAGGTCTTCCTGAGAGAGATTATTATTTCAACACCGATCAGTCTACAAAAAAAATCAGGGAGAAATATCTCATTCATTTAACAAAAATGTTTGAATTGTTAAAAGATGAATCCAAAGTAGCAGGAAAGAATGCTGAAACGGTAATGAAGATGGAAACTCAACTAGCCAAAGCTTCCTTCACAAATGTTGAAAATCAGGATCCCCAGAAGACTTATAACAAATTAACAATTGACGGGTTGGATAAACTTGCACCTGAAATCAACTGGCATTCTTATTTCAAACAAGTTGGATATCCCGGATTAGCAGAGGTAAATATTTATCAGCCAAGCTTCATGATAGAACTAAGCAATATGATGAAAACTGTGTCTGTGGAAGATTGGAAAACCTTCCTGCGGTGGCAGCTGATTAAAAGCACTGCAGCTTACCTGGGAAAAGACTTTGTGGACCAGAATTTCGACTTTTATAACAGAACATTAACGGGACAGGAGAAAATGGAACCTCGCTGGAAACTTGTTCTCGATGTAACAAGCGGCTCACTTGGTGAATCAATCGGCCAGTTGTATGTAAAAAAATATTTTCCGCCTGTCGCCAAGCAGAAAATGACTGATCTTGTAATGAACCTTAAGAAATCCCTTAAGCAGCGGATTGAAAATCTTACCTGGATGGGCCCGCAAACAAAGCAGGAAGCACTGGCCAAATTGGAAAAGATGGGAGTTAAAGTAGGTTATCCTGATAAGTGGCGAGACTATTCAGGCTTATCTGTTTCCTCCGAATCCTATGTATTAAACGTTCTTAATTCACAGGCATTCGAATTGCGATATTCGATGGATAAAGTTGGCAAACCGGTTGATCCGACCGAATGGGGAATGACACCTCAGACAGTAAATGCCTACTATGATCCCAACAGGAATGAAATAGTATTCCCTGCAGGGATACTTCAGCCACCTTTCTTTAACCTGGATGCAGATGATGCCGTCAATTATGGTGCTATTGGCTTTGTAATAGGTCATGAAATGACCCACGGATTCGATAATATGGGAAGACAATATGATAAAGACGGGAACCTGCGTGATTGGTGGACAAAGGACGATTCAAAAGCCTTTGAAGCTCATGCAGCTATGCTTATTGACCAATATAACCATTATGAGGTACTTGATTCAGTGTTTGTTAATGGGAAACTGACCCTTGGTGAAAATATTGCTGACCTGGGAGGCGGTACGGTAGCTTTTAATGCATATAAATTGTCCCTGGAAGGGAAGGAAACACCCAAACCCATTGATGGGTTCACTAATTATCAGCGTTTCTTTCTGGCATATGCCCAGGTTTGGAGGACAAATATGCGCGATAAGGAATTAAAGAAAAGAGTTAAAACCGATGAACATTCGCCTTCAAAAGCCAGGATAAACTGTGTTGTTTATAATATGCCTGAATTTTATGCTGCTTTTCCTGATGTAAAGCCGGGAGACAAATTATTCAGACCAGTAGAACAGCGACCGGTTATCTGGTAGAGAACTAGGGACATGCCATGGCATGGCATTTCAATTTAACAGAACCCCTTGGGGGGCAAATAAATTCTTTGTGTCCTGACCCCGAGCGAAGCCTCGAGGTGTGACTATTGTATTTCTTTTTTGAGAATTTCCATGATCTTTTTCCATCGGTTTTCATCCATCCTGGCACCGACGATTTCTATAACATGACCTGCAAGAACCGAACCAAACAGACCGCACCTATCAAGTGATAATCCGCTTGCATATCCATAAAGAAACCCTGAGGCATACAGATCGCCTGCGCCGGTTGTATCGATACACTGAACCGCGATTGTCCCGATTTTGATGATTTCATCTCCGCGTTTTATCAGCGATCCTTCTTTTCCAACCTTTATGACAGCAATATCACAAAGTGTGGAGATGTTGCTAAGTGCGTCAATGGGGGCCATACCTGTAAATGATTTTGCCTCCTCTTCATTGGCAAAAACTATATCAACATAGTTTTCAATTATTTCTTTGAAATCATCGAGTTTGGCATCTACGACATTGAAGCTTGAAAGATCAAGTGCAATTTTCATGTTGTTATTTTTGGCAATCCTGCAGGCTCTTTCCACAAGAGCTTTATTTATAATCAGATAGCCTTC
>PMNJ01000134.1 GCA_003162595.1 Bacteroidales bacterium | reverse complement strand
GCCATTGAGTTGTAGGTGTTGTGACGGCCTTTAAGCGCAAATTCATGAATAGTCATAAGTTTGGTTTTATTTTGATAATCAATTATCAATTCATTGTTTTCAATATAAGCAGCCATGCCTTCTTTTATTTCATCGGAAAAAGGCAACATTATCATTTCATGTTTTTTCCCGGATAATTCAGTTTTTATAATAGGGTCTCCTGCCCAGTAAATCAGAAAATCATCTTTTTTCTGGTTTTGTATAACCCTGAATTTGGAATCTATGTAGTTCTGAAGATTGTAATTGTATCTGTCGAGATGATCTGGTGTAATATTTAAGAGTATCGCAATATCAGCCTTGAATTCATACATTCCATCAAGCTGAAAGCTGCTCAGTTCAATAACATAATAATCATATGAATCTTCTGCAACAGCCATGGCAAAACTATTACCGACGTTGCCTGTCATCGCTGCCTTCTTTCCGGCTTTTTTCAGGATATGATAGATGAGGTTAGTTACAGTTGTTTTACCATTGCTCCCGGTAACACATATCTTTATGCCTTTAGAGTATCTGCCAGCGAATTCTATTTCTGATATAACACGTATACCTTTCTCACGGATCTTCTTAATTATTGGAGCATTTTCAGGTATTCCGGGGCTTTTAATAATTTCATCTGCAGAAAGTATGATTGATTCATTGTGATTCCCTTCCTCCCATTTAATACCGTTTTTTTCAAGAATTTCCCGATAGTTTTCTTTTATCTGACCATTGTCAGAAACGAAAACATTGAATCCATGCTTTTGTGCAAGTACTGCCGATCCTGCACCGCTTTCCCCTGCCCCCAGTATTACAATCTTCTTAGTCATTTTATTATCTTATCTTAAGCGTCACAATACTTATAACTGCCAATATTATAGCCACTATCCAGAACCGCGTGACTATCTTCGGTTCGGAAAAACCTTTTTTCTGATAATGATGATGAAGCGGTGCCATCAGGAATATTCTTCTTCCTGCCCCATATTTTCTTTTTGTTCTTTTAAACCAGCTGACCTGAAGTACTACAGACAGGTTTTCAACAAGGAATATCCCGCAAAGGATAGGGATTAAAAGCTCTTTTCTTATAATAAATGCAAATACAGCAATTATACCACCCAGTGCCAGACTCCCGGTATCACCCATGAAAACCTGGGCCGGGAATGAATTGTACCAGAGAAAACCAATAGTAGCTCCGATAAAAGCACTTGCGAAGATAACAAGCTCTTCAGATCCTGGGATATACATAATATTCAGATAATTGGCATAAATAATATTACTCGAGACATATGCAAGTATTGCCAATGCTGTTCCAATTATTGCCGAAGTTCCAGTTGCAAGTCCGTCAAGTCCGTCAGTCAGGTTTGCGCCGTTTGAAACTGAAGTAACAATGAATATTACTATTATCACGAATACAACCCAGGTAAATGGCCGTCTGTGTTCTTCGTTGATAAAAGATACCAGCCATGCATAATCGAACTCATTGTTTTTTACAAATGGTATTGTGGTTTTTGTTGATTTCCTTTCCATTGTTATAACACCCTTTGCCGGAATCTTTACTGAGGTATCAAGCATCTCATGTCTTTCTCTCAAAGTAAGATTTGCAACATCTACTTTCTCAGCAATTCTGACTTCATTACTAAAAAACAGGGTCAACCCGACACTAATTCCAAGGACAATCTGACCAGCAATCTTGAACCTGCCTGCAAGCCCTTCTTTGTTCTTTTTAAAAATCTTAATATAATCATCAAGAAAGCCGATTAGCCCCAGCCAGATTGTTGTTACAAGCATCAGAATGATATAAACGTTCCCAAGCTTTGCAAATAAAAGAGTTGGAATTATAATTGAAGCCAGAATTATAACTCCTCCCATTGAAGGTGTTCCCTGCTTCTTGTATTGCCCTTCCAGGCCCAGATTCCTGACAACCTCTCCAACCTGTTTTCTCTGAAGATATTGAATGATTCTCTTTCCTATAAGAAGGGAAATAATCAGGGAAGTGATAATAGCTCCGGCCGACCGGAAAGAAATGAAAGTAAATAACCTGGCTCCGGGGAAATTAATTGATTCAAGATAATTAAATAAATAGTAAAGCATCTTCCCTCTGTATTATTTAAATAACAATGCATTTTTCAACTCTTCCCTGTCATCAAAGTGATTTTTAACTCCCATAATTTCCTGGTAAGTCTCATGGCCTTTCCCGGCAATGAGTATAACATCGCCCTTGTTTGCAAGCATAACAGCTGTTTTAATAGCATCATGCCGGTTAGTTATCCTCAGAGTTTTTCTTTTTAAGTCAGGGGTTATTCCTGCTTCCATCTCATCGATAATTTTTTCCGGATCCTCACTTCTTGGATTATCGGAGGTGAGTATGACTTTAGTACTTCCTTCAGCCGAGATAGCTGCCATCTTCGGGCGTTTTGTCCGGTCACGGTCACCACCGGCACCAACAACAGTTATAAGCTGCACACCTCCTTCCCTGATTTTATTAATTGTATCTATCACATTTAAAAGAGCATCAGGCGTATGGGCATAATCTACTATGCCTGAAATACCTCCGGGAGATTTTATTACTTCAAGCCTTCCAGGAACAGGGTGCAGATCGCTGAGAACGGTCAATATCTCTTTCTTTGCAGCTCCAAGAAGTTCCGATGCAGCATAAACTGCAATAAGATTAGATGCGTTAAAATCACCGATAAACCTTGTCCATACCTCCTCTCCCTGAATTTTTAATCCCATGCCCCCGAAGCTCTGCTCAATAATACTACAACGGTAATCGGCCATTCCCCTTACAGAAAAAGTATAATGACGCGCCTTGCAATTCTGAAGCATTACCATTCCATTACGGTCATCTGCATTTACAAGTGCAAAGGCATTTGCAGGCAGTAGGTCAAAGAAGCTCTTTTTTGCAGCCAGGTAATTATCAAATGTCTTATGATAATCGAGGTGATCGTGAGTAAGGTTCGTGAAAATAGCTCCTTCAAAATTTAGTCCTGCTATACGCTTCTGATCAGCAGAATGAGAACTGACCTCCATGAACGCATAATCGCATCCTTCATTGACCATCTCTGACAACAATCTGTTAAGTTGAACAGGATCGGGTGTTGTATGTGTCGCATCAAGTTCCTTTTCATTAATGTAATTGCAGACAGTTGAAAACAATCCGCATTTATAACCCAGACGGATGAACATCCTGTATAGCAGAGTGGCAATTGTTGTTTTCCCGTTTGTTCCTGTAACACCGACCAGCCTGAGTGAAGATGAAGGGTTTCCATAGAAGTTAGATGCCGCCATTCCGAGTGCTTTTGCCGAATCGTCTGTTTTTATCCAACAAATGCTTTTTTCCGGATTTTCAGGAAGTATTTCACATATAACTGCAGATGCACCAGAGGCTATAGCTGAGCTGATAAAATTGTGCCCGTCGGTTTTATATCCTTTAACGGCAACAAACAGGGAATCCTTTTGCGCCTTCCTTGAATCAAATTCAATACCTGATATTACCTTGCTTTTAGTTCCGCTTACCGAAACAATTTCTATTCCTTTTAATATTTCTTCAATCTTAATCATTTCACATATTCATTTCGAGAGAAACGACTGTTTCTTCATTGTACCTTGCACCATGTTCAGGTGATTGTCTCAGCACCTTTCCTTTACCGCTTATTTTTACTCTTAACCCTTTGTTCTCAAGGAGATAGATTGCATCGCGCAGACTCATTCCTCTCACATCAGGAACAAGACCGGGTTGCATCTTCAAACCGGCCAGACTTACAGTATCACCGCTTTCCCGGGTAACAACCCATTCATCATCAGCAGTTCGCCGGTACTTTATATCAAGGTTTTTAAGCACTTCATTTATATCGGCCCTGTATCCGTTACCGGCATCAGGAGCAGATGGTTTTATATCATCTTTATTTTCAGGATTGTAATTCCGGAAAAATCTTGTTGCGTAAACCTTATCAGAAATTTCTTTGAATACTGTACCTGCAACCACGTTTCCGAAATAAACTCCGTTCGAAGGAGCATTAACAACAACGATACAGGAATAAAGAGGATTCTCTGCCGGGAAATAGCCGACAAATGAGGCCTGGTATGAAACCCGATCGTTGTTTTTGTAACCGTATTTATTTCTTGCTATCTGTGCAGTACCTGTTTTTCCAGCTATTTTATAATTAGGATTTTTAAGATTGGTTGCTGTTCCGCGTTCAACAACACCCTCCATCATTTTTTTAGCTTTTCGTATTGTGGAACGTGATGCTATCGAATTGATAATGACCTCGGGATCATAGCTCTTAATAATATTCCCGTTTCTCATGATCGCAGTCACAAATAGCGGGCGTACCATTTTCCCGTCATTGGCTACGGCATTATAGAAAGTGAGTATCTGTAGTGGCGTCAGCTGGACCTCGTAACCATGTGACATCATTGGCAAAGAAACTCCCGACCATAGTTTATCTCCGGGATACCGGATAAGAGGTTCCCCTTCGCCCTTAATCTGAAGATCAAGAGGTTTATTCAATCTCATGGCATAAAGCCGGTTCACGAAATCTTTTGGTCTGTCTTTGTAATGCTCATATATAAGTTTGGAGGTTCCTACGTTTGAAGATTCTTCAAACACCTGCTTTACTGTAATTATTCCATGTGCTTTCGTGTCCTTGATAATCTTGTCGTAGAATTTTACAGTTCCGTTACCGGTATCTACCAGATCACTGGTATCAATAACACCATCTTCAAGTGCAGCCATAAGAGAAGGCAGTTTAAAAGTTGAACCGGGCTCAGAGCTCTCCCCTACTGCATAATTATATGTTTCGTGATAATCGCCGTCGCTTTGAAGACCCAGATTGGCAATTGCTTTGATATTCCCTGTTGAAACCTCCATTAGAACCACGCAGCCATGATCAGCGTCATTTTTCCGGAGCTGACTCAGGAGTGCAGTAGATGCTACATCCTGCAGATCAAGATCGAGAGTAGTTACAACATCATTTCCATCCCTCGATTCGATGCTGTTAGGACCCTCAACTGTTATCCAGTCACCTCCCGTAAGTCGTTGTTTCACTGCCACACCGTTTTTGCCTGCCAGATCTTTATCGAATGCACCCTCAATACCAACTTCATTGCCTTCACTGCCCAGATTCAGGTAACCTATAGTGCGGGCAGCAAGTTCGCCACCAGGCATTATTCTTTTGTTTTCAGCCTGTGCCACCATACCTCCTTTATACTGGCCCTCTCTGAATATTGGCAATTCCTTCACCTTCTTAAGTTTTTCATAGTCAACTTTTCGTTGTATGAGGAAATAACGATCGCCCTTTTTCCTGGCCTCTGTTATTACTGATTTCCATCCTGAAGCTGACCTTTCGCCCAGGAGTTGAGCCAGACCAGCTGATAATCCATTTATTCCATCCGACCATGTAGCAGATAACATTCCGCTGCTGCGGGTGTCCATATAAATTGTATAATATGGGACTGAACTTGCAAGAAGGCGATCATCGCTGGTTAGTATATCACCCCTGTTTGCAGTCATCTCAGCAGTTTTAAAGACATATTTTTCACTCATATCTGCCCATTTGCCCCGCTGAACATATTGCAGAATAAGAATACGCACGAGTATAGCTACCGCAAGAAGTCCAATTGCAAAATAGACCAATCCACCGCGCCATACAATTTCATCCCTTGCTGCCATTTCCTCTACTTCTTATTAACCAATAGTTTAAAAGGTGGAGTTTTCAGCTCTTCGAGGTTTAACCCTTTTTCCCTGACCATACTGAATACTTCAGACTGCTTACTGATATACATCAAAGCTGCTGAAGTTGATAATGCCTCTGCCCTCAGGTCTTTGACCTCTCTTTGAAGCTTTGTTTCTTCTCTGGTTATTTTTTCAGCATGAAACCTGTTTCCAATGTAAACTGCAGTGAGAAAGGTTATCAGTGAAATATACCCGAGATTTTTAAGTATAATCTTTTCAGAGACCATACTCCCGCTCAGGAGTTCTTTAATGAAACTCCCGGGCTTAACCTGCTTGTTAATATTCTCTTTATTAACCTTTTTATTTTCTTCCATTTGTCAGATCTTTTCAGCTATCCGGAGTCTTGCACTCCTTGCCCTGTTGTTTATTGCGATCTCTTCATCATCGGGTGTTGTTCCTTTTTTGTTTATTATCCTGAAAGGAGTTTCTACATTTCCATAAAAATCCTTTTTCTCTTCTCCTTCAAAATTGCCGGTTTTCATAAAATTTTTAACCAGTCTGTCTTCAAGCGAATGGTAACTTATAACAACGAGTCTTCCTCCTGTACTCAATACTGAGAGAGCCTGTTCAAGCATCTCCTGCAGATATTCTATTTCGTGATTGACTGCAATCCGCAAGGCCTGAAACAACTTTGCGTAGAATTTATGTTCCTGATGGAAGGGTGCCAGTTTCCCAACCGTATTGACAATATCGTTGACAGTTTCTATTGGTTTTGAAGATCTGGCAACAAAAATTTCCCTGGCTATCCTTCTTGAATTTGACAGTTCACCATACCTGTAAAAAATATCGGCTAACAATGCCTCGTCCATTGTTTTAAGAAGATAGGCAGCTGTTACGGTCCCATTTTTATTCATCCTCATATCAAGTGGAGCATCCTGTCTGAAAGTAAATCCTCTTTCCGGTTCATCAAACTGGTGAAACGAGACTCCCAGGTCAGCAATCAGTCCGTCTATTGATTTTATGTTATTGAACAGCAGGTTGTTTTTCAGAAATCTGAAATTCTGGTTAAGAAAAAGGAACCTTTCATCGGACGGAGTATTTATACGTGCATCCTCATCCTGATCAAAAGCGATAAGTTTACCCGTTTTAAGATGTTTAAGAATTTCCATTGAATGCCCTCCTCCTCCGAATGTTACGTCGACATAAATCCCGCCGGGCTGTATGTTCAGCCCGTCAATACTCTCTTTGAGCAGTGCGGGAACATGGTAAACCATTATATTTCAAGCTCATTATAACTACCACCCAAAAATTTCTCCGCAAGGTTGGCAAGATCTTCAGCAGGCATATCAATTTTATCGTAAATGTCAGCGGCCCAGATCTCAATTCTTCCATCCTGCCCGGCGAGAACAACATCCCTGTCAGCTCCGATCAGGTCCATTAATTTTTTCGGTACGAGAATACGGTTATTATTATCAAGTGAAAGTTCTGCTGTTCCTTTAAAAAAATTCCTCAGGAACATGTTTTGCTCGCGGTTATACGGATTTAATTTTTTCCTGATCTTTATCAATTGCCTGTCCCAATCTTCGATTGCGTAGAGGACAAGACAGTTTTCGAAGATATCCTTGCGTACCACGAAATGATCCTGAGCATCAGCCGGCATCTGCTTTTTAAATGCCGCCGGAAGTATTATCCTCCCTTTGACATCAACTTTACACGTGTAATCACCTATAAATGTGGCCATCCTCGCTTTTTTCCATTAAACGGCTAAAATAAAGAAAAATATCCACTTTGCTCCACTTTACCCCACATTTTTTCGTTTTTTGTTAATAACTTTTCGAAAGGGAAAATCATGCTTTACATTGGTTCGCGTAAACTATTTTAACTGCCTCATTCTGCCTCAAGCTTACATGCACTCACCCCCCGTCCCCCTCTCTAATTCTTAGAGAGGAGGCGTAATATGCAATTAACCAATTAGTTTCCCCCTCTTTACAAAGTAGAGAGGGGGATAAAAGGGGGGAGTTCATGATTTTATGGAGAAGCTTAGGAATATTTTGGAATGGGCAAAAACAGTTTAAAGCGAGACTATTATTTTTTTGGTAATTTTGACCCCGTCTCCAATTAATAAAAACAGATGGAAAATGGATAGTGGATCAGTAAATAAGGAGAACCAGAAAATAGACGTTAAAAATGTCCTCCATTCAAAAAATCCGGCACTCTCAAAGGCGATACCCGGCTTTGTAATAAATTATCTGAAAAGGATCGTACACCAGGATGAACTGAATGAATTCCTGGGGAAATGGGGTCACCTGAGGGATTCCGAATTAATAACTGCCGGATTAGAACACTTTGAAATTAAATTCAGGGTTTCCGGAAGTGAGAATATTCCAAAATCCGGCAGGTTCATATTTGTTTCAAATCATCCGCTGGGAGGACTTGACGGGCTGGTATTTATCCATGAATTATCGAAACATTTCCATGACATTAAATTCCCGGTAAATGATATACTTACCAATATTAAAAACCTGTCAGGCATTTTTATTCCCGTAAATAAACACGGTGCCCAGGCAAAAGATGCAGCCCTGATGATTGAGGAAGCATACTCTTCAGATAGTCAGATCCTCTATTTCCCTGCAGGACTATGCTCAAGAAAAAAAAGAGATGTCATTAAAGACCTGCAGTGGCATAAAAGCTTTATAACTAAATCAATACAACATAAAAGAGACATTGTACCTGCATTTTTCTCAGGTCGAAACTCCAAATTCTTCTACAATCTTGCCAATTTTAGAAAACTACTGGGTCTGAAAGCAAATATTGAAATGCTGTATTTAGCCGATGAGATGTTCAAACAAAAGGATAAAGAGATCAGGCTGGTTTTTGGCAAGCCGATTCCGTGGGAAACCTTTGATAAGACAAAATCTGCTTTGGAATGGGCCGATTGGGTAAAATCCAAAACATATGATCTGGAATCATTTATTTCATGATATCCATTAAACAAAAAAAAAGATTAAATTGCGCAAGAATTTGTGAAAATAGTATTCAGATATATCACCCCCATTTCCCCAGTATTAGATGAAACCAGTTGTTGAACAGTTACCAAAGGATCAGATTATTGCTGAACTGACAAGTGATAAGCTTCTTCGCAAGACCAACAATGGCAACAATGAGGTTTATGTGTTTGATAATAATAATTCCCCTGCCCTTATGCACGAAGTAGGCCGGGTGAGAGAACTTACATTCAGACATGCAGGAGGCGGAACCGGGAAAGAGATCGATATTGATGAATTCGACATCGCAAAAGTTGATCCTCAGAAACAGCTCGTAGTATGGGATCCTGAAAACAAGGAGATAATTGGCGGATATCGTTTTTATTTCCCTGAAAAAGGATGTACAGAATGTGATATTACCAAGCTCGCATCATCATCATATTTCCACTTTTCTGATAAATTCCTTCATAAGTATTATCCTCACCTGATGGAACTTGGCAGGTCATTTGTTCATCCTGATTATCAGTCGCGTTCAATGGGAAGAAAAAGCCTTTTTGCCCTTGATAATCTGTGGGATGGACTTGGTGCAGTAATTATTGATAATCATCACCTTAAATACCTTTTCGGAAAGGTGACCATGTATCCTCATTTCAATCAGAAAGCGAGAAACATGATCCTTTATTTTCTGAAGAAGCATTTCAACGATCCTGACGGTCTTGTTACTCCGATCGACCCCGCCAATATTAATTTNNAGGGAGGTCAGAAACCTCAACGAAAATATACCTCCGCTTATCAATGCATATATGAACTTATCACCCACAATGAGGACTTTCGGAACCTTTATAAATCATAAATTCGGAGATGTTGAAGAGACCGGAATAATGATTACTCTCAGGGATATTTATGTTGAAAAGATAAACAGGCATCTCGCTTCATATAAAAAGGATTTCGAAATCACCTGGTTTTCACACGAGAATCAATAGGCCCTGATATTTCTTCCTTCCACGTAATTAATAAAAGACTGGTTTACCACTTTATTCCCCCCCGGAGTAGGATAATTACCTGTAAAATACCAATCGCCCAGATGTCCGGGACAGGCTTCATGCAGCCCTTCAATTGTTTGAAATACAATTTTAACTTCTGATTTAATTTCGTCTGATTTAAGCATCGATGAAATTTTAGCTGATATCTCATCGGTGGAGAAAGGTTTATAAATTTCGCGTACAAGGTTTTTCATATCGTCGACAGGTTTCTTAAGCTCAGACAATGCGGCATTATAGACAGATTGTATCAGCGATTCTTTTCCTGTATCTTTCAAAAGTTCAATAGCAGCTTTGAAGGCAATAAAATCACCGAGTTTAGCCATATCAATTCCATAACAATCGGGGTATCTCAATTGGGGTGATGAAGAGACGACAACAATCTTCCTGGGATCAAGCTTATCAAGGATCCTGATTATACTTTTCTTCAGGGTAGTACCTCTTACAATCGAGTCATCTATAACTACCAGGTTATCTACACCTCTCTTTATCACACCATAGGTTACATCATAGATATGTCCGACAAGATCATCGCGGCTTGTGTCTTCTGTTATAAATGTGCGCAACTTTGCATCCTTAACAGCTATTTTTTCAACTCTGGGACGCTGGTTAATAATTTTTTCAAGTTCCTCTCTTGACAGGTACTTTCCCCTGCTGAGTATGTGATCAATTTTTACCTGGTTCAGATAATTCTCAACTCCTTTTATCAGTCCATAAAAGGCACTTTCAGCAGTGTTGGGTATGTAAGAAAAAACGGTATGGTCAAGATCATAATCGACAACCTTCAGAACGCTATTGGCGAGCAGCTCCCCCAGTTTCTTCCTTTCTCTGTAAATTACCTTATCAGTTCCTCTTGAGAAATATATTCTTTCAAATGAGCATTTTCTGGGTTCGGTTGCCTCCCTTATCTTTTCAATGGTAGTCTCTCCGGAAGCCTTAATAATAATAGCGCTCGCTGGTGGAAGTTCGAGGACATTATCTGTTCTTACATTAAAGATTGTCTGTATAACCGGCCTTTCGGAAGCTACTACAACCACTTCATCATCAATATAATAATATGCAGG
>PMNJ01000358.1 GCA_003162595.1 Bacteroidales bacterium | reverse complement strand
GATAATGGTACTTTTATAGTAGAGTCTTTCCTGCCTGAAGATGTCAGCATTAAAATTATAACTGATAAAAAGACAGGAAAACTCAATAATATTCTTTCGGGTGAGGAAATTACCGGAAAAACTGCTCTCGATGGCCGTATATGGGGTAGGGAAAGAGATGAAATTACGACATTTGATGTCACAGTCAAACCACATTCCTACCTGGTATTCCAGGGTAAATAGTATTTTAAAAACAAATTCCGGAAATTTGGAATGATTGAAAAAATCTTTATCGTACATTTGAAATCAACCACTTAATAATAGAATTATGTTTCATGTAAATCTTACAAACTTTGGCGGAAGATTCAGATTCTCTGTTTAGTTGTTATGATCCTTAAACCGGATGCAAAACTATACGATATTGTCTGAGGTCGGGAGTTGAAAGGTTATGTGAATGGTACGACAACTGTTTTCGAAGTGTTGCAACAACCCCGGACATACAATGTGTACAGGATCGAATAACAACAATTTCAGATTTTAGAACTTTCTTAAAATGAGATTAAGTCCAGATTTTTAGTTAAAGATAGCTACAGAAATTTTTAATAAAAGTAAACTTATGAAACTGCTGATTCAGTGTGGCTGGTTATTGTTTTTTACAATCTGTTTTTCAGCCGGTTGTGCTGATATATCCGTAAGCATTCCCCACCTGGAAAAAAGAGACGGTATGACCAAACTGATCGTGGATGGAAGGCCCTTCATTTGCGTTGCCGGTGAACTGGCCAATTCCAGTTCATCAGACGTTGAGACCATGAAACTGGCATGGCCACGACTTGCCGAGATGAATCTCAACACTATCTTGAGCGTTGTCTCCTGGGATTTGATAGAGCCTGAGGAAGGCAAGTATGATTTCTCGATGGTTGACTATCAGATTGAAGCTGCACGAGCTAACAAACTTCGGCTGATATTCCTATGGATGGGAAGCTGGAAGAACGGCATGTCGCACTATCCGCCCCGCTGGGTCAAGGCCAATCAGGATCGCTTCCCACGCGCAATGGATGCTGAAGGTCGCTCTTTAGAGGTTCTCTCTACTCTTGGTCAGTCCAGCCGCGAAGCTGATGCCAGAGCTTTCGCCGCCGTAATGAAACATATTAGGAAGATTGATTCAAGAGATCATACCGTCATCGCCATACAGGTTGAGAACGAAGTGGGTCTGCTAAGCAGCTCTCGCGACCATTGCCTTGAAGCCAACAAATCTTTTGACAACCCCGTCCCCGGCAAGCTGACTGATTATCTGCAACGTAACAAGGACAACCTGTTGCCGGAATTGAAGAAGATATGGGTAAGTGCCGGCAGCAAAACTACTGGTAACTGGGAAGAGGTTTTTGGCAAGAACATACCTTTTCCAACACAGCCCAATCCTAATGAACCTCGTCCTCCTCGGGCTTCTGACGCAGAATTGATATGCCACACCGACGAAATCTTCATGGCCTGGAACTATGCCAGTTACATGGGATACATCGCAATGCAGGGGAAAAAGGAATACCCGCTTCCAATGTTTGTAAATGCGTGGCTTGTCGGCCCGACTGATAGAGGCCCTGGCGATTATCCGAGTGGCGGACCCGAGCCGCTGGTTCATGACATCTGGCGTGCCGGAGCACCCGCGATCGACATATTTGCTCCAGACATCTACCAGCCGGACTACACCCTGATAATGAAGACTTTCGCGCGCAACGGCAATCCGGCCTTCAACCCCGAAACAAGGCAGGTTGCAGAAAATTGTTGGAATGCTTTCATAAAACTAAATGCTCTTTGTTTCTCACACATGGGCATTGATAACTTCAATAATTGGTTCCCTGAAAGCCCTTTTGCACGGATGGTCAGCCTTGTCGGCCAAATTTCCGGAGCAATTGCTGAAGCTCAGGGAAAAAAGGACGCTATTAAATTGATCGAACTTAAACCGGGTCAGAATCCGGGCAAAGTCGTTGTTGGTGATTATCTGTTCGATTTTACAAACATTTCCAGTCCAGGTTCAGATAGCACTAAGGTTACAAAATCAATCCTTCCTGTCAGCAATATTCCTCTCACCTTCCTGGATAATCCCTTTTTGATTATCATCAATACTACTCCTGATGAGTACTACTTTGCAACCAATGGAAACTTCCCCTTTCGGGTTTCGCCAAAAATTTCTAAAGATAATATCGCTGCGGCATCCACCATCGATCAAGGCTATTTTAATAACGGCAAATGGATAGTCTCACATCGGCTCAATGGGGATGACATCCTGACGAACACCGATTTATCCGGACAGGCAGCAAATCACCAGTCCGGTTCCATAATTCCACTTGGGTCCCGCGGTCGATGGAACATACCATGGGCACCAGTTGGTGGTATGTCGCCCAAACCAACCTTCTGGCGGGTTATATTTTATCAGTATCACCTTTAAAAATATGATTGAATGCAAATATTACATAAGAATAGCGGGCCAATAAATTATAAACTTAAATCAGAAATTAATTTATGAATCTAAAAAAGAATCTTATCGGATTTTTTCACTCATGGTTATTTTCGCCTTCAGTTCTGCTTTGCCTGATATTAAGTCTTTACCTGACCAAAACAAACGGACAGGTGATTAACAATGACAGAATTTCCGGGGGAAAAGTAATTGATTCTACAGGATCAGTAAGTTCCGGGTCTGATACTCGTGAGATTATTCCTTTTGATAAAGGCTGGCGTTTTTGGCTGGGAGATGATCCTGCTGCCAAATTGCCTGGCTTCGATGATGCAAGCTGGCGCTCTCTTGACCTGCCACACGACTGGAGTATCGAAGGCGCCATCTATCCTCCTCCAAAGGGTGAGGGCAATGGCGGCTTTTTCTCACATGGCATCGGCTGGTATCGAAAAATATTTACCTTTTCCGACACTACAAAAAAGGTTGTTATAGTGTTTGATGGCGTGTACATGAACAGCGAAGTCTGGATTAATGGCCAATTTCTTGGGCGCAGGCCGTACGGCTTCATCGGATTTAGCTATGATCTTACCGAATACCTGAAAAAAGATGGCTCACCAAATGTGCTCGCCGTTCGTGTCGATGATTCTGCCGAACCCTCCCTGCGCTGGTATGCAGGTTCCGGCATATACAGGCATGTTCATTTGATCACTACAAATTATACACATTTCAGGCTCGATGGTGGTATCAGCATCACCACACCTGAGGTGTCGTCCGTGAAAGCCATTGTTAAAGCCGATTACATTATCGATCCGCATTTCTTCACTGATCAGGAACTGAGGGTATGGGCCAGGGATGTTTGGAGAGCAAAGCCTGAAAATCAGGATATCACACTGATTAGCAGTGTGCTGACATCAGATGGCAAGGTTGTCTCAAGCACCGAGTCGAAACTCACGCTAAAAAGTATGCACCCCGGTCAACTCATTTCACAGAAGATAACTGTCCTGAAACCTGATCTTTGGTCCGATAAGACTCCCATTCTTTACAAGTTACGGAGCACACTGATACTGGAAGGACGCACACTTGATGAGACTGTTGCTACTTTTGGCATTCGCAGCCTTAAATTTGATCCGGATGATGGTCTGTTTGTCAATGGTAAGTCGACCAAACTCAAAGGTGTTTGTCTCCATCAGGATGCCGGTTCCTTTGGCAATGCAGTTCCTGCTGCTATCTGGGCATACCGTCTTGGTTTGCTAAAGGAGATGGGATGCAATGCTATTCGCACAAGCCATCATCCATTCGCTCCTGAGTTTTATGATCTTTGTGATCAGCTTGGCTTTTATGTTTTTGATGAAGCATTTGATGAGTGGACACGGGACTGGCCATACAACTACACTGAAAACCCTCGTGGCAAGTCAAAATTCGGTTATCACCTTTATTTTACTCAGTGGTATGAAACGGACTTACGTGCTATGCTACGACGAGACCGCAATCATCCGTGTGTAATCCTCTACAGCATTGGCAACGAGATCCCTAACCAATTAAATGATGATGGATGGAAGATTGCAAAAAAATTAGTTGCCATCTGTCACGAAGAAGATTCCACTCGTCCGGCAACTTCTGCCTGTGATCAGTCTTTCGTTTCATCCCGCAACGGTTTTATGAATGTCCTTGACATAGCCGGTTATAACTACATCGACCGCCTTTACGGAGATAGCACCTATGTGCCCGAACACAGACGCTTTCCTCACCGCGTATTCCTGGGGACCGAGACGGGTAGTCAAATCCATTACTGGCTTGGTGTTCGCGATAATAAATACGTTATAGGTGACTTTATATGGACCGGTATAGACTATCTTGGAGAAACAGGCAGATTCCCAAGCCGGGGTAATAGTTCCGGGTTCATAGACATTGCTGGAGGTAAAAGGCCCGGTTTCTATCAACGAGAAGCCTATTGGCAAGATGATCCGGTGTTGCAGCTTTTCGTGCTTACGGGGGAAAAACCTCAAAACGCCTGGCAATTCCAGCCAGCTATGCTCAAATGGAACTGGCCGGCAAAAACAAATGTCACAGTTCGGGCTGCTACCAATTGTGATGAAGTCGAATTGTTCCTCAACAATCATTCCTTAGGACGAAAGACCGTATCGCAAAATGTATATTCGACTGACTATACCGTTAGCTTTATACCAGGGGAACTTAAAGCAGTTGGTTATTCAAATGGACACCAAGTCGCTATTTCCAAACTGATCACAACGGGTACAGCCACGAAGGTTCGGGTCATGCGGCTTTCACTGCCTGTCGCCGGTGATGTCGATTTGTTCGAAGTAACACTGGCGGACAAAAACGATTTAAATGTGATTGATGCAACTGATGCTGTAACAGTGCATGTCGAAGGTGCCGGCCGACTTATTGGCATTGACACGGGAGACCTTGTCTATGACGGTCTGTTTAAGACTGACACCCGAAAAGCTTATCAGGGGCGTCTTCTTGTTACTGTACAGCGGACTTCACCGGAAGGCGAGGTACGTCTTACGGCTACAGCACCAGGGCTTTCATCCGCCAATATTGTGTCAAAATAATCACAGGTACAGTGATGCATAAATGATAATTTAAAAAATAATATTAAAATGAAAAATTTTGCAATAATGAGAATTACGCGAATCATGGCAGCAGTATTAATAATTGCTTTGCTGTCAGTTGGAACGGCCTGGAGCCAGGCCGGTTTGGGAACTATTCCACAGATTATTGAAAAGAATGGACGTCATGCTCTTCTNNCTTGTTGACGGACAACCATTCTTTATGCTGGGTGGCCAGGCACATAACTCCAGTGGCTGGCCTGGAATGTTGCCTGGGGTATGGTCTGCTGTTAAAGCAATGAATGCCAACACTCTTGAAGTTCCGATTTACTGGGAACAGATTGAATCCCAGCCGGGGAAATTCGATTTTTCGCTGGTAGATACACTGCTTAAGCAAGGACGGGAACATAAAGTACATCTTGTACTTCTGTGGTTCGCTACCTGGAAAAACGGCAGCAGTCACTATATGCCGCAATGGATGAAGCATGAACCGGCGAAGTATCCTAATATTACCGGCAGGAATGGTAATCCTGTCGATTCGCCTTCACCACATACACAGGCTGCTATGGAATTCGACGCTAAGGCTTTTACTGCAGTGATGGGTTATTTGAAGAAAGCAGACGCGCAACACACTGTTATTATGGTACAGGTGGAAAACGAACCCGGAGCTTGGGGTAGTGTACGCGACTATTCCCCTGTTGCCCAGAAGTTATTCGAGGGTCCTGTTCCGGATGAATTGCTAAAGCCTGAAGTACTTAAATCATTAAAGAGACCGGTTAATGCAAAGGGAACCTGGAGTGAAGTATTCGGAAACGATGCTGATGAGTACTTCCATGCATGGTCAGTTGCACGGTATATCGGTTATGTTGCAGCAGCGGGTAAAGCAGTGAATCCTTTGCCGTTGTATGTTAATGCTGCGCTTCGCGATCCGATCAGTAACCCCAGTGCATCAACTTATGAGAGCGGTGGAGCAACTGACAATGTGATTCCTATATGGAAGGTGGCTGCGCCTGCCATAGATTTATTAGCTCCGGATATTTATCTTTCAGGTACTGATACTGTACTTAAAGTAATTGAATTGTATAACAGGCCCGATAATACATTGTTTGTGCCTGAGACCGGGTCCAGTGCGGAATACGCAAAATATATGTATGAAGTGATGGCTCGCGGTGGTATTGGTTTTTCTCCATTTGGCATTGACGATAATGGACAGGGTGAAGGAGAAACCGAGATTGCAACACGTCTGGCACCGCTTTCGCAGGAATATGCTATGGCAGGCCCAATGATGAGGGAACTGGCAAAATGGGGTTTTGAAGGCAAGATCAAAGCTGTTGTTGAACGCGAGGATCATGCTGATCAGATTATTGATCTTGGTTCATGGCAGGCTATTGTGAGTTTTGGAGCTGCCGGATGGCGCACAGCACAAACCAATAAACGTCCGATTGGCAAAGCTATGATAGTTCAACTTGGTGATAACGAATTTGTGTTGATCGGAACACTTTGCCACTTCACCTTCAAGCCAGTTGGAGCCAATTCGGGAAAGGCATGGCAATACCTGAAAGTCGAAGAGGGCCAATATGAGAATGGAACATTTAAGTTATTACGCGTACGTAATGGTGACGAAACCGATTGGGGTGGACCTCGCATTGGTGCCATACCAGCAGTATTGCATACAACACTGATTTTAAGATAATAATAAGTTACTCCGGATTTCTATCATTAAGTACTAATTAGGTAAATTCGGAAGATAGCTTTTTCATAATCGTTTTTATTCTTTAATCGATAATTGAAATCTCGATGCATTTTTCATTTGTTCATCAAAAGCAATAAGAAACTGTAATATGGTTATTCTGATTACCTTTATAACTTCCTTTAAGTTTTTTAGCTAACATTAATAAACATCAAAATTATGACAGTAATAGTAGTAGGTATTATAATTCTCATTATAGGTTTTGTAGCTGCCAAAGCGGATGAACCGATGTTACGCAAGTACAGATCGATGATCAAAACAGCCGGTGTTATTGTAATCCTGATTGGATTGTCAATTGCCTGTGTTGTTCAGGTTGAACCCGGGCAGGTAGGTGTACAGAAGTTGTTTGGGAAAGTGAGCAATAATATTCTTGAAAGCGGTTTAAATATTATTAATCCATTGGTACAGGTAGTTATGTTCGATGTCAGAACCGAAAATTATACCATGTCCGGAGTACAGGATGAAGGCTCCAAGCAGGGCGATGATGCCATTCGTGTTTTAACAGCAGACGGACTTGAAGTGGTGATTGACCTTACTGTATTATACAAAGTTATCCCTACTGAAGCTCCAAGGATTCTTAAAGAGGTTGGAACAGATTACAGGAATGTCCTGGTTCGTCCGATCTGCAGAACCAAGATCAGGGATAATGCAGTTTATTATGATGCTGTTGCACTTTACTCTACTAAAAGAGATGAATTCCAGTCTAAGATCTTTTCAACTATTGAAACGAACTTCAAAGAACGGGGTTTATTGCTGGAGCAACTTTTAGTCAGGAATATAACTCTTCCTGCCTCAGTGAAAGCCTCAATCGAATCAAAAATAAATGCAGAGCAGGATGCACAAAAAATGCAATTTGTATTGCAAAAGGAAACCCAGGAAGCTCAGAGGAAAAGGGTTGAGGCACAGGGTATTGCCGATTATCAGAAAATATTAAGCACCGGGCTTAGTGATAAGCTGTTGCAGTATGAAATGATTAAAGCCATTACTAATTCGCCTAATGCCAAACTGATCTTCATGACGAACGGGAAAAACCTTCCAATGATGGTGGATAGTAAATAATAACACCTGGATTGAGTGGATCAAGAGTTATGATATTGACAATATGAAGCAGGAACATGTTATTGCATGTTCCTGGGTGTGTTTTTAAATATATTTTATCATTTAGATTTCTATATCATATTAAAATTTAGAAAATTCCCGGAATTTAAGTTAACAATGCCCACCGCCATAATAATTCCTATGGCACAGAGAGCAAGGATTGATATAATTTTAAATGCATCAACCTTAGCAATTTCAACTTTTACTATACCATAAAGAGGTATAATAAGGATCTTTTCTTTATTGATCTTCATCACTGAATCTGATGAGAGATATATATGAATTTTGCCTCCTATCTGACGGGAATCATTCACCGTATCTATTTTTCCTGATAATATCCCATTTGAGATTACGGCGTTCCTTAGCAGGTACTTTGAATTCTGGCTATGGATTACATAAGGATACTTACCGGAATCAGGAAGTGGAAGGTCAGAACTTGAAATTGTTTTGTAACTGTAGCAACCTGAAAGCTGAATTAGCAGAATGAAGATCATCGATACAGAAATTGTCTTCATAAATTGCGAATATTTTTTCATAATTTTTATTTAATAATAATCTATAAAACCATAAATATATATCCCGTTTTTATCGGCAAGTATTATTGGATCAGGTATCCTTTTATACTGAAATACTCTATGCCAGCTTAATATCCTTTTATGCAGCGAACAGAGTAACCATTGTTCCAGAGGTCGCCCCAATAGTCGATATAAGAGTAATCGAAATCAATGTCCCAATATGCGTCCACTGAATCCCACCATAAACCGCTGTGTCCAAGATAATAGAATGTGCCTTTCCAGTCCCGGAAGCCACCGGGAAGTGCTGTAAAGCCACTTTCATTGGTTGCTCCGCTATTTGGTGTTTCCCAATGGGTTGTACCTATTTCTTTCATTTTACCGCCTGCTGTATTTATGCCTCCAAGGTAGTTGGTAAGGATTGTCCATTCAGAATCACTTGGGATATGCCAGCCGATGGGGCATACATTCCGGCTATCAGTTACTGCATACCAGGTATATAATCTGCCATAAGTGGCTACATTGCTCTCAATACCACCATATGCCCACTGGTATTTGGGTGAAGTTTCATTTGTTAAGTCCAATGTTGAAGGAATTGTAGTTTTTATTGAATCACCATTTCGGTATTTGGTTGTTTTCAGGTTTTCAGCCATCCACTCTTGTGACCCTATTTTAACTGTTTTATACGAATTGCCATCGATGTCAACAACTGTACCATACTCAACTGCAGGTTTATCTTCATCTTTCTTACAACATGTAAGACATATTAATTCTCCTAATCCAATAATTATAGATATTAGCGAGTAATACCATAATTTACCTTTCATTTTTTGAACTGTTATTTTTGCTTTTTTCATGATTTGAAAATTTAGTTTTTGCTTACTCTTAAGTTTTTCAGCATTCATTCCTTACTCTTTAGAAGGATTTTCAGGTATCTCCTTTTAAGCTACCTTATAAAATCACATGAAGTCAGTTCAACATTGGCACATTGGTCTTCAGTCTGCCATGAATTCTCCGGAAAATATCAACGATATCAGGACCAGTAATAGTCAATCCGTGGTTTTTTAATCCGACCTCAGTTCTTTCAGGTGAAGATGTCTTTTTCAGTAATTCAACAACATTTTCAGCCAATTCGCTTGTGCCGCAAGGATAGCTTTGAGCAGTGCAAAGAACATCTTCAATCCAGGCATGCACATGCACAATGGCGCCAGTTTTTGGGAATTCCCTGTAAATCATATAATGTTCAATGGCATCGACTGAAACTCTGATCCTTGGATCATGTTCCAGTGGCACCGAAACGAGCATCTCACCACTTTCTTTGTCGTAGCCCTTTACAAGGAGCATGTCTTTTCCTATCCCTTTCAGATTCGATTTGTCAACTCCCCGGGCAGTCATCCAGTAGGAAGTACCTTCAATGTTATGGTTTACATTCCTGATACTGAGATTACCGTAACTGAGTCCTTTTATCTGGTACAACCTGTAAAGCTGATCTATTAGATCTTTGTCAAGGAATTCTATAAGTGGGAAAGGGGCAGGCAGAACCCCGAGATCGTGTAGCTCCCTTCCAAAAGCTTTTAAATCTTCAACTTCAGGAATTATTTCATTTTCCTCTAAAATAAGATCATCAAAAAGTTTGTTCTTTAAAACAAAATGAGAACTGATAACCGGATACATGTATTTATACATATTATCAGGATCATAATTGAATTCAGTAAACCCTACTTCAGGAGTTATACTGAATGCCTTAGGATTCTCTCTTCCTTCCTGAAGGGAAATGCAAAAGAGTATATTGGATATACTTTTTACCAGTGCCACGTAGCATGCTGTTTTAAGATCCGACACGGGATTTTTGAGCATGGCAATGGAGACCACCATTTCTTCCTGACATTTTCTCCTGAATGCTTTTGGTGATTCAAGATCAATAATATTAAGGACGAAATTGGAGTTTTCAACTGAAGATACCAGTTCATTGCCTTTTTTAGTTATTTCCTCTGCTAAAATATTGGTCAGGTATAATAGATCAGGACAGGTTGACACTTTATTAACTTTAAATTTCATAGCATAATAAGTTTAAGTTTGACTTTAAAATTAAAGCGTATCAAGAGAGGTCATATGAACAAAAGATTCTCTCTCTCTGAGAAGGATATGCCGGCCATCAATTACGGAAACGATTGCCGGCCGGGGAAATCCAAAAGAGGATTCCCAGGAAGTAAAATAAGCTCCACTGTCAAGGATAGCTACCATCTCACCTGCAGCCACCTCTGGCATTACTTTATTTCTGTATACAACATCAGCAGAAAAGCAACCTGGTCCGGTAATTGTTACTTTTTCTGATGCTTTTCTATTGATATCATTGCATAAAACAACTTCATGGTGTTCATAATAGGTAGGCATTGTTAATGTTCCAATTCCGGCATCAGCAACAAGCCATTTTTTCAGACCTTTCCGATCTTTTACCTGATGTATCTTTAATAAAAGAAGTTGATTTGGTCCGGTTATACATCTTCCGGGTTCCAGAATCAGTTCAGGAATTTTCTTATTGTGGAATATCGACAAAACACCTTGTGTTACTGAATCGGCAAAATGCGCAAAGGATATTTTCTTGTTTGACAATCTTCCTGAATGAAGAAGATCAAATGCCTGATACAGTAATAATTCCAGTGTCGTCATCTCACGGGAATCTGACACTCCCAATCCTCCTCCAATATCCAGTACATCAACATTCAATCCGGCGTTTTCAGCATCATTGATGATATTTTTTAGCAGTGAAAGTGCTTTTCTGTAATCATCGGTATTATGAATACCTGAGCCAATATGGAAATGGAACCCCCTGAAACTGATCCGTTTCAGGGATTTGACTTTTTCAAGTGCACGATTAACCTCACCTCCTTTAAGATCCATACCGAAAGGAGAACCTGTGCGACTTCCGGCAGCACTTCCCTTATTCATACCGGAAGGGACAAAATCAGGATTTATCCTGAGCAAAACTTCAGCACTTTTGTTAAGCTCAGTACATATATGTTCAATCTTTTCAAGCTCAAACAAAGAATCGACATTTATGAACCTGATATTATTTTCAAGACATGCTGTAATCAGCCGGTCTGTTTTGCATGGTCCGTTGACAATTATGTCATTACCTGAATATCCCAGTTTAAGCGCGAGCATCAGCTCATACTCGCTCATTACTTCAGCTTTGATCCCTTCGCCCTTTATAACTTTAATAATACCGGGAACCGGGTTACATTTAAAAGCGTAATGAACAGATATCTTCCCCGGGTATCTTGATTTTATCGTTTCGAGAAAGGAATAAGCTGTTGTTCTGAGTCTCGCTTCGTTGACGACATGAAGCGGCGTCCCATAAATATTGCCAAGGTCTATGGAATTACATCCTCCTATAACAAGCTCTCCACGGTTGGTAGCTTCAAGGCTCCATCTTTTAATCAACTCGCTTAATATCAATTTGTTGCGTAACATAATTAATGTTTATAGTTGTTTGGAATAGATAGCAAAATGTTTTCCTGGTTTCATCTCCAATAAATTTACCAGACTAATTCCCAGGTTTTCATCTGAAATCCATGTTGTGGATATCGTTGAATAATTCCTGAATATTTTNNTTAATCAAACTGTTAAAGTTTATAACTAACTGGGCTGCGCCAACAGGTTCCCCTTTATATTCTGCGATCAATATAAGCCCCGGACTGGTAACGAGAAACAGATACTTAGCTGAGAACATATATTCCTTCAATGAGAGAGGAAGAAAAAATTTATTATTCTCAAAAGCATTATTGTTGATATCACGCAATATCTCCAGATCTCTTTTAAATCGGAAAATATTGAATTTTCTTACGGTAATATCCGTGCTGAAAATAGCCTTGTGTGAAGTCTTGTATTTTTTTGATAATGTCTCTGAAATGTCATCATTGACCCTGGTATGAAACCTGTTTGATTCGTAAAAGCCGGCCTCTGCAAGCAATGCAGGATAATAAGAAGGATTGTATGTCTCAAAGAAAACTGGAGCCGAATTGAAGTTGTCCATTAAGATTCCAAGCTCTGAATAATGATTTGGATTAAAGGGCCCTTCAAGATATTCGGCGCCTCCGGCCCTGCTGTCCGCTTCTATTTTTTCAAACAGGACTCTCACGGCATTGCAGTCATTTATTGATTCGAAAAATCCAAAAAAGGCAGATTTCTGATTCCATTTTGTCCAGTGAGAATGGTTTATTACCATTATCGATCTGCATACAGGTGTTCCATCAGAATAGCATACATAAATCTTTAAAGATGTATTTAGAAAATATGGATTCTTCAGGGGATTAAGAACCCTCCTAAGTTCTGAACTCTGTGGAGCAATCCAGTTCGGATCGTTCCTGTATATTTCTGATGGAATGGAAAGAAAATCTTCTAATCCATCCTGCATAGTTATTTCCTTGACTAAGAATGACATAAGTTCTTTTTTATTCGTTCTACAACATATGCTTTATAGATAAATGAGCGATCTCTTTTTTGAAGCTCAATTGATAATTTCATGTCGGGAATTATCTGATCTGCAAAGATTTCAGGACGGTTTCTTGTTACGAGGTGATTGCGGTAAGTAATTACTGCTCCATCTTTTGCAGTCCTTAATGTCTCTAACAGAAGGAGTGTAAACTCCTC
>PMNJ01000335.1 GCA_003162595.1 Bacteroidales bacterium | reverse complement strand
AAGTATATAAAATGAAGCCAGATGCCATTAAGGTCTCTGGCTTTTGGTTGAGATATCCTCTTTATAATTCATGAAATATGTAAATCATATAAACTTGAGAAATAATTATATAACGATTCTGTCGAATTAACCAGATACCTTTGTCCTTGAAAGGTTCAATAACTTGATTATTATGTCAGATCTCCTTTTCATAGACGGTTTATTTCTAATTAAAATATGGGCTCTTGGATTCTTTGTGTTCCATTTTAGCGGGATAATTCATGTTCTGCCAATAATAGCATCCTTCGCATTTTTAATTAGGTTTCTCTATAACAGGTCACTGATACATTAAATATACTGATAAACTGATGGAACAACAGACCATTCAAAAAAAACGGAGTTCAAATGAGATAAGATAATGAAGCTGTATATTAAAAATATGGTCTGTAACCGCTGTAAAACAACAGTTAAATTAGAACTGGACAAATTAGGTATATCATTCGTTTCAGTCGAGTTAGGAGAAGTGACTATAAAGAAAAAACTAACGTCAATACAACATCATTTGCTGTTCCTGGCTTTAGAACCATTAGGTTTTGAATTGATAAACAACGAAAAGAATTATCTCATTGAGAAATTAAAGAAGTCCATATATGATCTTATGATGTATTCTGATGAAGATTTGAATACAAGTTATTCAGATTTCATTAGCCTGCATGTAAATGACAGCTTCATTTCTCTTAACACGCTCTTTTCAGAAATAGAAGGTATTACAATTGAAAAATACATAATCAAACAAAAGGTTGAAATGGTAAAAGAGTTACTCGAACATAACAATTTCAATATGACTGAAATTGCAGTCAAAATGCATTATAGCAATGTGGCACAACTATCCAGCCAGTTTAAAAGCATTACTGGTCTGACACCATTACATTTTAAGCAGCTGAGGCAAATCAGTTATAATAATCAGGCTGTTAATTGAATAAAAATATAAGAGAATTTAATCTTATGAATTTAAAGCAGATCGATCACCCGCATAGACTGAAACACTCAAAGAAGAAGGTTTATAATAATAAGGAACGTTCAAAATCCTTGAATCTGCCAGTTCCTATGCCCCGTGCCGGTGCAGTTACTGAAAAACAGCTCTTATCACGGTTAAGTGAGATGGAAGAGATCAATACCAGTTTGGAATTACTGGTCGAACAACGTACAAATAAGCTGGTAGAAATTGTCTCTACTAACGGGAAATTTCTATCCATTATAGCACACGATCTCAGAAGCCCATTCAGTTCAATCATAGGTATTCTGGAATTGTTGAAGATGAGTCTGAAAGAATTTAATAAAAACGAAATAGAAGAATATGTTGATATCGTTTATAATTCTGCAAATAATACTCTCATCCTTCTTGATAACCTATTAATATGGGCAGTTTCTCAGAACAAAGAGAAAAACTTTAGGCCGGTTAAAATAAATCTGTGCGAATTATTAAGAGAAGAAATTGAAAGTCTCAAAACCTTAGCCAGCCAAAAACAAATCTCGTTGAGCCATTTAGTTAAACCCGATGTGAATGTGACAGCCGATCTTCAGATGGTTAAAACTATATTGAGGAATTTAATAAGTAATGCTATAAAATACACAAATGTCAATGGGGAAATAGTAATAAATGCATGCGAACTCAAAAAATATGTCGAAGTAACTGTAAAAGACAACGGTGTTGGAATTTCAGATGAGAACCAGAGAAAACTCTTTAAAATAGACGCGTTTCATTCAACTCCTGGCACACAAGATGAAAAAGGTACCGGTTTAGGATTGTTGCTTTGTAAAGAATTCGTTGAACTGCATGGGGGTAACATCAGGATAGAAAGCGAGGCAGGGAAAGGAAGCAAATTTGCATTCACTTTACCCCATTATATATAATTAACTGCCTGATTTTTAGCGCTATATACCACCTGTAAATAATGTAACATTTTCTAAGAATTATGTAACATTTTTCGAATTGAAAACTATCATTTTTATGTCAACAAAACTCCAAAATATAATAATGCGAAATTCTGTTTTTAATAATCCTGTAATAGGGGTGACAGCCAGAAGATTATTGAAAAAATATATTCTGGTTTTTTCTTTGGCTCTTTTTTGTCTGTGGCTGTCGGCAAATGCACCGCTGGCATCTAAACAGCAAATAGGTATGTTTAAAAACTCCAAAACCTGCGTTGTGTTTGAGGATGGCATCAGCGTTTACAACGGCTGTATTAAAGATGCAATCCAGAAATACTGGAAATATACTGACTATGAGTTTATTGACCAGAAGGAATTTGAAAAACGGCGGACCGATTCAAAATATACTTTTATTGTCCTGACAGATGGAGCCTTTGATAAGGACCCTGGTGGCATAAGTTACAGTTATATTAACCTGTTGCTTGGTGATCCTTCAGGCAATTTAACCAGGATGCCTGAATATTGCAGCATACCCATCTCATATTCAGGCGACAAAACGACTGATTATGACTATGTTATACCTGCAATTGTAAAATTCATGCAAATACATATTAAAAATCTTGAAAAAGATCGTTTCTCCATCTCATTAA
>PMNJ01000281.1 GCA_003162595.1 Bacteroidales bacterium | reverse complement strand
AGGTCTATGGATCCGTTTCCTTCAAACCATATGTTCATTCTGGCTTTTAGTTCAGTTGTATCAGCCGCAAAACTTACATAATATTTCTTCCAGTCCTTTGAATCCGGAACAAGGCCGGTTGCCCCTATAACTTTACCCTGATTATTAACCAGTTCTATACGCATTTTCAGGGTGCTGCCCTCCAACTGGCGGGCCAGAACCGAAAAATGATATGTCATTCCTTTTTTAATTCCCATTCCTCTGAAACCTGCATTGGATAACCCAAAGGAAGGTTCGCCAGGAGCGATTGTAATTCTTGCATAGCGGGGATTGGCAGGGTCTGTTTCACTCCTGTTAATGATCAGCACACCTGTCGTAGTATCGGGCTTCATTATTTTCCATCCCATCAATGGCCTGGCAAATTCGAAAGAGCGGTTTTTCACCAGCTCGGCATAAATGCCTCCGTCGGCAGCAAAGTTTATATCCTCGAAGAATATTCCCCACATTGTGGGCTGGATAACTGCTTCAGGCTTTCCCACCACGACAATAACAGGTGTATTTTTCTGTGCAAATGCAGGCATCGAAAAAAGAAACCCTGTGAAAATCAGAAAGACAATTTTGGATTTATCAATCATTGACCATCCACACTTTTTCATAAGTTTGTTTTTTATCATATTGACTATTATTTAAACAATACTTGCGAAAAATAATATAAATCGCTTTTCCATACCTTAAAATCATGAACGCCGGGTTCTACATGCCAGATATGAGGCACATTGTTTTCTTTGAGGTACCTGTGAAGCTTCTGACTATATGAAATCAATCCGTCATGATCGCCGCACGAAATCCACAGTAGTTTAAGCTTTTGAGCTGTTTCAGAAGGATTTGGGACTAAAACCTCAGGAGTTTTAGTGTTGGGTGCAGATGAAAATCCCCCAATCCATGCAAAGGTCTTAAGGTTACCCAATCCGAAGTTTAATGCCTGTCCTCCTCCCATGGACAATCCGGCAATGGCCCTGTTTTCCCGATCAGCGATCACAGGATATTTCGATTCAACAAACGGAATGATATCGTTGAGTAAATCTCCTTCGAAGTCTGCAAATGCTTTGACTTTCACAGAGTCAAAAATATTCCCTGTTGGACGATCATCTTTCATAGCCCTGCCATTAGGGAAGACAACTATCATAGGTACAATTTTTTTGTCGGCGTACAAATTATCCAGAATCACTTGAGGAGATCCATTTTTATACCATTCCAGGTGGTCACCGCCAATCCCGTGAAGTAGATAAAAAACAGGGTACTTTCTATCAACTGAATAACCCGGAGGGGTATAGATCAGCATTTTACGTTTTGTTCCAACGGTTTTTGAAATATATTCAACCGAATCAATTTTCCCATGGGAAATATTTTCACGAATTATATCGAATCCCTCAGGGGCAGCCGCGAAGGCTGGCTTATCGTCAGGATTAAGGACGACAGCAGCTCTTTGAGCGTGAACCTGAAACTCAAAAAACAGGAGTCCACAAATAAGAATAAGGATATTTGCAATTTTTCCTGAGTGATTTCCAATCTGTTGTGAAATATAACTTAATTTACAACCTGCATAACCGGAATATTGGTTGCTTTTGAGTAATTTGCTGAAATACTTTTTACTGTCAGAATTATAGATTTTCATTATATAAGTTTGTTTTGGAACCATCATACTTGTACATCCCTGCCAACTTTGAAGTGCAATAAATTGTTAAAAAACCGGGATGGAAGCTTTCCGCACAAGACACCGTAAACGACTGAAAAAAACGGTTAATGCGGAAAGGCTTCTACCTGAGTGAAAGAAAATTTATTTAAAACAATATCCCGGTCATTTGTGTTACACTCCCGAATATTTTCTTGTCTGTAACAATCTTTAATATTCAGGATCATTGATTATTTCAATGGTTTCACAATGAATTTATACTCATAGTTTTTATAATTAATACGGTATTTTTCCAAAGGCCAGGTTCCCCACGAATGAATACCTCCTAATCCCATCTGCAGATAGTCTATATGCAGCTGGGTCTGTTTATGTGGTTTTAGTTCACCCGGGTGCCGCTGCTGCTTCGAGTCTCCCGAGTCCAGGTCATTATCAAAGAAATTCAATGCACTTATACTCAGGAAAGAATCAGATTGAACTAACAAGCCTTTTCCATTGGTATTCATGATTTTATACCAGCGAATACCTGTTTTATTTCCTGTTTCCTGTGGGCGGATATAGGGATAAAATTGCTGGGTCACCGACTGCTTGTAAATTCCGGCTGGTGCAGCATAGTTCCTGTCCTGGTAGTTTTCAACAGGCCCATTCCCGTAATATTCAATGGTTTTAAAACCTTCTGGTAAAATCCAGTTTATACCAAAACGAGGTAACATTGGTACTTTCTCCATACTGGTTTCATTTCCGCCACGCCATCGAGGCATTTTAACAGGAACAAGGGCTGAAGTATCCGCAATCATTTGCTGGTCAACTTCCATTTCTCCCTTTGAATTTAAAATATACCGGAGATTTAATTTTGCAGCAACATCGGTAAGGACAAACGAAGTAGTTACCGTTACAAGGTTTTTCTCCTGGGTTGCTTTAAAATCTGTCAATTTAAGATTTCCCTGCGCATTTTTCCATACTTTCAATCTGAGCTGAAAAAACGCTCCAATGTCGTTATCTGTCGGGGCCCGCCAGAAGGCCGGTTTTATTGATGAGGAATCATCAATATAACTTTGCCCGTTGACAACATATTTTTCCATGAGTCCGGATTGTTTGTTAAAACGAACATTCATGTCGGAGGATGTCACGGATAAAATTGTATTGGTTTCATTAACAGTTATTTTACCGTATGGCATTAACTCAATGATGTTCTTATAACTGCCTGCCACCAATAGTTGCTCTTCTGCAACAATATGGTCCTTTGGAACCAAAAGTTTTTCCTGCTTTTGTTTGTAAACAATATTTAAAAACACTTCACCATTTTGGACGGATTTTACAGGAATTGTAAATTCTTTTGTTGAATGAGGCAAAACATTTACATCCTCCATTTTGCCTGATTGTGTTACTACACCGTTTACAGTTACATTCCATTCCATCCTTACATTGGAAAGGTCCGAAAAAAAGTTTTCGTTATAAATGGAAATTGTATTTTGATTGACCAGTGTGGTGTGAATATTCTGGTAGACTTTTTTCATTTCCCATGCTTCAGGATTCGGATTCCGGTTGGGATAAAAGAGACCATTACAAAGGAAATTATTGTCACTGGGCGTTCCTTTCGGCCCATAGTCACCACCATATGCAAAAATGGTATCACCCTTTGCAGTGATTTTTCTCAGACCCTGATCTACAAAATCCCAGATAAAACCACCCTGAAAATTATTAGGGTAACCTCTTATAATATCCCAATAATCTTTAAAGTTTCCAAGTGAATTACCCATTGCATGTGCATATTCGCACATAATGAATGGCTTCGCCTGATGAGGATTGTTTTTTGCAAATTCAATCATGCTTGAGGGCATAGGATACATGGGATTATCAATGTCGGTATTAAATTCAGTAGTATAATTCGTGTATTCGCTGACAGCCCTTTCATACTGAACGGGACGGGTTGTATCCCTTTGTTTTAACCATAGATAGCATTCATAGAAATTATAACCATTTCCGGCTTCATTACCCAAGCTCCAAATAATAACTGAGGGATGATTCTTATCACGCTCCACCGCTCTCTGCAAACGCATCATATGTGCATCTTTCCAGGATGGTCTGTTGGCAAGAGTAACAGTAATGTCATAACCAATCCCATGCGACTCTATATTAGCTTCATCCACAACATAAATGCCATATTCATCACACAGATGATACCAGTATTCATCGTCGGGATAATGGCAGGTTCGAACAGCATTTATGTTAAATTGTTTCATCAGCTGAATATCTTTCAGCATTGCTTCTTTTGATATGGTTTGTCCGGTAATCGGATCAACTTCGTGACGGTTAACACCTTTAATAAGAACAGCTTTTCCGTTCACGCATAACAATCCGTCTTTTATTTCAATTTTTCTGAATCCGGTTTCCTGGGGAATAACTTCAATAACTGCCCCATTTTTATCTTTTAAAGTGATCAGCAAATGATAAAGATCAGGAGTTTCAGCTGTCCATAATTTAGGTTGACTAAACGGAATTGAAACCTTCTTCACCGATTCGTTATTAAATGAAACAACTGTTTCTTTCATTGATTTATCGCCATCACTGATTTCAATTAAGGCAGTTGCCGTAGCAGGATGGTTTAATTTCAGGTTAGCAATGAGGTAAGCATCCTTATAGTTTGCATCCAAATCTGATACAATCTCATAATCAGCAATATGTGTCTCGTTCCTTGCAACAAGATAGCACTCCCGGTTAATTCCTCCCATACGCCAAAAATCCTGACCTTCGAGATAAGTACCATCGCACCAGCGCATGACCCTGAGACAGATAAGGTTTTTCCCCGGATTCAGAAAGCTGGTTATATCAAATTCCGAGGGCAGTTTGCTATCTTCACCATATCCAACATATTTTCCATTTACCCAAACAGTTAAATTTGATTTTGCACAACCGATATGCAAAATTACCTGCTTCCCCTTCCAGTTATCATTTAGTGTAATTTCCCGTCGATATACTCCGGTTGGATCGTAAGTCAGAGGGACAATCGGCGGATTTGGTTTCATTATATTCTGAAACTCATAACCAATATTAACATAGATGGGGTATCCGTAACCATTGACCTCCCAGGTGGCAGGAATGCGAAAATTATCCCAGTCATTATCATCAAACCCGGTAGATTCGAAGTTTTTTGGCAAATCATCTGGTTTTTCTACCCATTTAAATTTCCATGTTCCGTCGAGATCCAAATAATTAGCCGATTGTCTCCAATCACCTTTATTTGCAAGCTGCTCATTCTCAAAGACAAAATAAGAAGCATGCATTGGCAGCCTGTTATCTTCACTGATTTTCTCATTGAGCCAAAAAGGCTGATCCGATTTTGTCTGAGCATTTAAGTATCCTGCAACTAAAAGCAACAAAACACTTAAAACTGTAATCTTTTTCATAATTATGATTCTTGATTTATTCTTTTAATGTATCCTGTAAAGCCCGGCACCATGACGGTTGATAGTCCGGGTAAATGAGCCGGTGAATTTTCCAAGTTCGTTGCCACTCCATAGATCTTTGACGATATGAGTACCTTTTAATCCCATCTGTTCAAATTTTACTGAAACTGCAGCGGTGTCATCTGGTTTGGGGCCGGCTGGGTCCTCAACGAATACCAGGAATTTTGCAGTATTGTTCATTCTTAACCGAGATTCCGGATCCTGACCAGTCATAACTCCTGTTGGAACCACATTTTGCAGACCGGCTTTTGCTTTGAACTTTGTCATTCCTTCAGGTAAATCGTATTCAATAATTGTAGTAGCATTAACATTGATACCATTATTATATACATTACCATTAACCGTCAGTTTTTCGTCACGCGCTGCCTGGTTAATAACGGGTTCTCCCCTTCCGCCGGAAGTACTGACCCATTTCAGGTCTGTCAGATTCACAGAACCTTTGGGACCTGTAAGTCTAGGTTCTATCCAGTCGCATTCATGTCTTGCAAAACCAATCACATCATCATAAGTTGCCACAAGGTACAATTTTCTGGCACCACGTATATCTATATCAATATCTGCACTTTGTCCTGTGGTTTCAGATGTTATCTGTTCACTCTTCCATATTGCTTTGCTTTCGACTACAGGTTGCTGATCGGAAGCATTGAACAATGCAAGATATTTGTCTCCTGTCTCAGGGTCATCGGCTGTCCATGCAATAAGGTCATTCTCCCTGAAAAGCTGTTTTCCATTGACACTTTTCTGATTAACATCAAGAACATCTTTATTTGTGATAAGTGATAATGTAAAATCGTCATTGCTGGGCAGATCACCACCAAACATTAACGGAGAACGGAAAATAGCAAAAAGTGATATTAAAGTATATTGTTCATCTTTTGTAAATGCTGTCATCCTTGGATCTCCGCGTTCGGCTCTCAGACCTATTTTGCCAAGAGGAAGCATATCCCCGTCAGGGAAACTGCCCTGCACTCCAAGTCCGGCCCAGCTATTTAGAATTCTAAACTGATTTTTAAGTGCCGGCCAGTTATCCCAGAAATCATTCGAAGTGCGCCACATATTTACATTCTTCTTAAGGAACTCTATTGTTTCCGGTTTATCTCCCCCGGGCGAAATGCTTATCACTATGGGTCTTCCGCAGTTATCGATAGCTTTTCTAACCATTTCAATCTCAGCAGTACGACCCGACAGATCATCAACCTTCACAAAATCAAGTCCCCATGATGCATATAGCTTAAACAACGAATCATAATATTCCTGTGCACCGGGTTTACCGGCAACAATTGTGTACATGTCTTTCAGCCAGAAACATTGACCTTCTGTTGTATAAATATCCTGAGCTTTTACCTTAGTGCCGAGTATTGGCGTATTAGTCTTTACAGCCAAAACAGGGATACCGCGCATCATATGAATACCGAATTTCAGACCTTTATTATGGATATAGTCAGCCAGTGGCTTAAATCCGTTGCCGTTTGCTGCTGAAGGAAACCGGTTGACGGCAGGAAGAAAACGACCGTGTTCATCTATATTATAAACAGGATTCTTTTCATTATATCCCCCTGATTTATCATTTGCCACATACCATCTTATGTCCACTACAATATATTCCCATCCGAATTTCTTAAGATAGGCAGCCATATAGTCGGCATTTGCTTTAACCTCATTTTCAACTACTGTGGGACCGTAACAATCCCAGCTATTCCATCCCATAGGCGGTGTGGGTGCCCATGAGTGAAATTCGGGTTTGGAAGATTGAGTTGGTGCCGGCTTTTTTGTCTGGCATGCGCATATCAGCTGAAATGCAAAAAAAACGAAAAGAATTTTTTTCATTTAATTAGTAGTTAGATTATTTTACTGCAACCAATTCACTATTAAGCGTTACTGATTTTCCCTTATCGATAAATAACTCAACAGTTTTGTTGCCATACCTTATTTTACATTCTTTGCCATTTACATTCCTGACAATTGCGCTGGATAATTTACCTTCATTCCACACGATATCTAGTTCAAATCCACCGCGTGCACGTACCCCTTTAATACTTCCACTCGGCCATTTATCAGGTAATGCAGGAAGCAGATGAATTATATAAAGTTCTTCATCAGGATACCTGGGATCTGTAAATGTTTCCTGACTTTGGAATAACATCTCATCCACACCTGAAACGAAGCCAAAATTTCCATCAATCTGAAATGGAGGATGGGCATCAAACAGGTTAGGGTAAGTTCCTCCTCCCCGCGAGTAATTAGTTCCTTCAGTTGTTACCAATCTCAATTGTATTTTCATCAGGTTATAAGCATGATTTCCATCCATCAATCTTGCCCAAAAATTAATTTTCCAGGCAAGGCTCCAACCGGTGCTTGTGTCGCCTCTGACTTCCAGTGTTTTCATCGCAGCTTTAGCCAGGTCTGGTGTGGATAGCGGAGATATCTGGTTCCCGGGAAACAAACCGAAAAGATGAGAAATATGCCTGTGCTTCAGTTCAGGTGCTTCCATATCCAGATCGCGGCTCCATTCCTGCAGCTGACCGGCTTTACCTATTTTCATCGGACGAATTTTCGCCCTTGCAGTTTCCAGTTTAGCCCGAAAATCATTATCAATATTCAGAGTTTTGCATGCGGCTATTGTGTTTGTAAACAGATCATTAATAATCTGTAACTCTATTGTAGACCCTTCGTCCACATTCAATCCCCTCCCCCATGAATTCTCCGGAGATGTTGAAGGTGAGGTGACAAGGTAGCCGTTTTTATCTTCAACCATTGCTCCCAGATAAAATTCACATGACCCTTTCATGACCGGATAAGCCCACTTAAGGTAATCCTTGTCCTGAGTGAAAGCATAATGTTCCCATAGATGCCGGCTTACCCATCCTCCTGCACCAAAAAAGCTTCCCCAACCCACTGCTTCTCCCGGACTGGTCCAGCCCCATGCATTAGTCATCATTGCCAGGACCCATCCCGGAGCATTAAAGTAAGCCTGCGCGGTTTTTGTCCCCGGTTTAACAAGGACAGATGTGTACTTAAGCATTGGAAGATGACAATCACTAAGGTTAGATGGCTCTGTCATCCAATAGTTCATTTCATAATTAATGTTTGCTTTATAATCGCAATTCCATGGAAGTTTAAGTCCATCGCCCCAAATACCCTGTGAATTTGACGGAAGCGGATTTCCGGGACGGCTGGATGAGATCATCAGATACCTGCCATACTGATAAAACAGAGATATCAGCCCGGGATCATCTACCCCTTTATTGAATTGCGATAATCTTTCCTCCGTCGTACTTTTTACGGCTTCAGTTTGTCCGAGATCAAAACTTGTCCTGTGAAAATATTTCTGATAATCAGTTACATGGTCATTTCTAAGTTTTTCAAATGATTTTGCTGATGCTGATTGAATTATCTTCACAATAGAATCATGAGGAACTGCTATCCTGAAATTTTTATCAAAGTCAGGAATATAAGAAGTGCCACATGTAATAAGTATGGTAGCTTCATCAGCATTTTTAACTTCAATTATGTCGCTGTCACCCGATATACTTCCTTTTTTTGTTAACACACTGAGTCTTGCTTCATACTCACAATTACCTTTGTGACCAAGATAATCGGTATTTCCCTTCATTACAAGCGTGTTAGGCGCTTCAAATTGAGTTTTAGCAGATACCTGGCGCGTAAGTATTGCTTTAAAACTTAAGCTCCCTTTCTTTCCACTTGTCAGTTTTACAACAATTACTCCATCGGGAGCGCTTGAAAATATTTCGCGGGTAAAGGTATTGTCGTCCGTTTTAAATGCCACACCTGCAATGGCTTCATCAATGTTAAGCCATCGATAATAATCTGAAATCTTAGTGCTATCTATGTCAAAGTCAATATTTAAATCGCCTAATGTCTGGTATGATGCGAAGTACTTTGTGTTATAAATATTTACTCCTGGTTTTTCGTTGGTTGTCATATACAGGGCTGTCAGACGCTGTGCTTCCTGATAATTTCCATCACTTATTGCCTTCCGTATTTCAGGCAATTCTTTATAAGCTTCCGGTCTGTCTGCTTCCGGTTCCGGTTTACCTGACCAGATTGTAATATCGTTTAATTGCAGTTTCTCATGGACCGGACGGCCGAAGATCATTGCACCCATACGGCCATTGCCAACAGGTAATGCTTCTTCCCATGTAACAGCAGCCTTATTATACCATAAAGAATATGTAGGATTGAATGGCAGCTGGCTTTTATTGATATTTTTAAAACTTAATAGAATAAAAACCAATACTGGAATTATTGACAGGTAGGCAGGATAAATTCTTTTTCTCATAACAAAATCATTCCACTTACTTACACGTGTACTTTCACGTGTAAATATATACAATTGTTTTTATTCCAGACCATTATTTTGTAAAAAAAAAGAGCACAAATAATATTATGTGCTCTTCCTTAATCAAATTAATGTGTTACTGTCTTTTATACCTATTTAGGCATTACTACGTAAGGTGCGGCATTAAGAAAATCAATACTTTTCTGGCAGCTTGTAAACTGATCGAAATTATACTCTTCAACTTCTACAACACCGTATTGCATGCCTGATTTAGGAGCAGCGGCCCAGATTGCTTCAAAATCCATCATTGTATCTTTACCTCCGATTTCTTTTTTGTCTTTTATATGCCAGAGTTCAAAACGACCCGGGTACTTATTGAAATAATCAACAGGTTTAGCCCCGCCCATAACTACCCAGTAAAGATCCATCTCGAACATAACTTTAGAAGGATCAGTATTTGCAAGCATGTAATCGTAAATTGTCTGACCGTCCAATTTTGTGGAGAATTCTTTATTATGGTTATGGTAACCGAACCGGATACCTTTGGCTTTGCATTTTTCACCAATCATATTAAAATAATCGCAATAACGCTTTAGTGTATCAAGACTACGATATGCTCCTTCACCCATAAATGGCTGAACAAGGAATTTTGCGCCGGCAGCAACATGAGCATCAATACAGGCGTCCCACCATGCCATGGTCTTTCCCCAGTTTGCAGAATCAGGCAGAGGCTGGCCTACATGAGAACTCAATATTGTCAAACCATTTGATTGACAAAGAGACTTAAATGCAGCCGGCTCCATTCCGTAAAGTTTTCCGTCGGCATAATTTGCAGGCTCGACAAATTTATAACCCATTTTGCCTACTTTGGCTATAGCAGCAGGCACGTCCTTCATGATTGAATCACGAATGGAGTACAACTGGAGTCCCAGGTTCTTCTGAGGTTTTGTCGTACATGAATAAAAGGTGGAAAAGATAAGACCTGTTACAGCCATTAAAAGGACAATAGAAATAGTACTTCTTTTTTTCATTTTGATCAGGTTTAGATTTAAATGTTCCAGGTTTAATAATTCAGAATCCATAAGCTCCTTATTCTTAATTAATTAAAATAGAAGGAACTTAAAAAGTAAAAGTAGGTATTATTTAATTTTTCACAAAATAAATAATATGTAATCACTTTGGCATTCCGTGGTCCCTCCGTGTCCCTCTGTGACAGTTACAAATTTATTAAGCTACACAGGGTACACAGAGAAGCTAATAGAGACACAAAGTTGGTTATTCAGAGATAAATTTAAGTAAGGGTATTAAAATCGGTTGTCCTTTTTCGGCATCATAGGAGATATTGTTCTGTCTAATATTATCTCCTGCCCTGTTTTGATCACTTATTGAAGCTGAATGTATATAAGGATTCATTTTACTGATAAATATCAAGGCCCGTTCTTTTGCTTCCTGTGAAAAATTCGCAAATTTCGGATAAACAACAGCTATTATATCCGCAAGTCCCGAATTCTTAGATAGAATAGCCCCTTTCAAATTGACATTTGCCTTTTCGTCCTGATAAATGACAACTGTGCCCCCTGAAGGGATCCAGTTCAGCCAGTTCATCTCCTCACCTGCATTTTTTTCACTACCTTTTTTAATGATTGCGTCTGAATAGTATCTTTTCAACCCTTCTTTAAAAAGCGGTGGAAGTTTGGTACTATTTATATAGCTGTTTATCAGTCTGCAATTATTGTAATGATCAATATTGAAATTAAAATCATTGGCATTAAGGTGTCCTCCGGAATTTAAAAGCTGAGAACTAAACAAATCACCCAGCGTCCTGAATTCAATTGTAGCAGTATCTAAAGAAGGATTATTCTTAAATATATAATCTTTGATTATCTTGATATATCCATGTTTATCAGATGACCCGAGATTGAGTTCATCATAATTCATTTTTATTTCACGCGGAACATCGTCCAGTCTGTTAACCTTGAGTAAAATTTTGGAAACACCAATTCGTCCTTCATCCTGCAGAACCGGCTCGACAATAACCGAGTTATCGGATTCCAATTCTTCTGCCTCAATATCAAATGTTCCTGAAGCCAGACCGCTTGATGATACGGAGACATTAATCTTACCGGGTTTACCTGTAGATCTTATCACATTTGATACTGGCATCTCCATATACCACACTCCGTCAATCTCATGATGTTTGTTAATATCTGATTCATAAACTGACGGGCCTACCAGGGTTGCAGGTCCGGTCAGAGTCCATTTAATTGAATTATTGGCGCCCTGAACATGAATTCCCCGGGAATCAACAATATCCGCTGTAATAATAACAACAGAACCACGATCGGCTTTTACTTTATTCTGTGATCCGGTAACAACTATTTTTGCCGGTTCTCCGGCCATAACAACCTCTGTCTGTATTGTTTTTCCGCCTTTAGTTCCAACTGCACTTATAATACCCTTCTCAATCAATATATTATTAAAAGTTACACAATTTAAATTAGACTGGTCGGGCGACTGGAATCCTTTGCTTACGCCATTGACCTTAAGTTCAACCTTGTCACAATTGGAATTTACAGATATATCTTCCTTTAGTCCGACATATTGAGGTCGCCAATAGGACGGCTGAATAAAAACCATCAAATTTTTGCCGCAGATAGCCTGCCATAAATAATATGTAAATTTTGGTATCCTGTAAACATCTACAATACCTGAAGGATCAACATGCTGAAGGGGCGAATTAAAATAATCCTTGTCAGCGCCATGGTCTCCATAAAGCCAGTTACCCAGGTTTCCTATTTCCGATACTTCACCTGCTTTTATCATGCTCAATTCGTGTCCATCAGTTCCACTCTGGTGTCTGTCAGTCAGTTTCAGGTCATTAATATCCAGGTTATTCCATCCCCTGATCGTAAATCCCGAAAGAGCTTCAAGTGCGAGGTTTTCATTGGTATGTTTTACAAATGCACCCGCAGAACCATCTGTGACCTTGCAAGCAGTCAAAATCCTTGTTGTATCTTCAGCCACCGCAAATTTTGAATCGACAGCGTGGTTGGTTTCGTTTCCCATACTCCAAAACATTATGCTAGGATGGTTACGGTCACGACGTATCATCTCTTTCATTTGCTGTTCCTGAACCTCCACAGAGAATTCCTGGTTATTAATACTGGGAGATTCCTCATCTATCACGATACCTAGTTTATCAGCTAACTCATATACAAGTTTATCGTTGGGATAATGTGCTGTCTTTACGAAGTTGTAATTCAGATTTTCAGCCATATCTGTATAATCCATAACCCCAATCCATTTTGGAA
>PMNJ01000318.1 GCA_003162595.1 Bacteroidales bacterium | reverse complement strand
GATCTGCCAATTCTTATTAATCAATGGGCCAATGTAGTGAGGTGGGAAATGCGGACAAGACTTTTTTTAAGAACTACAGAATTTCTATGGCAGGAGGGACACACAGCTCATGCCACACGTGAGGAAGCTATAGAAGAGACTGAAAAGATGATCAATGTTTATGCAAACTTTGCTGAAAATTCAATGGCCCTTCCTGTATTAAAAGGATATAAGAGTGAAAATGAGCGGTTTGCCGGAGCACTCGACACATATACCATCGAAGCCCTTATGCAGGATGGAAAAGCTTTACAGGCTGGTACGAGCCATTTTCTTGGACAGAATTTCGCCAAGGCATTTGATGTTCAGTTTACCGACAAGACAGGAAAACTAGATTATGTATGGGCAACATCGTGGGGCGTCACCACCAGGCTTATTGGCGCTATAATTATGGGTCATGCCGATAATCAAGGACTCGTTTTGCCTCCTAAACTTGCTCCGATACAGGTTGTAATAATACCTATTTATAAAAATATTGAACAGATAGGTGCTTTATCAGATGCTGCGGTAAAAATCAAAACTGGACTGGAGGCATTGGGGATCTCAGTTAAATATGATGACAGGGATAATAATAAACCTGGATGGAAATTCGCTGATTATGAGTTGAAGGGAGTTCCTGTCCGTCTTGCAATCGGACCCCGCGACCTTGAAAACAATACTATTGAAATTGCAAGAAGGGATAACCTTACTAAAGAGACAATACCAATTGATAAAGTTTATGAATATGTCCCAAAACTTCTTGATGAGATCCAGACTAATATATATAATAAAGCTCTGAAATTCAGAAAAGAAAATACTTTTTATGTTGATAGCTGGGATGAATTTCTGAAAGTTCTCGATAACCAGGGTGGTTTTATCATGGCTCACTGGGATGGAACAGTTGAAACAGAAGAAAAAATTAAAGAGGAGACGAAAGCCACCATCAGGTGCATTCCTTTTGACAGCCCTGAAGAATCAGGCAAATGTGTTTATTCAGGAAAACCGTCGGGCAGAAGGGTTCTTTTTGCAAGATCCTATTAATTAAATTCTTATTTTAGTAGCAAATATCTCACTATAACTTTACGTTTACTATGTCAGATCAGGAAGATAAGAAAATGGCAATTATAGGTACACTTAAAGAAAAATCGATGCTGAAACAAAAAGTATTCGATAATACACTTGAGTCGTTTTGTGTGGTCAGGGAGGTCCTTAAAAATTTGTCAAAAGAGGTAAATACCAGTTTAAGCGGGATGGATTCGAGGATAAGACTCGAATATACCGACAGGAGTAATTTTGATGCTCAGATTAAAGTAGCGGGAGATATATTACTTTTCAGTATGCACTCCAACATTTTTCAGTTCGACAGAGAACATCCGGCCTGGAAAACACCATACATTCAGAAAAACAAGTACAACGCATATTCAGGTATTATCAACATTTACAATTTTCTTAGCGATTCATTTAAATATTCCCGGTTAGATGATCTTGGTTACCTTATTGCAAGGATCTTCATTAATCATGAAAAACAGTATTTTGTTGAAGGGAAAAGACAGATGGGAATGTTGTTTACTAACTATGGCAATGAGGAGATCAGTAAGCAATCGTTGCAACTTATTATTTCAACTGCAATTCAATATGCACTTGAATTTGATCTGCTGGTTCCCCCCTACGATACTGTAAAAATCGCTACTATAGGTCAGGCCGAAGCAAAAATTCAACACTCAAGGGTTATAACAGGGAAACGGCTCGGCTTTCAGTTTAATTCTGATGATGTATTGATTAGCAATCCTCAAGAAACCTGATGTGCATAATTCTGAGAAAATACAGGAATTGGTTAAAGCCAGGTATCTTTTTGGCCCTTCTGTTCTCATATAGCACTGCATTTCCTCAGTTTCGGACCGAAAAAGACACTTTACAGAAAATTGGCCCTGTTAATATTAATCAGTTAAGAAAAAACATCCCCCTTTTTTCAAAGAATTTGTTTTTAAAAAATTCCAATGCAGGTATAATCACCCCCATTCCTGTCAAAGATAAAAACGTTGTGTTTTTCGACTCGCTAAAGGTAAGAGCTTCAAAGAATCAGCTTACGAGACGACTCTATAATTTTGTAGTTGTACGTCCTGACACAATTTATAAGAAACAATTCACAGGTACAAGTGATGCAAACTATATTAGCCATGCAGGAAAAAAGATCAGAAAAATAGTTATACAAAGGCTTAATGTTTTCGGAGCTGATATCAATAATCCATCATCAGATAATCCTAACAAGGTTGAAAACCTTTTAAATAAAACCCACTTCAATACAAATGAAAATATTATCAGAAAAAATCTTCTCTTTTCAGAAGGTGATAAAATATCACCTCTTATACTAAGCGATAACGAACGTCTTTTACGTCAACTTCCTTTCATAGATGATGCCAGAATAATTGTAGTTCCTGTATCAGACGAAGAAGCCGACATTATAGTTTACACAAAGGATGTTTATTCTCTGGGTGCCTCATATACCTATAAAGGGCTCAAAAAAGGTTCGGTTTCCATTTTTGATAAAAACATCTTCGGTATGGGGCATGAATTTGGGATAGATATTCCATTTGACAATAAAGCTCCCGATTCCCCGGGATTTGGAGTACACTATCTCGCTGATAATATTGCAAAATCTTTCATAAACCTGAATGTGTACTATCTAAACGGACTGGGAGAAAAAACCTATGGATTTGACATAAGCCGCAAGCTTATCAGTTCTACCACAAAATATGCTGGAGGAATATCCATAAAACAGATGTACACTTCTGCAGATATTGATACATTGCCGTTTCCTGAGCCTTTGAAATATAATCTTCAGGATTACTGGCTATCAAGATCTTTCCTGATTAATAAGGAGTCGGTATCAAGAATTATTATTGGTGCACGCTATACTAATAATAATGTATTCGAACATCCTCTTATATCATCTGAATCTTATTATAACCTCCAGAAATACAAGCTTTTTCTTGGATCAGCGGCATTTTCGATACAAAAATACACCAAAACAAACCTTATCTATAGTTATGGACGTACCGAGGATATTCCATACGGGGCCTTATTCAAGATAACAACAGGAAGAGAATTTAACGAATTCAAGCAGAGGACATACATTGGTGGCGAGGTATCATTTAGCAAATCCTATAAGTCCCTTGGTTATTTTTATTCGTATGCCGGATTATCGGCTTATGTAAATAAAGATCAAACCGAACAAGGAATTTTATCTCTCGGAATGAATTATTTTTCAAACCTAATAAATCTTGGAAATTCCAAGATCCGGAACTTTGTTTATTTTCAATATACCAGAGGATTCGGAAGATATACAAATGAATCACTGAAATTTATATCTGATAATGGATTTTCAGGGTTTAAAAATGACTCAATAACCGGAACGCAAAGATTATCTGTAAGCCTTGAATCTGTCTTATTCAGTCCTGTTAATATTTATGGCTTCAGATTCGCATTTTTCGGCTTTTCTGATTTTGCCTTTCTTTCCGATACTAATGAAACTATTGGAAGAGGTTTCGCTCTTTCAAGTATTGGAATTGGAATCAGGATAAGGAATGACAACATGGTATTTAATACCCTGCAGGTTAGGATAGGTTACTTTCCAAACCCGCCCGATTATTCAACAATCTCCCCCATTATTGTTTCAGGAGAGCAGCTTTTGCAGCCTGCTAATTTTGAACCGGGCCCTCCTGCTATTATGACATACCACTAATGAACAAAACTTACATTAGTTTGTACTCTTAATAGGAAAACTAAATTATTAATATTTAATTAAATTAGAAAAAATGGCTGTTTTAGTTGGAAAAAAAGCGCCTGTATTTTCTGCATCTGCAGTGATAAATGGCGGAGAAATCGTCGATGGCTTCTCTATTGAGCAATACCTTGGGAAAAAATATGTTTTATTCTTCTTCTACCCTGCTGATTTTACATTTGTATGCCCCACAGAGCTCCTTGCATTTCAGGATAAATTAAAGGAATTCGATGAAAGAAATGTTGTCGTTGTTGCCTGTTCAGTCGATTCAAAATACTCTCACTGGAAATGGCTTCAGACCGAATTAAACCACGGTGGAATAAAAGGTGTAAAATACCCCCTGGTCTCGGACCTCTCAAAAACAATTTCAGAAAATTATGATGTCCTGGCAGGTGATTATGATTTTTCAGAAGATGGTGAAGTTACATTCAAAGGAAGCCCAATGGCTTACAGAGGATTATTCCTTATTGACAAAAAGGGGATTGTGAGACATCAGGTTGTAAATGATATGCCTTTGGGAAGAAGTGTTCCAGAAACGCTTAGGATGGTAGATGCTTTACAGTTTTTTGAGGAAAACGGGGAAGTATGTCCGGCTGACTGGCACAAGGGAGACAAGGCAATGAAGGAAACCCAGGAAAGCGTGGCAGATTATCTCTCAAAACGATAAATTATTAAGAATTTAAATGAAAGGTATCCCCTGTAAGGATACCTTTTTCTATTTTTGCAGTTCAATGCAACACAAAATGATTGATGAATTTAAAAAGTTCATTTCTGAAAACAACATTGTAAAACCCGGAGACAGAATTCTTCTCGCTGTTAGTGGTGGCATTGATTCAATGGTAATGGCTCATCTCTTTCACCAACAGGATTATAATATAGGTATTGCTCATTGCAACTTCTCTCTTAGAGGAAGTGAATCCGACAAAGATGAAGAACTGGTCCGCCAGTTTGCATCCGATCGTGATATTCCATTCTATATCACACGTTTTGAAACAAAATCATTTGCAAAAAAGAACAGATTATCAGTCCAGATGGCCGCACGGGATCTGAGATACAACTGGTTTGAAGAGATCAGGATTAAAAACGGATATGATTCAGTCGCTATTGCGCACAACCTGAATGATAATATTGAGACTCTTTTAATTAACCTTACAAGAGGAACAGGTTTGACAGGAATGGCAGGAATGAAACCTGTATATAACAGGATAGTCCGGCCATTGCTTTTCGCCACAAGACAAGATATATTAGAATACCGTAACCAACATAAAATTATTTTTCGTGAAGACAGGTCAAATGCAGATACAGTATATACCAGAAATAAAATTAGACATCTGGTAATACCTGTTCTTAAAGAGATCAACCCGTCTATCGAAATGACTCTTAATGAAACGGCTGAAAGATTTTCGGGATTTAATGAAATTGTGTCCGAATATATATCACAGCTTAAGAATAGTATATCAGAGGAAAAAGATCAATTCATCACATTTAATATCAGTCAGTTAAAAACATTTTTACATAATAAAGCCGTACTTTTTGAGTTGTTTAAGCCATATAGTATAACTAATGCCTTGTTAACTGATCTGATGAAAGTAATAGAAGGTAAAACAGGAGGTCAGATCATTACCGAAACGCATCGAATAATTAAAAACAGGAAGGAAATTATTGTTTCCGGTGAAGAAATCCGGAAAGACATTTTGTTTAAAATAAAGAACGAACAGGAATTTTGTATTTTCCCGGGTATTTCATCCGCAAGAAATGTCAGAATCACCGATACATTTGAAATCCCATCCGATCCTCATATTGCATGTATTGATTCTCAAAAAGTGATTTTCCCGGTTACTATCAGAAAATGGAAAGCAGGAGATTTTTTTTACCCTCTGGGAATGAAGCAGAAGAAAAAACTGAGTGATTATTTTATCGACAATAAATATTCAATATTTGATAAGGAAAATATATTTATTCTTGAATCGGACGGGAAGATTGTATGGATTATCGGCGACAGGATTGATGACAGGTTCAAGATAACCAGCTCAACAAAAAAAGGGCTTCTTATAAAATCAAAAAGAAAAGCACTCGTTATAAAGCCGGTCAAATAATCAATAACTTACTCACTTAGTCTGGGGCAATCATCTTTCACCATGAATTCCCCTGTCAATCAATATAAGATCAGCCATGGCTATGGCAGTTGCTGCCTCGACAATTACTGGCATTCTCAAAGCGATGCATGTGTCATGTCTGCCTTTCACCCTGAGAGTTGTCATCTCCCCTGTTTTAAAATTAAATGTCGTTTGATCAACCCCGGTAGAAGAAGTTGGTTTAACCACTATTCTGAAGATGATTTCATTCCCGTTTGTAATGCCACCATTAATTCCTCCGGCATTATTTGTCAAAGTCTTGCCGCTGCTATTGATAAACGGATCATTATGTTCTGAACCTCTCATCTTTGCAGAAGCAAATCCGGAGCCAAATTCAATACCCTTGATTGCAGGAATTGAAAAAATCATGTGGCTCACTGCAGATTCAAATGAGTAAAAGAATGGTTCACCGATTGCCACCGGCGGATTTTTAATCTTGCATTCTATAATACCTCCTATCGTATCATTTGCGGCTATTGCCTCACTAAGTGCCTTCTCAATGTCGTCAGAACCTCCTGCAGATATAAGTCTCGCATCTATATCAGCCGTCCCATTTATCTTTTTAGCCAAAACACCAGCAGCGACCAGTCCCCAGGTTATTCTGCCTGAAAAATGACCGCTCCCGCGCATATCAGCAAATCCGGAATGTTTTAGTCGCGATGCAAAATCTGCATGGCCAGGCCTGGGAATATTTATAAATTCATCATAATCCGAGGAAATTTTATCACTATTTCTTGTGATGAGCGTAACCGGAGCGCCGGTTGTTACTCCATCAAGAACACCACTAAGAAATTCAGGAAGATCCGGCTCCTGCCTTTTAGTGGTTCCCCTGCTTCCGCTTTGCCGTCTTTTGAGATCCGGTATAAAATCCCCGGTTTCAACAGCAATACCCGGAGGACATCCGTCGATAATTACACCAATTGCAGGACCGTGCGATTCTCCAAACAGAGTAACTCTGAAAACAACTCCGAATGAATTCATAATTCTATTTTTTATCTCTGAATTTTTTATAAAACCCTAGTACATCATCAACAGGAACCTTTTCAACTATAGCTTTTCCAATACCCTGTGTAAAAACAAAATGAATATCCGTGCCTGTTTTCTTTTTGTCATTACGGACAAGCTTCTCCATCTGATTATCTGTTAAATCAAGATTATCAACCAGGTTAAATCTTTCCAGCAACCTGATTATCCTCTCTTTATCATCAAGATTAATATATCCTCTTTTGAATGAAAATTCAGTCGCCAAAACAATTCCTGATGCCACTGCAAAGCCATGTGTCACTCCTTTCTGCATCTCAATGGCATGACCAAAAGTATGACCGAAATTTAATATTCTCCTCAAACCGGTTTCCTTTTCATCGTCCGATACCACCAATCCTTTAAATCTCACAGATTTAGCCACAAGAATTGTCAGCAGGTCAGTGTCTTTCAACATTATTTTATCAAAACTTTTTTCAATAAGTTCAAATAGCTCCTTGTCACCAATAACTGCTGTTTTAATAAGTTCAGCCAGCCCCGATAAATACTCATGCTCAGGAAGGGTCTGAAGCATTTCAGGATCACAGATTACGAACTCCGGTTGCCTGATAGTGCCGAGCATATTTTTTGTTCCGCCAAGATTGACTCCATTCTTTCCACCCGTACTGGCATCGACCTGCGATAATAAAGTTGAAGAAATGTATCCGCATCTGATGCCCCTCATATATACCGAAGCAAGAAATCCGGCAATGTCACAAACCACTCCTCCTCCTACTGCAAGAACAAAACCTGAGCGATCAATACCTGCCTGAATAAGCTGTTCCGCAAGGTGTTCAATTACTTCCAGTTTTTTGCTCTCTTCACCTGGCAACAGTGAAAAAACAGGAATTTTTGGGAATCTGTCGCCATATAACCGGTTTACATTATCATCTGTAATAATTATTATACCTTCTTCAGGAAGTAGTCCGGCTACTGAATCCCATCTCTTACCTACCAGTATATCTGATCTGAAGCCAGGTGTATTAATGGTTATTTTTTCCAAGAGAGTAACTTATTGATCGTTAAAGTTAAAAAATCTGCCATAATTCAAACCTTATTTTCATAAAATTGAGACTTATATGTCATTTCTCACTTAATTCAAGCCATCTCAACTCCTTTTCATCCAGTATCTTCATTATTTCACCATGTCTTTGGGAACTGGATAATAATTCCTCATTATTAAGAACTCCACGGCTCATTTCAATCTCAATAAGGCTTTTTTCCGATTCAAGATTACTGATTTCATCTAACAATAGCTCAAATTCCCTCTTTTCTTTAAATGTCAGACCATGCTTTTTCCCTTTCCCGGTTGAAACAACTGCTGATTCCTCTGATCCTGATTTTTTTGAAGGTTTTACGATCGCTGCCGCTTTTTCATTCTCTTTCTGTTTTTCCCTGAGCTGAGTGTAATTCCCCGGGAAATCTTTTATAATTCCGTCTCCTTTATATTCGAAAATATGATCGACAACCTTGTCCATAAAATATCTATCATGCGATACTACTATCACGCAGCCTCTGAAGCCGGCAAGGTATTCTTCCAGAACATTAAGTGTAAGGATATCAAGATCATTGGTAGGTTCATCGAGTATCAGAAAATTCGGGTTCTTCATGAGTACAGTTAGCAGATACAGACGCCTCTTCTCTCCTCCTGATAATTTTCTGATAAGGGTATATTGTTTATCAGGTGGAAATAGAAAATAGTTCATAAACTGTGTTATTGACAGTACATTACCGTCGCTGATGACAATTTTTTCAGCAATATTCTTAACAGCATCAATAACTGTCATATCATTGTCAAATTCAATACCCTGTTGCCTGTAATAGCCAAAAACTATTGTTTCTCCCCGTTCCACAGAGCCTTTATCAGGTTCAGTAAGCCCGGTAATTATATTCAATAAAGTAGATTTTCCTGTACCGTTCCTGCCTATAAGTCCGGCTTTTTCAAATCTGTTAAACAGATAAGTAAAGTCTGTGAGAAGCACCTTTTCGCCATATGATTTACTCACATTTCTTATCTCAAGGATCTTACTCCCCATTCTTGAAATGTTAACATTAATATTAATGCTCTTTTCATCGGGTCTGTTAGCTGCTTTTTCCTTAAGGTCATAAAATGACTCAATCCTCGATTTGGCTTTATGCCTCCTTGCTTTAGGCATCCGTCTCATCCAGTCGAGCTCGGTCTTTAGAAGGTTCCTGGCTTTTTCGGAATTCAGCTTCGCTGAATACTCCCTGCTTTGCTTTTT
>PMNJ01000027.1 GCA_003162595.1 Bacteroidales bacterium | reverse complement strand
CAACCCCCCTAAAGGGGGGCTTACATTCTGGATTTCCCCAAATTTACCTTAAAGACGCCGAATTAGTCCCCCTTTAGGGGGAAGGACGCGAAGCGGCCAGGGGGCCTAACCATAAAGAGGGATTTTGAAAAAGGATTAGTTAACCTTATTGAATTATAGATGAAATCCAAAAAAATAAATATCGTAACTCTTGGCTGTTCCAAGAACATTGTCGATTCGGAGAAGCTTCTGAAACAATTGAATGCAGGAGGCTTCGAAGTTTCTTACAATTCAGATGATTTTAAAGCAGGGACAGTCATCATAAATACCTGTGGCTTTATAAACGATGCAAAGGAAGAGAGTGTTGACGCCATTCTAAAGTTTGTAAAGGCTCAAAAGTCAGGAAAGATTGATAATTTATATGTAATGGGCTGTCTATCTGAAAGATATGCTGATGCTCTCAAACATGAAATACCTGAAGTAAAAAAATATTTCGGTGTAAATAACATGAGTGATATCTTAAATGAACTTGGACTATATTTAAGAAAAGATCTCCTGACTGAAAGAACACTAATCGGTCCCGGACATTATGCATATCTCAAAATCTCTGAAGGCTGCGACCGTACATGTGCTTTCTGTGCAATACCCTCCATACGGGGGAAATATATTTCACGACCCCTAGATGAGCTGGTAACAGAGGCCACTCAATTGGGCAGTAATGGCGTTAAAGAATTAATACTGATTGCCCAGGATCTCAGTTATTACGGACTTGATCTTTACAGAAAACAATCACTGACTGACCTGGTCACGGAATTGCTAAAAATTGAATCTTTCGAGTGGATCAGGTTACATTATCTGTACCCTGCTAATTTTCCTATGGATTTGATTCCTCTGATCAAAGGCAACTCAAGGGTCTGCCGCTATATTGATATTCCAATTCAACATATAACAGATAATATGCTGGGGCTGATGAGAAGGTCCCATAACAGGAATGAAACCATTTCAATCCTAAATTCACTTCGTAAAGAGATCCCTGAAGCAGTTATAAGAACAACTCTCATTACCGGACATCCCGGGGAAACAGAACAGGATTTTCTCGAGCTCAAAGAATTTATTACCGGTTTCAGATTTGACAGGCTCGGTGTCTTTGCATATTCCCATGAGGAGGATACCTACTCGTATAAAGAGTATAAAGATGAAATTTCCGAAGATGTCAAGCAATCAAGAGTTGCAGAACTGATGGAGTTACAGCAAAATATTTCTATGGAATTGAATGAATCTTATGTTGGAAAGGTATACAAAGTAATTATCGACAGAAAAGAGGGTGAGTTTTTTATAGGCAGGACAGAATTCGACAGTCCTGAAGTTGATCAGGAAGTTCTTATTGCAGATCAATATAATGTCAAAACAGGTGAATTTTATCAAATTCTTATAACGCGATCGACTGAGTTTGATTTGTATGGAACTCCGGTTTGATCTCTCAGTGGCCCTCTATGTACCCTCTGAGTCTCTCTGTGTAACAAAATAAGAACTTTCACTGAGTGGCACAGAGAAGCACAGAGTAACACAGAGTATTGAAAGTTAAAAAAGGCTGTCTTTTATTGACAGCCTCTACTTAATTATGTCGGAGTATCCGATTTTTCTGGAAGCTCAATCTTTTTCTTCTGAATTTTAATCTTTATTTCCGATTTGACACTATTAAACCCTACGTTTATTGTATCACCTTCCTTAAGGTTTGCCTTAATAAGAACTTCGGCCATCGGATCCTCAAGATACTTCTGAATTGCACGCTTAAGCGGCCTTGCACCATAGTTTGCATCAAAACCTCTTTCGGCAATAAAATCACGGGCAGCAGTTGCTATCTTCAATTGATAACCAAGCGATTTGACTCTGTCATAAAGACCTTTCAGTTCGAGGTCAATAATTTTATTGATCTGTTCTTTTCCTAAAGAGTTGAACATTATAACATCATCTATTCTATTCAGAAATTCCGGTGCAAATGTTTTCTGGAGAGCTTTTTGAAGAATACTTTTCGTTTGTTCATCCCTTGAAGCNNGTCAGAATAACTATTGTGTTTCTGAAATCAACCCGCCTTCCAAGGCTGTCGGTCAGTTGTCCTTCATCAAGCACCTGGAGCATTATATGAAATACATCCGGATGAGCCTTTTCTATTTCATCAAGCAGAACAACGGAATATGGTTTCCTTCTGACTTTCTCCGTAAGCTGGCCACCCTCTTCGTATCCAACATATCCAGGAGGAGCTCCAACAAGCCGCGAAACTGAAAATTTTTCCATGTATTCACTCATATCTATCCTTACCAGATTATCTGTTGTATCGAAAAGGAATTTAGCAAGAACTTTTGCAAGCTGAGTTTTTCCAACGCCCGTAGGACCAAGGAATATAAATGTTCCTATCGGCTTATTCGGATCTTTCAGACCTGCACGGTTCCTCTGAATTGATTTCACAACCTTTTGTATAGCCTCATCCTGGCCAATAACGCTTCCTTTAAGTTCCTCAGCCATATTCAGTAAACGAGTACCTTCTGTCTGGGCTATCCTTTGGACAGGTACACCTGTCATCATAGCAACAACTTCGGCAACTTTGTCAGCATCGACTGTCTCGCGGTTCACGGCAAGTTCCTTTTCCCACTTTTTCTTTTCCTGATCAATCAGATCGAGCAAGTCCTTTTCGCGATCGCGGAAACTGGCAGCTTTCTCGAAATTCTGATTCTTTACGGCCATCATTTTTTCCTTTTTGGTATCTTCAAGTTGTTTCTCAAGTGAAAGGATCTTTTCAGGCACAACAATATTCAAAATATGAACTCTTGAACCTGATTCATCCAGAGCATCAATTGCCTTATCGGGAAGATGGCGGTCCGAAATATAACGGTTAGTGAGTTTTACGCAGGCATCGATAGCATCATCGGTGTATATGACATTATGATGCTCTTCGTACCTCTCCTTAATATTATGTAGAATATTAATAGTCTCTTCAATTGAGGTAGGCTCAACAATCACTTTCTGGAACCTTCTCTCGAGTGCGCCGTCTTTCTCTATATGCTGACGGTATTCATCGAGTGTTGTGGCACCGATACATTGTATTTCACCTCGTGCAAGAGCAGGTTTCAGCATATTTGCAGCATCGAGGGAACCTGTAGCTCCACCGGCACCAACAATTGTATGAATCTCATCAATGAACAGAATTATATTATCATTTTTTGATAGCTCGTTCAGTATTGCTTTCATTCTTTCCTCAAATTGTCCGCGATATTTTGTTCCGGCAACAATTGAAGCAAGATCAAGCGCAACAACACGTTTATTAAAAAGTACTCGTGAAACATTCTTTTTAATAATCCTCAGAGCAAGACCTTCTGCAATAGCAGATTTTCCAACCCCGGGTTCACCGATCAAGACAGGATTATTTTTTTTCCTTCTCGA
>PMNJ01000145.1:16780-17119 GCA_003162595.1 Bacteroidales bacterium | reverse complement strand
GGTATCGGGTAATCAGACATTTTAGTATCTGGGATGAATAGCAAAAGGCTTCCGGCGGGAGGAATTGAATAGGAGATATAGATGTTGTCTCCTCTCTTCAGGCAAGGATACCCATAAATCTCGCCTGTCAGGGTNNTTGAGCCTTGTATTATTGAAGTATTTATTTATAATTTCCCGCGATAATTCCGGGATGAAAATAATCTTATCAGAATTTATATTGAAGAGCTCTTTCAGACCTTTATTTGGTGAGCCATCAACGAGTGTCGGGATTGAAAATGCAATCAGCGTGCCTCCGTTAGAGACAAATTTTCTGATCAGATTATAAGTTTGCAGATCCAG
>PMNJ01000145.1:151-16726 GCA_003162595.1 Bacteroidales bacterium | reverse complement strand
GGTTCAAGTATCAGTATATCGTTAATTTGTTTTCCTGATGATAAGGCAAGTGAAAGTCTTGCATAATGGGTATTTAAATACTTATAATTATTCCACCATGGCTCATGATAGTCGAAGGTGGGAGGGTAGTCATATTTTCTGGCTCCTGCAAGAGTGAAGTATGTAAGGTGCTGATTCATAAGGTTTATTCCGAGGGCATATTCCCAGTCCCCATTACGTTTCATATCTGTAAACGTGAGCTCCCAGCCGGATCCTCCATAGGTTTCACTGAGTTTTCTTTGCCTGCCTGTTTGATTTGCAGCACTGGCCAGCTCTTTAACCGAACGTGTATTTCCAAATTGGGCATGAGTTGTGGAATCGTCCCATTGATTGAACAGCATATCGATGGCCGGAACCTGCGGCCATGCATACATAGCCATATTATCTCCACCAGGACGCATATTTGGCCATTCATGTTCCCAGTAATGACCTGTGAATTTCAGGCCTTTTTCTTCACTATAGGCATGCCATGGTTTTGACCACCTGTCAATGAAAAGCTGAAGTAGTGTTTGAGTATAATTATGTCGGACTTTCTTCCATTCACCTGTTTCTTCATAAAGTGAAGGCAACTGAGTTTTAAGATCATAATGCCACTTTTTCCGGAAGACATCAAAAAGGTCCGGAGTCCAGCGGATACCTCCCGGAGATTGGATTTGAGGCTCATCTGTAAATGTGCCAGGAATGGTTTTTCCGAATTCAGTACCCAGATACTTCTCATAACCAGTCATGGTTACCTGAATAAATTTCTGAGTCACACCCGGGTAGAGCAGATCAACATATGAAAAGCCGCCATACCAATCAGATTTTGCATTAAATGTTTTTGAGAACAGGAAATACTTTCCTTTCTTTCCTTTTTCATCTGATAATGAGGCGGTAATATCCTTGTAAACCCCATTTTCTTCCTTTAAGCAAAGATAGTATTTGTTGCAACTGTCAGGAAGAATTTCGGCTTTCGTCATATTCAGACCCTGTCCTTTATTGTAAGATTCGGGCATTTCATCAGGGACATGTCCGCCCCCGAAACCGCTTGGATATGAGTTTTCGTCGTATATCCAGATATTCATACCAAGCTCTTTCCCCTTTTCAACGGTATGTTGATAAAGTTCGAACCATTTTTTTGAAAGGTACTCGGTAATCAGTCCGGGTCGGGGATGTATAAATACCTGCGATGATCCGGCGTTTTTAAAGCTGGTGAGATCTTTGTCAATCTCCTCTACAGTAATATCAGCGTTCCATACAAAAAATGGTGCCGTAGTGTACTCTTTGGGTGGGTCCCTGAATTGAGATGAAAGGGTTTTAAAATCGGGAACTTTAACCTCATTTATAACAGTTTTTTTACAGGATGACAAATTTATCAAGCCTGTTAATAGGATTAAAGTAACAGGTTTCATGGCAAATAGATTTGATTTCATATGATTATAGTTTTCGGATATGAAAACTAACTTAATTATAATAAGAATCCAAATTTCATTGCAAATTACTCAGGTTCCAGTTAGGGTACCATTTTATGACCGGATTTCCTTTTTCCCATTCAATTGGCAACCATATATGACGGCTTTCTGCAAGATTATCCGGAATCCATCGGTCACCCATAAAGATGAATTCATTTTTTTTGCCGGCGATTGGAAGAACCTGAGTACTCTGGGAGCCAAAACTGATTTTGTTTTCATCCTCTGTTCCCCTGCAGGGATTTCCGATTGACTTCCACTCCCCAAAAATCTTTTTGGAAACAGCAAGACGGGCAGGATTTGGCTTCCATCCGGTTGTGCCTGAGGTAATCATAAAGTAACTGCCTTTGGAATAAAAGAGAGCCGGTGCTTCATTCGATTCTCCGGGAAGAACACGGATATATCTTCCGGTAAAATCGAGATAGTCATCTGTAAGTTCTGAAAAATGAAGTGTCATATTCTCTTCAGCAGCATTGACGTGATAAGCTTTCCCATCTTTATCAACAAAAATAGTCATGTCACGTGACATCTGACCACCCTCAAAGTCGCGTCGTACGAATAATCCTTCCATGACTGCAAGTTTCCACTCCTCAGACCAGCTTTTAAGATCACCTTCTTTTACAGAGGCTTTTTTATACTCATCAGGAAAATTCAGAGGCCAGACACCTGGGTTGGGACGCAAACTCCTGATGTATTTGTATGGGCCTGTTATATTGTCGCTTACGGCAACACCGGTTAAGGCGGCTTTGTATCCCTGTCCTTTTAATTCGTGATGAAACCACATTACAAATTTTCCTGTCTTTTTGTTAAAGACCACTTTGGGGCGTTCAATTACGCATCCGGGATTAAGAAGACTTGCAGTATCATTAATAACCTTTAAAGCAAGTCCCTCATTCTTCCAGTTAAGAAGATCTTTTGATGAGTAACAGCTGACTCCATAATGACTTTTGTCTTTTTCCAATCGTGGCAATCTGTATTCTCCGAACCAGTAATAGGTGTCGTTATAAAAAATTATTCCGCCCCCGTGTGCATTAATATGTCTGCCTTCATTATCCGGCCATATCTGCCCTGGTCTAAACGAGTGGTTTAAATCCTGGCAATAAACTATGAGACTGAAGAATAGTATCGGAATTGTAGTAACGGTTTTTTTATTAAGGCTTTTCATTTCTTTATCAATTTAGTTCAGGTTCAATTTATTAACCCCTTCTCTTTTTCCCAAAAGTGGGAAACAATAATGAGTTTTTTTCATACGATTTCAGCACTCCAGCACTCCAAGACTCCAAGACTCAAAGATGCAGTTCTTAGTAACAAAGATAATTATTCAGATAATCCGGGGATATGTTTTGGAATATCATTGTATCATCATTAATGTTTCATATTTTTGAGTAGTAAACCACGGAAAAACTATGGAAAAGCCAAAAGTTTTAATAATGAATTTCTTATTCATTTCGCTTATTCTGCCAGTATTCCTTGTTCAGGACCTATTTTCTCAACCAGTAGTCGGGTTGGATAACTGGTATAACCATGAGACGAATGCAAAAACTGGAAAACCTTATCATTATCTTTGGACTGACACCGAGTTCAGCGGATATTCGAGGTGGGGTGAAATTTTTACCGGCAGGGGAGCAAAAATAACAACCATTGGGAGACCAGATGCCGGTGTTTTAAATAAAATCAATATCTATATTATTGTCGATCCTGATACCACAACGGAAAACCCCTCCCCAAATTATTTAATGCCCGAAGATATTACCTGTATAAAAAGTTGGGTTGAAGATGGTGGCGTTCTTGCAATCCTGGCAAATGATGGGCCAAACTGTGAGTTTACCCATCTCAATGAGCTGATGAAACAGTTTAGTATGACGTTTAACCATGTTACATTACATCCTGTGACAGGAAATAATTTTGAAATGGGAGCCAGTACTGACCTGCCTGACCATCCGCTTTTTAGGGGAGTAACAAAAATCTATATTAAGGAGGTTTCAGACATTAATATTTCAGGAAATGCAAAGGCTATTCTGACCGAGAAGGGCAAAGTTCTTATGGCAGAAAACAGATATGGGAAGGGATATGTTTTCGCAATAGGTGACCCCTGGATCTATAATGAATATATAGATCACGACCGGCTTCCGGAAAGTTTTGAAAACCGAAAGGCGGCTGAGAACCTGACGGAATTATTGTTAAGTTATGCAAAAAAAAGACATGGTGCTATAAAAGACTAGAGACAGCAGAACGCAGATTCCATTCAGAGGAAGCTGAGATTACTTATAAATATAATCGCTCAATAAAATTAATCTAATATGAAAAAAATTCTTATTCTTCAGGTTGCTTGTCTTATTATAATTATTGCCTTTTCGTGTAAACAAGCTACAGGTCTTAAAGAGACTTCACCAATTTCGGTCCGGGTTTCTGAGGACCGGTTAATACGCATCGATAAAATGCTTAAGCAAAGCATCGACAGCGGATGGATAGCTGGTGCAGTTGGTTTTATTGCACGTGATGGCAAAATTGTTTATGATAAATCATTTGGGGTCAGCAATGTTGAAACAAAGTCGTTAATGCACAATGATGATATTTTTCGTATCGCTTCCCAGACCAAAGCTATTACAAGTGTTGCAGTAATGATGTTATTTGAGGAAGGAAAATTTCTTTTAGATGACCCGATCTCAAAATATATCCCTGAATTTGCTAATCCCGGTGTTCTTGATAAGTTCAATGAAAAAGACTCAACCTATACTACTGTTCCGGCAAATCGTGAAATAACAATAAGAGATCTCTTAACCCACACTTCAGGAATTGATTATGCCGGCATCGGCTCCGGAAATATGAGAGCTATCTATTCAAAATCAGGAATCCCGGGAGGTTTTGGGAGTGATAAAATTGTACTTGGAGACAAAATCAGAGCACTCGGAAAATTACCTCTAATCCACCAGCCGGGAGAGAGATTTACCTATGGATTAAATGTTGATGTTCTGGGCTATCTTGTTGAAGTTTTATCAGGTGAAAATCTTGACAACTATTTTCACAGGCATATTTTTGAACCATTAGGTATGAATGACACTTATTTTTATTTGCCTGCCTCAAAACATGACAGACTCGTAAAAGTCATAGCCGAAGATAAAAATCATCACCTTGTAAACGCACCGGGCTCGTTTGTTGATTATCCGCTGGTTAAAGGTACTTATTATTCCGGTGGCGCCGGACTGAGTTCCACTATAAAAGATTATGCAATTTTTCTGCAAATGTTGTTAAACAAAGGAGAGTATAAAGGGAAAAGACTGCTGGCTAGGCGTACTGTGGATTTAATGACCACGAATCAGATCGGTGATCTTAATCTTGGCAGGGATAAGTTCGGATTAGGTTTTGAGATTACAACGGCCAGCGGTCAGGAAAGACTTGGAATATCGGAAGGATCGTTTTCCTGGGGTGGTTATTTTGCTACCACTTATTGGGCCGATCCAAAGGAACGGCTTGTCTGTCTGTTATTTTTGCAACAAAGCCCGTTTAGTCATTCTGAAATACAGGATAAATTCAAAGCCCTGGTTTATCAGGCATTGGCTGACTAACTGGAGATCAAATCTTTAAAAATATCTTCTTTTTGTAAAGTATATAAAGAAATACCCATGCTATTGCCGTTACTCCGATTCCATCAATTAGTGGCGCCCATGATTCCGGCATGATAGATGTAAAACCTCCGAAAAAAAACTTTGTTGCAGATCCGAAATTTACAATTCTCTCTGTAAGATAAATAGTAATAGGATTCATCCCTATAACTACAAAAAAGAATGCCCATTTTTTATATCCCCAAACATCAATAATAAGGTAGAATACTGAGAACAGAAGAAGGCTCAGTCCACCTACAAAGCATACAAATGAGCTTGTCCATAGGTTTTTATTGATCGGGAATGCAATATTCCAGATCTTCCCGATAATCATCAATGTTATTGCTGCCAGAACCATATATAGTACTTTGCGCAAGGGTTTGTCATTCAGGTATTTTGATAACAGGAATTCTCCTGTGAACATTCCGAGTAAAGCTGTACCGATGGCGGGGATAGTACTTAATAATCCTTCAGGATCGTGATTCCCAAGGTAAAGTCTTCCGGGCATCAAAAGGCGATCGATATGACTGGTGAGATTCCCTTCCTGTGAAAAAATATCCATGGAACCAAGATCATGGGCAGGAAATAGCAGCAGCAAAACCCAGTAACCGATTAAAAGTCCGCAGAACCAGACAATCCGCATATTTAATTTTGTGTTCATAAAGATAAGTGAGGCAAACATCCATGCCAGACCTATTCTTCCCAGAACACTTCCGTACCGTAAATGAGCAAAATCAAAACGGACGCCATTATTATATAGTATTCCAATAAGAACCAGGATCAATCCTCGGCTGATAACGTGTTTATAGATAGAGGTGCGGCTGTCATTCATTGCCGTGCGCTTTGTTAGGGAAAAGGCGAAAGATATTCCGGCAATAAAGAGGAAAAGAGGGAAGATCATATCCTCAAAATGGAATCCATGCCATGGAACATGCTCAAGCTGACCTGCCCACCATTGAAAAACGGGCCATCCGGTAAGAGTCGCCAGGCCAATAAATATTCCATCTCCACCCGCGATCCAAAACATATCGAATCCGCGTAGTGCATCTAGTGAGTATAATCGTTTAACAGCAGGTTTGTTTTCGTTTTCCATTTTTTTTTGATATTTTATAGTTATCGTTTTGTTAAAAACCAATTTGCAAATAATATTGAACAGGGTTTATAAAATCTATTAAAAATCCAGGTTCCCCATGCTCCAAAGTTATAATATTTATAATCCGGTGATCTGAATTCAGAATATAAATTAATGATGTAAAAGAAGCTTTTCAAGATCTGTCCACAACGTAACGGTTTTATGATGATGACAGGTGTCGTTCATATTATGTGGCTGGATGAACATAATTGTTTCACCATCAAAATTGTCGAGGTTTTTAAAGTGGTCATCGATCATCATATCTGCAGATATTAAACTTTTGTCACCACAGAAAACAACCTGTTTCCAGCTTATAAACGGGAAATTGTCATTAAGCCACAATTGTTTGTCAGTCAGGCTGACAGGGAATTCAGTTGCCATCGAAATGACTATGATTTCGTAAGCTTCATTCAGTAATTTCAGGACCCTCTGACTTTCGGACATTACCGGCATAGTTCTGAAGAAACCAGGAGTTTCCACCCATCGGAACAGTTCAGGAAATGCTTCACCTTCTTTAAGCCCTATTAGCTCCTCCATAGTTTTCCTCAATCCGGTTTCTTTTTCATAAAGTTCAAAAAAGCGAGTGTAAACATCTGTCAGAACTCCATCCATATCAACCAGGATTCTCTTCATGATTTTTAAATACTGAATATTCTACCTCAACAAAGCTGATGCGCACCATAACACAGGCGCCTGTCCATGCAAATCGCCGATATTCCGTTTCCTGTCGAAATAATATTGCCTGTCATTCTTTTTATTGGTACCCTCACAAACCTCGTGCAGGTCATCGCTTTTGTCAATGTAGGAAATAAGTCCTAGCCAGGCTTTACGTGCTGCAGCGCCATATATATTTTTATCGAGCCACCCGTTTTTCACACCTGTGATCATTGCAAAGGCAAACATTCCTGTTCCGGAAGTTTCGTTCCATGATTCAGGTTCATCGATCAATTGTCTCCAGGTACCGTTTTCAGACTGGTACTTCAGAAGTGATGCCATCATTTTCTTATAACCCTCCATTATTCTCGGACGGTATGGATTATTTTCCGGGAGGGAACTTAGTAATTCGCTCATACCTGCAGCCATCCATCCGTTACCACGACTCCAGAAGAAAGGAACATCCTGAGCATGAAAAAAGAGTCCATTTGGTCTTTGCAGCGAATCGAGATAAAGCACCATCTCCTTTGCTGCCCTTTCAATATATTTTTTGTCGCCGGTTGCCCGGTAGGCCTGAACCTGTACAGCGGTTATCATATACATGTCATCGATCCACATTCGTGTCTGTGGAGTATATCCCTTTTCGTAAAAAATCATTGCCTCAGGTGTTGCACCGATACCTTCGGGAAGTGCCCATTGTATGTCAGCTATTCTCCTGCCCAAAGTAAGATATTTCAGATTTTTGGTAAGTAAATATAATTCCAGAGGAACAGAACCGAAAACCGTGTTATCGACATGATTGGGCACAGGTATCAGAATCGAATCGGCTCCAAACAACGGGTTGAAACGTTCTTCAAGCCTGGTTACCAGCTTACTATCTCCTGTCAGCTGGGCAAATGTAAGGGCACCATACCAGGTGCAGACTTCAGGATAGATTATTTTCCTGGGAGCATCAGGAAGCGGTCTGATAACGTAATGTTCTGCAACACGTTTCCCTATCTCCTGAGGAGAAGAGCCTGCCGGCCAGTGTTTAAGGTCAGAATTCTCCTTAACTTTCTGTCCGAAATCATTATAAGGATAAAGGAAAACTACGACACAGATTAATGTTAATCTTAATCTTAATATCGAATTCATTTTCATACTCTTAATTTAATGTAGGTTGTATCATCTGTATATTATTGTCTAATCAAATATACATCATTTAGATAATTGGTAAGTTAAAAAAAGTTAAAGAAAGAGGAATAGAAAAAAAGCACCGGATTTGTATATGATAAGATCATGATTTAATTTAATTTTACTTCAGATAACAAGATGAGTTATCAGTTACTTTAAATATTATATTATGACAACCCGCAGAGAATTTATTCAAAAATCCGCATTGGGCGCTGCAGTAGTGACTCTGGGTGCAAAGAGTTATTCGCGTATCCTTGGTGCTAATGACAGGGTACGTGTTGGGATAGTCGGTTTTTCTGACCGGTTCAGAACATCACTGGCACCTGCATTCCTGAGTCTGGCAAAAGAACTAAACTTTGAAATAGTTGCGGTATCTGATTTGTGGAACAGACGTCGGGATGAGGCAGATGCTTTTTTCAAAGAGAAAGGTGTAACGATCAGGAAGGCCCGTAATAACGATGAACTATACAGTGGAAAAGATACAGATGCAGTTATTATAAGCACTGCGGATTTTCAGCATGCATTGGTGCTTGCTGAGGCTGTTCGGGCAGGTCAGGATGCATATTGTGAAAAGCCTTTCGCTGAGACTATGTCTGACGCCAGGGAGGCTTTAAAAGCCGTTCAGGATTCTAAAAAGATCGTCCAGATTGGCTCACAACGCAGGAGCACTCCTAATTATATTGCAGCTAATGACTATATCAGATCAGGGAAATTTGGGAAAATTGTTATGGTTGAGATGTCGTGGAATGTCAACCAGCCGGGCAGATGGAGAAGGCCACAACTTACATCGGTTATTAAGGAGGCTGATACTGACTGGAAACGTTTTCAGATGAATCGCGAACCTGCGGAATGGGATCCAAGAAAATATCTTGAATTCAGGCTATTCTGGCCATATTCGTCCGGAATACCGGGGCAATGGATGGCACACCAGATAGACACCGTTCATTGGTTCACCGGATTAAGTCATCCAAAAAGCGTTGCAGCAAACGGAGGTATTTATTTATGGAAGGACGGACGTACCAACTATGACACTATGACTGCAGTGATGGACTATGGAGATGCCGACTCAGGATTCCAGGTTGTTTATACATCACGGTTCACCAACTCAGCAGGCGGAACCAAAGAGATTTACTTCTCCAATGGCGGATCACTCAATCTTGATACCAACAAGATTAATTCTGAAGGTGGACTGAGCGCTGCTGATGCCAGGGACATGAATATGCAACCAAATCTTCTTGAACCCATGGACTTACCTGGATTTAAGATAGAAACATCTGCTAATACAGGTTCCGATCTTATGACAAACGCTCATATGAGGAACTGGATGGAATGTATTCGTGATCGCAAGAAGCCAAATGCAGATATTAAGGCAGGTTATAATCACTCAATAGCTACAATTATGTGTACGGCGGCGCTCAGAACTGGCGAGAAAGCTACATTTGATGAGGCAAGACAGGAAGTTCTTGCAGGAGGGAAAGTGTTCCAATATTAAAATTTGTTATTTATTATGGGAATAATAAAAAAATTGTCCGCAAGTATGATCCTGATATCAGGAGGATTCTGTATTCTTGTTTTTTTGTTTTCAGGAATGATCATTAACGCTCAGTTTTCCAACGATAAAGGAGTAAAGCTTGTCAGAGTTGATGACAAACATAAAGTTGATGTTTTTATTAACGGCAGCTTTTTTACATCTTATCAATACCCCGAAAACATTGAAAAGCCATTTCTGTTTCCTGTCAATGCTCCTGACGGCTCAGTGATTACCAGGGGTTATCCGATTGAATCAAGAAAAGGAGAACGGGTAGATCACCCACACCATATTGGTATATGGTTTAACCATGGCAATGTGAATGGTATTGACTTCTGGAATAACTCTTCAGCAATACCTGCCGACCAAAAAGATGCTTATGGACATATTGTTCTCCAGAAAATTGTCAAATCGCTAAGTGGGAAGAAAGGAATCCTTCAGGTTGTAACGAACTGGGAAGATAATAAAGGTAATACATTGTTAACTGAGAACGTACGATATATCTTTTCGGGTAACGAGAATTCCAGGACGATTGATCACATCTCAACCTTATCTGCAATAAATGGTCCGGTTACAATCGCCGACTGTAAAGAAGGTTTGTTTGCGATCAGGGTTGACAGGGCTTTTGAAATGCCTTCAAATGAATCTCTGATATTTACGGATGATAAAGGCAATCCTACAACAGTCAAAGCCACAGATAATAATGGGGTTACAGGAATGTATCATTCAAGTAACGGATTAAGGGGAGACTCGGTATGGGGAACCAGAAATGAATGGGTGATCCTGAGTGGAGTTAAGGATAGCGTTAAGATTTCCATGGCTATTTTTGATAATCCTAAGAACCCGGGTTATCCCGCTTATGCTCATGCAAGGGGATATGGCCTTTTTTCATTGAATAACTTTGGACAAAATTCTTATAATCCAAAAAAGCAGAAGAGCAGTTACAAGATTGAAAAAGGTCATTCGGTGACTTTGTATCACAGATTTTATGTTCAATCGGGTTCAGAACTGACACCGGAGAAAGCAGATAAAATCTTCAGGGAGTTTTCGAAGGCATATTAACCCCAAAACATTTTAGGCCTCATCCCCCGATCCCAAGAGAGAAGGGGAGTTTGAAAAAGATCAGATTAAAGTCCCTCTCCCTTGGAAAGGGATTTAGGATGAGGTAAAAAGAAACAAAAGGTTTAGGCTGGGGTAAAAAGGTAGTGGAACGAAAACAATAGAAGAAAATATCTGGAATGACTATTTCAATAAATTAATAATCAATATTTAAAAAATGAAAAAATCAGATTTCTTTTCCCGGATACTTCCGGTATTAATGTTATTCATGACTATCGCAATAAATGCCTTTGGAGCAAAACCGGCAAAACAACAGTACTATGAAATAAAGATTTACCGGATTTCAGATAAAGGACAGGAGGGTAGAGTAGATGCTTATCTGAAAGAGGCATATCTGCCGGCGCTTCATCGTGCTGGAATTCCAGTGGTAGGAGTGTTTAAACCTGTTGAAGCCGATACAGCTTTCGGGAAATTAGTCTATGTGTTTATCCCTTACAAGACTATCGGTCAGTTTATGCAACTGGCAGATAAACTTGAAAAGGATCAGGTTCTTACCCAAAAAGGAAAGGAGTTTCTTGATGCCCCATATGATAATCCGCCATTCGTAAGATATGAAAGTATACTGCTGAAAGCTTTCTCTAAAATGCCTGAATTCAGAATTCCAAAGTACACTACTGCCCCTTCGGAAAGGATCTATGAATTAAGAAGTTATGAAAGTGCAACTGAAGCTAAAGCAGCTAAGAAAATTCAGATGTTCAATGAAGGAGGAGAGACCGGTATCTTCGAAACTGTCGGATCCAATGCCGTATTTTATGGACAGGTATTATTGGGCAGTCTTAAGCCCAGGCTCATGTATATGACAACATATGCTGATATGAAATCGCACGATGATCATTGGAAAGCTTTCAGGGATTCAGATGCATGGAAGAAGTTATCAGGGATGGAAGAATATAAAAACACAGTATCAAAAGCCAATCCATATCTTCTTTATCCAACTTCTTATTCGGATTTTTAATAAACATATCTCTGTGTCTCTCCGTGTCTTCCCTTAGAGTAGTGAACCCATCCCCCAACCCCTTCCCTTAAGGCTAAGGGAAGGGGAGTAACTAGTTGAATAATAGTATTTTTGCCCTTCCCTTATTGTTTAAGAGGGCCGAGCGTTAAAAAATTGCCTGGTAGGCAATTTTAGCGAAGGAGCCAGACTGCAGGGAAGGGACAGGGAAGGGTTAAGAATTAAGTAGAGAGGGTGAACCCAAGGGGGAGACTACCTAAGAATTAGAAGGCAGTGTCAGGGGTTGAGGCTAAAAAATAAAAAGGACTCCTTATTCAGGAATCCTTTTACCAAACATGAAAAAAAAACTAACCAACCCTTATCTTGTGAAAAGTAATTCTCTGTATTTAGGAAGTGGCCACATTTCATTATCAACAACGAGCTCAAGCTTATCTATATGGGACCTGATTTCATCGAGGTACGGTTTGACTTTGCTTTCATAAGCAATTGCCTTCTTGTAATTGTCCTCAATAACATTAGCTTTTCTACGTTCATCGACCATTTCGTCAACAAGCTTTTTGATCATTGATATATGGTCAGAAATAGTGACTATCACCTCTTTACGCGCTTTTGCAAGCCTTTCATACTCAGTGTCATTAAAGATTTCTCTGAGTCCTTTCACGTTTTCAATGAGAGAGGTCATGTAATTTATTGCAATAGGGATGATGTGATTCAATGCCAAATCGCCAAGCACTCTAGATTCTATCTGAACCTTTTTAGTGAACTTCTCATACTCGACTTCCACACGACTTTCAAGTTCTTTATCCGTAAAAACTCCTGACCCGACGAGAACCGCTCTGGATTGTTTGGTCAGATACAGGCTTATTGACTCAGGTACGCTGGTCAGATTACACAGACCTCTTTTCTTAGCTTCCTTATGCCATTCCTTACTATAATTATCACCTTCAAATAATACTCTCTCTGATTCGAGAATATACTTTTTCAAGACTTGGAAAATAGCCTCATCCTTGTTTACACCCTTTTTAATGATGACATCCACATCTTTCTTAAACTGAGTCAACTGATACGCAACTGCAGCATTAAGGACAATCATTGCGGGGCTACAATTAGCTGAGGAACCTACAGCTCTGAACTCGAACTTATTGCCTGTAAAAGCGAACGGAGATGTTCTGTTTCTGTCGGTATTATCGAGTAGAATTTCAGGTATTTTACCGATTCCAAGTTTAAGTTCGGTTTTTTGAGCAGGAGTCATCTTCTTATCAGTTACTTTCCGTGAAATATTCTCAAGCATATTTATCAGGTAAGTACCCAGGAAAACTGATATTATTGCCGGGGGAGCTTCATGACCTCCAAGTCTGTAGGAGTTTGATTCATTCATTACTGATGCTCTTAAAACATCATTGCTGTCATTCACGGCTTTGATAACATTTACCAGGAAGGTAAGAAATTGTAAGTTGGTTTTTGGATTTTTTCCGGGAGATAGAAGGTTGACCCCGGTATTTGTAGCCATTGACCAGTTATTATGCTTGCCTGAACCGTTGATCCCCGCAAACGGTTTTTCATGAAATAAAACTCTGAATTTATGTTTACGCGCAACCCTTCTCATAATATCCATCAGCAGAAGATTGTGGTCGACTGCCAGGTTTACTTCCTCAAAAATGGGGGCACTTTCGAACTGATTTGGAGCCACTTCATTATGACGTGTTTTAACCGGAATTCCGAGTTTATAGGCCTCACATTCGAAATCTTCAATAAAAGCCATTACTCTTTCTGTAATAGACCCAAAATAGTGGTCAGATAACTGTTGATCTTTTGATGACTGGTGGCCCATAAGTGTTCTTTCGGCCAGAACTATGTCAGGTCTTGCATAATATAAAGCATCATCAATCAAAAAATATTCCTGTTCACATCCTAGAGTTGCGATTACTTTGGTAACATCTTTATCAAAATACTGGCAGACGTCAACTGCAGCTCTGTCAAGTTCTGACAGAGCCTTCAGAAGAGGGGCTTTATAATCAAGAGCTTCGCCTGTCCATGATACGAATATTGTAGGTATACACAGTGTGGTTCCGACAATAAACACAGGTGACGAAACATCCCATGCAGTATATCCTCTTGCCTCAAATGTATTACGGAGACCACCACTCGGGAAACTGGAAGCATCTGGTTCAGATTGTACCAGGACTTCACCTGAGAATTTCTCAACTACTTGTCCGTTTTCAACAATCTCAATGAACCCGTCATGTTTTTCAGCAGTTCCATCGGTAAGAGGGTGAAACCAGTGAGTATAGTGTGTAGCGCCTCTCCCGGTAGCCCAAGCTTTTAGCCCTGTAGCTACCAGATCAGCTTCCTGTCGGGTTAATGATTTCCCTTCATTAATTGCACGTTTCACTACCTTGTAAGCCTCTTTGGAAAGGTAGCGTTCCATTTTAGGAAGATCAAAAACATTTTCTCCGTAATATTCGGATACGATTTTTGATGGGGTAGTAACTTCAACAGGTTCCCTGTTGAATACTTCTCTTAAAGCACTAAATCTAAGTTCTGCCATTTTTATAATATTTTTTACAAAAATAAAACTATTTTTAATAAACACCCTGAATATTCTTTGTTTTTGAAGTTTTTTTGCACTTTTTTTTCAACATACCCCCATTTTTTTATGCTAATTCCTGTTTTTTATATGTTTTCAGCCGGAATGACTGTTTTTTAAAGTAATAATATTCCATTATAAATTCATTTCTTCGCTTTTCATCTGATACTATCAATAACGGAACCAATAACAATTTAATGGCAGGTCAGAGTTTTAATGAAAATTTGTTATATTTGTCGCCTGTATTAAAAAAGGAAAATTTCTATTAACTATTAAAGAAAATATTAGATGTCAGCACTTCAATTTTTACGCGAGAAAGCCGGAGTATTAGTTGCGGGATTAATTGGTTTTTCACTTTTCCTGTTTGTTGTCAGTGATTTCTTCGGAAGAGGACGGGGCCAGAGGCTAAAACAGAAAAAATACTATGAAATCGGGCAGATCGGCGGTGAATATATATCATATCAGGATTATGAATTAAAATTACAAAACCTTTTAGAGATCTATAAATTATCAGGAAGATCGAATGTTGATGAAGCGACCAATGAATCATTAAGAGAACAGACATGGCAGCAGATGGTAAGAGAAAAAATCCTTGATCCGCAATATAAGAAACTTGGATTAGGAGTCAGTACTGAAGAGGTTGATGAATTGGTTCTCGGAAACAATCCCCATCAGATCGTTCAGCAATTATTTACCGATCAGCAGACCGGAACATTTAATAAATCTTTTCTTGTGAACTTCCTGAAACAAACTGAGGTTGACGAAACAGCAAAAAAATATTGGTTGTTTTTTGAAAACGAGATTGTAAATGACCGGACAAATACAAAATACAATAATCTGGTTTCCAAAGGACTGTTCGTTACTTCAAAACAGGCTGAGTTTGAAAAGAATCTTACTGCCAATACTGTTGACTTCAGTTACATACTTAAAAATTATGCTTCAATATCTGATTCTTCGATTAAAATCTCTCAGAGTGATTTAACGGCTTACTATGCAAAACACAAAGAAAGCTACAAAAGAACTGCTTTAAGAGATATTGAATATGTGACATTTGATGTTGTTCCTTCAGAAGATGATATAAAACAAACTGAACAGTGGATCAATAAAACAAAAGATGAGTTTATATCAGCACCCGATCCTGTAGAATTTATTAATCTGAGTGCTGACTCGAGATATGTAGGTTTTTACATTCCTCTGACAAGTGTTCCTGAAAATCTTAAGGACTGGGTGAAGAGAGAAGACTTAAAGGACGTTTTCGGACCTTACACTGAGAATGGCTCGTATAAAATTGCCAGATTGATTGCAGTTGGCGACCGACCTGATTCTGTGCATGTTCGGCATATCTTATTATCAACAGGCAAGACAAGAACATTAGATGCTGCAAAACATCAGGCTGACAGTCTTATAAAACTAATTAAATCCGGGACTCCTTTTGCAACTCTTGCAATGGCAAATTCAGATGATCAGGGTTCAGCTAAAATCGGTGGGGATCTTGGTTGGTTTCCCGAGGGCAAAATGGTAGTACCTTTTAATAATGCTTGTTTTACAGGTAAAAAAGGTGATATAAAAACAGCCGAAACAACCTTTGGTATACATATAATTGAGATTCTTGCACAATCAAAAGATACTCGTAAATATAATATTGGATACATTGACAGGAAAATTGCACCGGGCTCTCTGACTAATCAGAAATCCTATAGTGAGGCAAGTCAATTTGCCGGAATGAACGATACATATGAAAAGTTCATTAAAACAATTGCAGAAAAAAAGTTGAACAAAAGAGTTGCTAATTCTGTAGCACCCCAGCAAAAAACATTACCCGGACTTGATAATCCACGGTCGTTGATTATGGCATTATTCCAGGCTGAAAAAGGGAAGATTATTCTTGATAACAGTCAACAGGCAGTTTTCGATCTTGGTGAAAAGTACGTAATTGCATATTGTACAAAGGTACAGGAGGATGGAGTTGCAGCTCAAAAAGACGTTGAGAATGATCTCAGGTTTGCACTATTAAAAGACAAAAAAGCTGAACTCATTTCGGCAGAATTTAATAAAAATGTTGGTTCCGGAAAAACTATTGATGATATTGCCAGGACAATGGGGTTAACGGTACAGGAGGCTACAAAGATAAATTTCAGATCATACACTGTTCCTGGTGCTGGTACAGAGCCTTCATTGATTGCTGCCGCCTCTGTTGCAAAGCAGGGAACGGTAGCCGGACCGGTAAAAGGTGACAATGGTGTTTATATGCTGACTGTTAATAATCTTACAGCAGCTCAGGCAGAAGATCTTAAACTATTACGTGACAGGCTGAAAAACACCTTCCAGATGAGAGGTACTT
>PMNJ01000145.1:0-139 GCA_003162595.1 Bacteroidales bacterium | reverse complement strand
GGGGGGAGCGGCCGAAGGCCGAGGGGGGTTTACAATTACCTGAATGTTCCGGGTAAAGTGTCCGAAGGATGTGGGGGGTATAAAATAAAAGAGCCCTCCCGATAATATCGGGAAGGCTTCTGATTAAAGTCGGCGACGA
>PMNJ01000135.1:2642-14918 GCA_003162595.1 Bacteroidales bacterium | reverse complement strand
GCTGTCATTCCGTCGGTTGAACTAACTGCTCTCAATACCACAGCGTTTTCATAAGTACGTTCATCGCCCATTACTCCGACCGACTGAACGGGCAGAAGAATCACACCGGCCTGCCAGACAGAATCGTACAACCCGTTTTTTTTGAGACCCTCAATAAAAATATCATCAGCTTCNNTGATGTGATTTAATTGTTGCAGAAGGTCCATTAACTGAAACAGATTCAATTACATCGGGGTATATTGTTCCCTGCGCGAGCCATTTGACATCTTTAACCTTTTTTGCCTCAGTGTCAAAAACTTCAATAAATACATGCCCGATTATCTTTCGTTTTGTCTCCGGATCACTTACTCCTTCAAGCTGATCGAGGAATCTGTCGGACGCATCAACACCGACTACATTAAGTCCGAGTCCAAGATAAGATTCAAGCACTTTTTCAAATTCATTTTTCCTCAGTAATCCATTATCAACGAAAATGCAGGTAAGCTTTTTGCCTATTGCTTTGTGAAGCAGGAACGCGGCAACAGAAGAGTCAACGCCACCTGATAGACCAAGGATTACCTTGTCGTCACCTAATTTTTCTTTCAATTTTTCCACAGTAGAACCGACAAATGAATCAGGTGTCCAGTTTTGAGAACACCGGCAGATGCCGACTACAAAGTTTTTAAGTATCTGAGTTCCATCCGTAGTATGATAAACTTCAGGGTGGAACTGTATTCCCCATGTGTTTTCACCAATTATATGATATGCACCTGCTTCCACATCGGCAGTCGATCCTGTAATCTCATATCCTGAAGGGATAGTTGTTATAGTGTCGGCATGCGACATCCATACCTGTGATCCGGGTTTTATATCTTTGAAGAGAGGATCATTAGTGTTTACTGAAACAAGATTTGCCCTGCCATATTCCCTTATTCCTGAAGGTTTCACTACTCCTCCGTAATTCTGAACCAGATATTGTGCACCATAACAGACGCCAAGAAGGGGTATCATTCCCTTTATCAGTGAAAGGTCGGGAAATGGAGCATTTTTATCACGTACAGAAGATGGACTGCCTGATAATATAACTCCTTTAACATTATTATCAGGGACAGGAAAGTGGTCGAAAGGATATATCTCACAATAGACATTAATTTCACGTATCCTTCTGGCTATCAGTTGTGTATACTGAGATCCGAAATCGAGTATTAAAATTTTTTCCAGCAAAACTTTATAATTTTATAAAATAAATGTGATTATTTTATACTTCTCTTATTTTCTTACCCCCTTTCCTGTTTCCCCCAAGGGGGAAATGACCTACGCGGCAGTCTGGCACCTTCGATAAACTTGCCCACCGGGCAAGTTCTTTACGCTCGGTCCCCTTCCCCTGTGGGGGAAGGTTGGGAAAGGGGTAAAAAGGATAAAAAAAGACAAACAATTCTTTTTTATTGGTCACAAAGATAGAAATCTTTTACTAAGGATCAGTAATATTCCCCACCTCATAAGTCTTGCCATCTATAGCCGGATAAGTTTTAGGGAATAATGTTCTTGCCTCATCAACAAGAGGCGAAATATCTTTGTACCGGGCTGAGAAGTGGCCTATAATAAGAGAACCCACGCCAGCATTTAAGGCAGTCTTAGCAGCATCAAGAGTTGTCGAGTGACCAGTAATTGCTGCAAGATCCTCCTTCCCTTTATCGAAGGTAGCTTCATGGTACAAAAGACTCACTCCCATAACAAAAGAAGCCAGACGTCTGAAATATTTTGTATCGCTGCAATATGCATAGGACAGCGGTTCACGGGGAGGGAGTGTAATATCCTCATTTTTTATTATGCTACCATCGGGTGTAATAAAATCCTCTCCTTTTTTGATTGCGGGCAGTCTGACCTGAGGAATTTGATATTTATCAATCTTTTCTTTTATTAAATTTCTTTCTGATTTTTTTTCCCTGAAGAGGAATCCATAAGATGGAATTCTGTGCTGAAGGGGAAAGGATGTCACAGTAAGATATTTATCATCAAGTATTTTAATGGGGTCTTTACCTGATAGTGGAATAAAATCAATTTCAAAACTCAGATTAATATCAAAATCGCTGAGATGTGATTTAAACATTTTATCATAGTTTTCAGGAGCATAAAGATGAATCGGGTTTGTCCTTCCCATCAAACTGAAGGTTGACAAAAGTCCGTAAAGACCGAAGACATGATCGCCATGAAGATGGCTAATGAAGATATGGTTTATTTTTGCGAACCTGATCCTGGTTTTCCTGAGTTGCATCTGGGTACCTTCACCACAGTCTATTAAAAATAACCGCTCATGGGCATTGAGCACATGAGCGGAGGGATACCTTCCTGACGTCGGCAATGCAGAACTACTACCAAGTATGGTCAGTTTCATAGCATTCTGCAAAGCTATTTTATTTATGATATCATTTTTTCAGCATCATCAACCGTTCCTGTTATTGTAAGTACGGTGTCGAGCTGAGAAATAGTGATAAGTCGTTCAACTGCTTCATTTAGCCCACAGAGAACGAATGTACCACCTGCATTTTTACATAACCTGTTGGCTACTAATATTGCACTTAAACCAGACGAGTCGCAATACTGACATTTTGCAAGATCGAGGATGATATTCTTTTCACCCTTTCCTGAGACCAGCACAAGTTCCGACTTAAGCGCCGGAGCGATGTGCGTATCAAGCTTTTCCGATTGTATCTGAATAACAGTGCTGTTATTCCGGCTCTCAATATTAAAATCCATAGTATTAAAATTTGATAGCCTAAATTTAATTAATTTTTCGATTTCTTGGAAGCTTTATTCTCTTTTTCTTCCATTTCTTCTTTTAAAGCAGCCAGCTGAGAGATATCGCCAAGTGTTGTTTTTTCAGAACTTGATTTCTGTTTTCTTGTTGTTTTCTTTGGTGAAGCAGGTTCTGCTTTCTTAACTGGAGCTTCAACAGCTTTCTTTTCATCTTCAAATACTCTGCTATGTGAAACGATGATTTTCTTGGCTGATTTATTAAATTCAATCACTTTGAACATAAGTTTTTCATCAACTTTTGCCATCATTCCATCCTCTTTTACAAGATGCTTCGGAGTAACAAATCCTTCAACACCGTAAGGAAGAGCAATCACAGCTCCTTTGTCGAATACTTCAACCACAGTACCTTCGTGTATTGAATCCATTGTAAACAGATTCTCGAAGACATCCCATGGATTCTCTTCAAGTTGTTTGTGACCAAGACTCAGACGTCTGTTTTCTTTGTCAATTTCAAGAACAACTACTTCAATATCAGCATCAATAGCTGTAAATTCAGCAGGATGTTTGATTTTCTTTGTCCATGAAAGATCAGAAATATGAATAAGTCCGTCAACTCCTTCTTCAATCTCAACGAATACGCCGAAGTTGGTAAAGTTCCGAACTTTAGCAGTATGTTTTGAACCTACTGTGTACTTTTCATCAATGTTTTGCCATGGATCGGCTTTAAGTTGTTTGATACCGAGAGACATTTTTCTCTCATTCCTGTCGAGTGTTAGAATTACCGCTTCAATTTCGTCGCCTACTTTCAGAAACTCCTGTGCACTTCTCAGATGCTGTGACCATGACATTTCAGATACATGAATTAAGCCTTCAACTCCCGGTGCAATTTCTACAAAAGCACCATAGTCAGCCATAACAACAACTTTTCCTTTAACCTTGTCGCCGATATTCATATTCGGGTCGACAGAATCCCATGGATGTGAAGTCAGTTGTTTAAGACCAAGAGCAATTCTCTTCTTATCATCATCGAAATCGAGGATAACAACATTGAGTTTCTGATCGAGTTGTACAATTTCTTCGGGGTGATTAACCCTTCCCCATGAAAGGTCTGTAATATGAATAAGTCCATCGACACCACCAAGGTCGATGAATACGCCATAAGATGTAATATTTTTAACGGTTCCTTCAAGAACCTGTCCTTTTTCAAGTTTTGCAATAATCTCTTTCTTCTGCTGTTCAAGTTCAGCTTCAATAAGGGCTTTATGAGAAACAACGACGTTTTTGAACTCCTGGTTAATTTTTACAACCTTGAATTCCATTGTTTTACCAACAAAAACATCATAGTCGCGAATCGGTTTTACGTCAATCTGTGAACCCGGAAGGAAAGCTTCAATGCCAAAAACATCTACGATCATTCCACCCTTAGTACGGCATTTGATATAACCTGTAATGATTTCGTCTTTTTCAAGTGAAGCATTAACCCTGTCCCAGGAATTAATGGCACGTGCTTTTTTATGTGAGAGAAGGAGCTGACCTTTTTTATCTTCCTGGCTTTCAACATATACTTCAACTTTATCCCCTACCTTAAGATTTGGATTATAACGGAATTCATTTAAACTTACAACACCTTCCGATTTATAGCCAATATTGATGACAACTTCGCGTAATGTCATCTGGATAACTGTTCCGATCACCACTTCGTCTACTGCAACAGTTGACAGAGTTTCATCATAAAGAGATTCGTACTCTTTATACTTTGGTGAATTTCGGAGTTCTTCACTCTCGAATGTATCCCAGTCAAAATCTTCAGCTGATGCAGAAATTCTTGGCTCAGCTTTTGCTTTAATTTCTTTTTCCGGCTCAGTTTCCGGCTCCACCTGCACTTTTTTTGGTCTCTTTTCTTTTTTTACTTCCGAATCGAATCCGTAATCTTCAGCCTTCACAGCTTCAGGAAGGCTTTCCACTTCCGGAAGCTCTTCTGTAATACCTGCTACGACCTCATCTGAAGTTGAGGCTTCGGTTGAAACATCCTGTTTTGTTGAGGCTTCGGTTGAAACATCCTGTTTTGTTGAGGCTTCGGTTGAAACATCCTGTTTTTCGGTTTTCTCTTTAGCTTTTGCTTTTTTTATTCCTTTTACCGGGGTTTCGCTTTTTTCAACAACCTCCTTTTTGGTTGTTTTCTTTTTGTTTTCAGTCATAAGTTTAAATTAAAAGAACTAATAATTAATAAGTTAGACATTATTTTGTATGAAAAATTGGTTGCAAAGATATGATATTTTTCAAAACCCTACAATATTATGGTTTAAAATCATTGTGAGTCAGGTGAAAGGGGTCAGCCCGAAGTCTTTCTAATAATTTCTATATTTAACTTGTTATACTATCTTTGCATCAATGATGAAGTTATTACCTAAAATATCTGAAGTTTTATGAGAATTATGGTTGTTGGCACAGGCTACGTTGGTTTGGTGACAGGCGCCTGTTTTGCTGAAAGTGGTGTTAATGTAACCTGTGTTGATATAGATATTGATAAAATAAAACAACTTAAGGATGGGACTATTCCTATTTATGAACCCGGGCTTGAAAGTATTATCAGAAGTAATATTGAAAAAAAACGGCTCACTTTTGCTACAGGTATAAATGAAGGAATTGAGGGATCGGAGGTAATATTTATTGCTGTTGGGACACCTCCCGGCGAGGATGGTTCAGCAGATCTGAATCATGTACTTAATGTTGCAAAAGAAATTGGACAAATCATTAAACAACATGTAGTCGTAGTAACAAAAAGTACTGTTCCGGTAGGTACCTCTGAAAAGATTCGTAGTACCATTCAGGCTGAAATCGAGAAACGACATGAATCTGTGTCATTCGATATGGCATCTAATCCGGAGTTTCTTAAAGAAGGAGCTGCAATTGACGATTTTCTGAAACCTGAAAGAATTGTTATTGGAATTGATAATGAGAAAACAAGGGAAATAATGAACAGGCTTTATATGCCATTTGTTCTGAATAATCATCCTATACTGTTCATGGATATACCTTCTGCAGAAATTACAAAATATGCTGCAAATGCCATGCTTGCGACTCGTATCAGTTTCATCAATGAGATAGCAAATTTATGTGATATTCTTGGCGCCGACATTAACAACGTGAGGAAAGGGATTGGAAGTGATTCCCGGATAGGAAGTAAATTTCTTTACCCTGGCACCGGGTACGGCGGCTCATGTTTTCCAAAAGATGTCAAAGCCATTATCAGAACAGCCAAAGATAGCAGCTATAAGCTCAACGTAATTGAAGCTGTAGAGCAGGCTAATGAGTATCAGAAAAATGTCATTTTCGGCAAGATGGCTAAATTCTATAATGATGATCTGAAAAACAGGATAATAGGAATTTGGGGGTTATCCTTCAAACCTAAGACGGATGATATAAGAGAAGCCTCCTCGATAAATCTTATTGAGAAGCTTCTTAAGGCCGGTGCCAGAGTTAAAGCTTATGATCCTGCGGCGATTAATGAGACTAGAAAACTTCTTGGAACCAGGATTGAATACGCATCTGATCTATATGAAGCACTGGTTAATGTTGATGCAGTGGCATTGATGACTGAATGGTCGGAATTTCATCTTCCTGATTTTAACAGGATGGCCGAATTAATGAAAGAAAAGGTCATTTTTGACGGCAGAAATATTTATGATCCTACACAACTAAGGAAGCTTGGATTCACATACTTTGGAATAGGAAGAAGATAGACGAAAGGTTAAGGTTAAGGTTAAGGTTAAGGTTAAGGTTAAGGTTAAGGTTAAGGTTAAAGACTCTAAACGGAAAACGATTATATGAAAGGAATAATATTAGCGGGCGGCTCAGGGACACGGCTATATCCGATAACAAGTGCTATCTCGAAACAGATGTTACCAGTATACGACAAACCAATGATTTATTACCCGTTATCAGTTTTAATGCTCGCAGGTATCAGAGAGATATTGATTATATCCACACCAAGAGATCTACCTGGATTCAGAAGTCTTCTTGGGGATGGTAAATCGCTGGGGTTGGACTTCAGTTATAAGGAACAACCTTCGCCTGACGGACTCGCTCAGGCATTTATACTTGGGGAGGAGTTTATTGGCAGTGATCCGGTTTGCATGATCCTGGGGGATAATATTTTTTACGGACATGGCTTTGGTGACGCCCTTCTCAAAACTGCAGAAATGAAGAAAGGCGCGTGTATATTTGGATATTATGTTACTGATCCTGAGCGCTATGGCGTTGTTGAATTTGACAAGAATAAAAAGGTCATTAGCATTGAAGAGAAGCCATTACAACCCCGATCAAACTATGCGGTTACGGGTCTCTACTTTTATGATAATACCGTTGTTAAGAAGGCTAAATCACTCAAGCCTTCTCCTCGTGGTGAACTTGAAATAACTGATCTTAACAGGGTTTACCTTGAAGAGGGCATACTTGATATCAGACTTATGGGAAGAGGAATGGCCTGGCTCGATACCGGCACATACGAAAGTTTGCTGCAAGCGGCCAATTTTATTGCTACTCTTGAANNCAGAGGCAGGGATTAAAAGCTTCATGTATTGAGGAGATAGCTTATAAAAGAGGATTCATTAACAAAAATCAATTACTTGAATTGGCCCAGCCAATTAAAAATAGTCAATATGGAAAATACCTCTTACGGATTTCCAGTGACGAGGTTTATATATTCGAAGGATTAAAGTAAGAGTAATTAGAAAATGAAAATCATTGAAACAGGGTTCAAAGGACTTATAGTTATAAAACCCAATATATTTACTGATATCAGAGGATATTTTTTTGAAAGTTTTAATCAGGTTGCCGCACAGGATGCAGGTATAAGTTTTGTTCCTGTCCAGGATAACGAATCAAAATCTGTAAAAGGTGTAATAAGGGGACTGCATTATCAACTTAACCCCTTTCCGCAGGCAAAACTTATCAGAGTGGTTACGGGAAAGATATTCGATGTGGCTCTCGATATCCGTAAATACTCTCTGACATTTGGAAAATGGTTTGGCATCGAGCTCGACTCTGAAAACAAAGATCAGCTACTGATCCCGCATGGTTTTGCTCATGGATTTTCAGTTCTCAGCGAGATTGCTGTTATCCAGTATAAATGTGATAATGTTTATAACTCTCAGTATGAAAGGGGAATAAATGTTAATGATCCATCGCTTGACATCTATTGGAAATTAGGTTCAACGGTTCCTGTCATCAGCGAGAAGGACATTGCACAGCCTCTTTTAAAAGATGCTGAAATTAACTTTTAGAAAAGGGGGTAACATCTATGGCTATAATTCTGATAACAGGTGCGAAAGGCCAACTTGGAAGTGAGTTAAAAGAAGTCTCGAAAAACTATTATGGATATGATTTTATATTTACCGATATAGATTCACTCGATATCACCAGCCACGAAAAAACTTCAGAATTCATTAATAAGTCGAAACCTGACTGGATAATTAACTGTGCAGCTTATAATCTTGTTGACAAGGCTGAAACTGAGCCAGATAAGGCTATGCTTATAAACGGAACAGCTGTCAAAAATATAACAGAAGTAATCAGGGGTTCTGAATGCAGGTTTATTCATATATCATCTGATTATGTTTATGACGGAAGTTCAAATGTGCCTTACAACGAGAATATACCGGCAAATCCTTTATCATCATATGGCAGATCAAAACTGGCCGGTGAAAAATATGCCCTTCTTCACAATGGATCAATGATTATAAGAACTGCATGGTTATATTCTTCATTCGGAAATAATTTTGTTAAAACTATTCTCAGGAATGCCGCTGAGAAAGAATCTATAAAAGTAGTTTTTGACCGGACCGGAACTCCTACCTATGCGGCCGACCTTGCAGGAGCTATAATGAATATAATTTCAGGAGTTATAAGAAACCAGATAGCGATGAATTCCGGCATTTATAATTATTCGAATGAAGGTGTTTGCAGTTGGTACGATTTTGCGAGTGAGATTATTAAGGAATCAGGCCTCACGTGCCAGGTGCTTCCGGTTCTTACAAAAGATTTCCCGCAGGCAGCAAAGAGACCTGTCTATTCTGTTTTGGACAAAAGTAAAATAAAGGAAAATTACGGGCTATCAATCCCCCACTGGAAGGACAGCCTGATAAAATGTCTTAAACTGTTGAAATAATATATCAATTATGTTATCACTTGCTGAGATCAGAACGAAAGCCGGAAGCTGGCTTGGTAAAGAGTTCAACGAAGAGACCCGAAAAGAGGTCCGTGAAATGCTTGAGAAAGACGAAAAAAAGCTTATTGATGCATTTTACCAGGATCTTGAATTTGGTACAGGGGGACTGAGAGGTATCATGGGAGCCGGCACTAACAGGATGAATATCTACACTTTGGGTATGGCTACCCAGGGCCTTTCAAATTACATTATTAAACAATGTAGCAGTTCGGGAATAAGAGTCGCAATTGCTCATGATTGCCGAAATAACAGCCGCTACTTTGCAGAGACAACTGCAAACATTTTTTCAGCAAACGGTTTTGAAGTTTATCTCTTTGAATCTCTACGTCCTACTCCGGAACTCTCATTCGCTATCAGACATTATAAATGCCAGAGCGGTGTAGTAATAACTGCCTCACATAATCCTCCCGAGTATAACGGGTACAAAGCCTATTGGGATGATGGTGGTCAGGTAGTGGCTCCTCATGATGACGGGATAACCGATGAGGTACGAAAAATTACTTCTGTGACTGATATAAAGTTCAATGGAAATAGAGAAAAAATAAAAATTATCGGAAAAGAAACTGATAAACTATTTCTGGATGAAGTACTTAAGATGAGTCTTAATCCCTCGATTATAAAAAAGCTCTCTGATATTCCAATCGTATATACACCCATTCACGGAACCGGTATAACATTGGTTCCTCCTGCATTAAAGATGTTCGGCTTCCGGAACATAATAAGTGTTCCGGAGCAGGATATTATTGATGGTAACTTTCCCACAGTCAAATCGCCTAACCCGGAGGAACCTGATGCACTTAAGCTGGCCATTAAAAAAGCAACTGAAACCAATGCCGAACTAGTAATGGCCACTGATCCTGATGCAGACAGGCTTGGTCTTGCGGTAAAAAACGGGAAGGGGGAATTTATTCTGCTTAATGGTAATCAGACAGGTGTTATTCTTATCTGGTACATTCTTTCTCAATATAAAGAGAGGAAAAAGTACAAGGGTAATGAGTATATTATCAAAACCATAGTCACTACTGATCTTATAGAAAAGATAGCTGAAGGGTTTAATGTAGAGTATTTCAATGTTTTGACTGGATTTAAGTTTTTTGCAGAGTTGATCAGGGAAAATGAAGGGACTAAGAAATATATAGGTGGCGGCGAAGAGAGTTATGGTTTCTTGCCAGGCGATTATGTTCGTGATAAAGATGCTGTTGGCTCCTGTGCATTGGCAGCAGAAGTTACTGCATGGGCAAAGAGTAATGATATGTCTCTTTTCGAGCTTCTCCTTGATATATATGTGAAGTATGGTTTCTATAAGGAAAAACTTATAAATATTGTAAGAAAAGGGAAAGAAGGTGCAGACCAGATCAAAGCTATGATGACAGAGTACAGGAATAATCCTCCCGAAAAGATCAACAATAGTCAGGTGGTCAAGTTAAATGACTATGAAAGACAGGTTTCTCACGATATCATTAAAGATACAAAAACCAATATTAAGCTGATTAAGTCGGATGTTCTCCAGTTTTTCCTTGCTGACGGGACAAAAATTTCTGTCAGACCCTCAGGTACAGAACCTAAGATTAAGTTCTATTTCAGCGTAAACACAAAACTGGCTTCCTTAGATAAATTTGAACAGACTGAGAAGATTCTCGATGAGAGGATTGCGGATATTATTGACAATATGAAGCTGGCTTAATCTGAAAGTCCATGTTCAATCTCGCCATCTTCCGTTCTTCTCTTTACCACAGCGGAAATAATTTAACAATAAAAATACTCCGGTTTTCTTTGGCGTCCCTGTGAAAAAAACAATTTTGATTATTAAACTATCGGGTAAGTTAAACGTTCCTTGTTAGTATAGAATTCTCGAAGGGAGATCCTGGAAAAGATGAAAATACTAATATGTGAGGATAACAAGCTGGCAATGAATACCCTTTCCTTTATTTTGGAAAAGGAAGGGTTGAAATCAGATACTGCAGAAGATGGGAATATAGCCTTAACCCTATTGCAAAAAACTGTTTATGATTTGATCCTGGTGGATATCCATCTGCCTTTTCACAGCGGATTGGAACTGATTAAATATCTAAGGTCTGATCTGAAAATGGAAACGCCAGTTCTGGTTTTAACTGCATTCAGTGATCCTCAGATGCAACTTCAGGCAGGGGAGTTAGGAATTAGCGGTTATATTGTAAAACCATTTAACCCTTCTGATCTTATTCAACATATCAGGTCCATTCTCAAAAAGTAACCAGTGAACAGATATTTAGTTATTAATATATTATTGGCCGGACTTTTAAATACCATTCCGGTACTATCTCAGAATACTATTGATCCGGAATCTGAGTTTCTGCGGATTCAAACAATAGCATTTGAAGGTGATTACGTTACAGCTGCCGCTGCTGCCCGCAAACTTGTCAATGCGTTTCCCTCCTATGGTGATGCACGAATACTATTGGGCCGCATACTTGCATGGCAAAGAGATTATATTAATGCCTCTGCCGCTATTGACACTCTTCTTTTAAAAGACCCGGACAATATAGATGCACTCTCCGCCAGAAGAGATATACGTCTGTGGTCGAAAGCTAATACACCAGTATCAACAGATATAAGAGCAGGGTATTCTTTCGACAGTTTCAGAGAACCATATACGCTCTTATCGCAACTCTTTAAAGCCGGTGCAGGACACAGATTTAATTGGGGACAAGCATCAGCAGGACTGAATGTTGGGAATTTTAAAATAGGTGAACCATCNNTGGCAGGTTTTGCCGGCAGGTTGGGCAGTATCTTCCGGATTAAACTATTATTATTTTGATCGTAGTGCTTTCATTGCAGCAGTATCAGTTGAAAAGTACCTTGGCAAATACTGGCTGTCTATAAAAGGATATGTCTATTTTAAGGATAAAGGTCCCAGAACCTCGTTATTAATTAATGCAAGAAGGTATTTCAGTGATAATGACTATGCGCAGGTTACTCTGGGGACAGGAGCTGCNNAATTTTAAAATAGGTGAACCATCCCCTTCTGATGCTACCGAATTGCAGATAGAAGCTGAAGCGTGGCCTGATATAACAGATAAAAATTATGCGTATCTGGAATACGCTTATAGTCCTGGTTCATATTTTCCCCGGCACCGGGCCGCAATTGAAGTATGGCAGGTTTTGCCGGCAGGTTGNNGTTACTCTGGGGACAGGAGCTGCACCCGACGAATCTTTTGATATAAAGACAGATCTTATGCGACTATATGCTAACGCAATAAGGCTGGCATATAACTTATCGATAACTCATAAATTGGAAATGCGTATTGGAGCAGGTTACTCCCGTGAGGAGT
>PMNJ01000135.1:0-2518 GCA_003162595.1 Bacteroidales bacterium | reverse complement strand
TTGCAGCTATTATTATATCTATTTCTACAATGATAATTTTACTGGTGATCATTCTTCTGAACAGAAAGAGAATGGAAAAAGAAGAGAAGCTGCATCAGTATCTGTTGGAAAAATATCAAAGTCTTATCATTAACTATTTATTTGGTAATGCCAGTCCTGAAGAATTTCGTTCAATTGCCTCAGATACTTACCGACGGCAAGTCCTCATAGACCAGATGGTAGATGTTAGTCTCAACCTTAAAGGAGTTGAAAGTAAAAAAATTCAAAGCCTATATAAACTTCTCAGTTTGGATAAGGATTCAATAGCCAGGGCTTACAACCACCGCTGGCATATAAAAATAAAAGGATTCCGCGAGTTGGCTTTCATGAATATTAAAGACGCTAATGTTGCGCTATATAAAGCTCTTAACTCAACGAATGAAATACTTAGAATGGAGGCCCAGATTGCTCTGGTCAGACTATGTGATGATAATCCTTTTGAGTTTCTGTCGCATCTCACNNTGGCTCACTTCGCCCAATCCGACTGTGGTTACATTTGCACTTAGGATGATCAGGGAGTTTGAACAGAGAGAACCTGAAGAAAATGTCCGGAAGATACTTATTCATCCGGATCCTTCAGTCAGATACCTTGCAGTACAGGTAGCCGGGGATCTGGATATGCGCTCGACACTTGAGACAATGAAGCATATGTATAAAAATCAGGAATACAAAATTTGCCTTGAAATTATCAAATCGATGGGTAAAATGCCCGATATTTCGATGATAGGGTTCCTGAAACTGGTTATCGATAAGGAAGACGATGTACAATTGCAGATTGAAGCGACTAAAGCTATAAAAAACAATGGAGAAAAGGGTGTTAAAGCACTTGTTAAACTGATGACATCAGAATATAAAAACTACAATATTATTATAAAACATGTTCTGGANNCTATCTGCATCATATCTGATTCTGGGTATCTTCTCTGCTACGGCACTTCGCAGGTATCTTCGGAAAAACAGTTATGTCAAATATGACTCCCTGGTGTTATCACCATTGAGCCCTAAAATTTCAATTATAGCTGCGGCATTTAATGAAAGTAAAACTATAATTGATAATGTCCGCACTCTTCTTTCGCTCTATTATAACAATTTTGAGGTTATTCTGGTAAATGATGGCTCAACCGACAATACCTTTGAAGAGATTAAGGAGCATTATGAACTTACAAAGGTTAATTACTATTTCGACTACCACATACCTTGTGAAAGAATAAGAGGGGTATATAAGTCAAAAAATCCTTCATATAACAGGTTGATTGTAATCGACAAAAAAAATGGAGGCAAAGCTGACTCACTAAATGCAGGAATAAATATTTGCCAGAACAGTCTCTTTGTTTCCATCGATGCCGATTCAATCATCGAAACTGATTCGATTCTTAAACTTGTAAAACCATTTCTTGAAGAAAAAGAACGGAAGGTAATAGGAGCTGGTGGAGTAATAAGAATCGTTAATTCGTGCGATGTGGAACGAGGTCGAATACGTGAAATCCATCTTCCTGGCCAGATTCTGCCTCGTCTTCAGGTTCTTGAGTATACACGTGCTTTTCTTCTTGGAAGGATGGCCTGGAGCCGGCTTGATGGATTGATGCTTATATCCGGTGCTATGGGTATTTTTGACCGTGAAACGGTTATAAAAGGCGGTGGCTACAGTATCAAAACCGTAGGTGAAGATATGGAACTGGTTCTACGTATGAGACGACGCATGGCTGAAGAAGGAGTGAAGTACGAAGTGACATATATACCCGATCCTCTCTGCTGGACACAAGTGCCATCCGATTTCAGATCATTGCGCAAGCAACGTACTCGTTGGACCCGCGGTCTGGTGGAATCTCTCACGACACATCGTAAAATATTTTTTANNTTTTTCTTTGAATGGTTAGCACCACTGATTGCTTTTTTGGGTTTTATTTTTTCTGTTTTTCTTGTTGTAACAAATTCGATTAACTGGCCATTTTACCTGCTACTCTTCCTCTTTATTTACACCTTTGCAGTATCTCTTTCGACATGGGCAATACTTTTTGAAGAGATAACTTATCATAAATACAAGAAAAAAAGAGATGTTCTGAAACTCCTGATTGCTGCCCTTTTGGAACCCTTCTTTTATCCCATGCATACCTATTTTGCCGTCAGGGGGAATCTTGAAGTACTAAGAGGCAAAAAAGGATGGGGTAAAGCAGTAAGGAAAGGATTTGCAAAGAAAAAGAAAACAATACGTAGACTATCATCAGGTTAGTCGTAGAAATGTTTTTTCAATGTATTAGTAACACCTATAAAATAAGATTTATGAAAGCAGAAAGTTCCTATGTATATTAAATTTAATTTAATATTCTAATTTTCTGTGACTTTTAAAATTTTCAATCCAAGTACACCCCTGGCAACAAATACATAATTTGCATTAGCTTCAACAAAGTTAACTGATGCGTCAAGGTTAACATTACCCATCCATGTTAACTGACCAACGGTATCTATTTTAGCAATATCC
>PMNJ01000158.1 GCA_003162595.1 Bacteroidales bacterium | reverse complement strand
AAAAGACAATTGAGAAAGTCTTTGCCGTTAAAAAAACTCTTTATCTCATAGTCAGGATTTAAGGAGAGAGTATGTACCAAAAGCCTGTTATACCATTCGCTGTCTTCAACAACAAATATTTTAAAAGGCTTTTCTGACATATCTTGCTTAATTCTGGTTTATTGTCTATTACAGCACCGGCAAAGTAAAGTAAAAATGGTCGAATTTACCAGAGTTTTAACTGATTTTCGCGATATGTTCTTTAATAAGTCCGCTTACGATTTCAAATTCAAGTAAGGATTCGCGGGTCATCATTTCAAGATTATTTGGTTCGACCTTATTGTGTACATTTTCTTCAATATTTTTAAGGAGATTGCAGAGTTCCGTTGCACCAATATGCCTGCATGGCGATAACATTTTATGAGCCAGGTCAGCAACATGGTCCACCCGGCCCGAATTAACAGCTTCCTGCATATCGTTTAACCCTTCTTTAGTGGAATCAATAAAAGAGAGTAACATTTGCAATACAAATTTTTCATCACCACCTGAAATATGATAGAGATTCTGTAAATTAATTTTATCCGGACCTGCAGAGTTAATCTTTTCTTCTATAACCGGATCGACTTTCGATACCGGGGTATTGTCTTTAATCACAGAAAGAATTGTAGTTAGTAACATCTCTTCGGTAAATGGCTTTGGAAGAAATGCGTTCATACCGGCCTTTTGGTACTTTTGCCAGTCTTCACTTATGGTAGCTGCCGAGATGCATATTACCGGCATTTCCGATTTCCCTATTTTCATCTCATCCCGTATAAACTGCGTAGCCTTTAACCCGTCTATTCCCGGCATTCTGGAATCCATAAAAAGCAGGTCAAACCGATCAGTTTTTAATATTTCCAATGCCTCCATTCCATTTTCAGCTTCATGATACCTGACTTTCCATCGTTCCAGTATCGTTTTGAAAAGCAGACGGTTATATTCCTCATCATCGACAATAAGGATTTTCATATTTCTGATTTCTTCAGGAATATACAGTGGAGGTTCAACTTCCTTTTTTACCTGGTTTTCGTCACCAATCATATAAGGGAAATGACAGGTAATTTTGGTTCCCTGGTTCTTCCTGCTGACACACTCAATGGTACCATTGTGCAATTCAATAAGTTTTTTAACTATTGATAAACCTAATCCGGTTCCACCATATTTACGTGAAGTGCTCATCTCTTCCTGAGTAAAATCTTCAAAAATGAAATCAATTTTACTCTCATCAATCCCGATGCCTGTGTCAGTAACCTCCAGTACCAGTTCAATTTCTGACGATTCCTTTTTAATACAATTCACACTGAAATGCACTTCTCCGTTCCTGGTAAATTTGACAGAATTACTTACAAGATTTATTATTATTTGTTTAAGACGGTAGGGATCGCCCAGCAAAACATCTGGTGTATCCTGACTTTTAGAATAGCTTAGCCTTGTATTATTTCTTATAGCCTGTCTCTCAAATAATGCATAAACATCTTCGAGAATCTGGGCAATTGTGAAATGTACCTTTTCCAGAGCCAGTTTGCCATTCTGTAATTTGGAAAAATCGAGAATATCGTTAATTATATTCGCAAGGTGGTCTGAAGATGATTTGATAATTTTCAGAGCATGTGTTGTGTATTCATCGAGTGGTTCATGTAAAAGCTGTTCTGTAAAACCTGAAATAGCAGTTACCGGTGTCCGGATCTCGTGGCTCATATTTGCCATGAAAAGTTCTTTTGTGCGAGCCAGTTTTTCAGCTTCATCTCTTGAACTCTGCAGGGCTATCTGATAGACATGCGTTTTCCTCACATATCGTACAATAATAAACATTACAAGTATTGCGAGAAGAGTCCCTGATACCGAGAACATTGCCAGCCAGATGTAAGTTTTTGCCGCCAATTTATCAGCAGCTGAGGCTTTTGCATTAACCAGTCCTGAAATCTCATTTTCAATTTTGGTAATCAAGTCATAAAACTGTTCTTTGATTTCAGTGCTGGTAACAGCTAATCTTGACTCTCTTATTTTCAGTTTTGCTTTTGTTATGCTATCTTGTTGTTCTATTTCCTTAAGATCGCTGATAATTTCTTTTTCATTCAATCTGTTTTTATTGGCACGACTGAAGACACGTTTAAGTAAGCTTTGGTCAGTTTTACGGTCTTCAACAGTATTACTATCGAGCCTGACGGATAATTGTTTGAGATTTTCAACAACTGTGTAGTTGTTTTGGAGATATAACAGCTGGTTCCATATGCTGATGTTCTTTTCAATTAACTTACTGATCGTATCAGTCTGATGGATTAGTACAGAATCGCTTATGCATTCAGAATGTAATCTGCTGACTTTACTGCCGATGTTGGAGATTATTGCGTAATAGGGTCGGAGATCAAGTGTATCATGAGTATTTGTATAAATTCGGATACTGTTTTGTGCTTTTTCCAGATCCATCGAAATCTCCCTTATACTTGACAACCTGAGATCAGGTTTCAAGTCCATCTGAATTGAGGCAACAATAGAGGATAGGTTCCGATAAGACAAATAACCCGTTGCTGAGAGTAAGATTACAGCCAAAATCATTAATAGTCCAATCTTAAACTGAATCGAAATTTTCTTCACGGGTATGTGGCAGTCTAAATAATACCCAAAGTTACCAAAATTTATTTTCAATATATTGATCGAGATACAGTCTGCAGAGGGCGGGGGCGAATGTATCCTTTATAACACAAAAATCGTAATTATTCTGGGTGCTTCTTTCTTCTATGGTGCTTGATTGTGAGAGTAGTACAGCAAGAGTATTACAGTTCTCTTTCTTCAACATACTTATGATCTGGGCCCCATTTATTTCATCTCCCATATTATGATCAACGAAAGCTATAACATCGTTATCTATGAATTCACGGGATTCAATTTTTCGCATGCAGTCAGATGAATCAACAAATGAATGCATAACCAGCTGATATTTCATTTTACTCTGAACAAAATGTGTGCTTTGTTGCAAAGCATTAAAAATTAAATTGTTGTAATATTCATTGTCTTCAACCACAAGCACATTTATTTTTTGTTTCATTTCGCTGTCATGTTGGTTACAATGTTCTTATTCCAAAAATGTGCCAGACTATTTTTGCATTTTATTAATAAACTGTATCTTATTAAATGATAATAAATTAAATTAAAAGCGATGAATTATGCGAGAACAGCTTTGAGAAAATATTTCTCAAAATGAGAAATATAATTGGAACGAATGAGAAAATCAGTCATTGATCAACCTAAAGCGGACAAACAGGGAGAAATGAAAAAATTGTGGACTTAAGAATAAAAAAAAGCGAATCCATGCTTTAGCAGGAATTCGCTATATTTTCTTTTAATTCAGGGGTTACTTTTCTCTGTGATTTGAATCCTTGTTTTCAGATTCCTTTATATTATTGTCCTTTTTTACTGTTGTTACAGACCTTTTATTAGTTTCATTCTTTCGANNACTTGTGGATGGTTTGTGCCGGCATTTTGCCCGGAGTGAGAATTCATCACCGGTTTGTCAGTTGCTGTAGTGGTTGATCTCCGGTTTAACACGGTACTGTTATCAGGATGTGGATTTGTGACGGATTTGTCAGTCACTGTGGTAGTTGACCTTTTGTTTATTTCTGTATTTTTATCATATGGCCGATTTGTTACCGGTTTGTTGTTCACAGTGGTAGTTGTTCTCCTGTTTATTACAGTATTGTTTCCGGATTGTGTATTTGTAACTGGTCGGCTGGTCATTGTGGAAGTTGATCTCCGATTTATACTGGAGTTATTCCCGGATGAGAAAGATGTAGATCTTCTGTATTGATCGGGATGAACTTTAGCAAATGATGCTTCTCCTTCCTTTCTCTGTTCGGGATGAGAATATGTTTCTTTATAATAGCCCATATCTACCCGGTGATGTACATCAGGAGAATAGCTTCTCCTGCCTGTGTAATAAAAGTCATTCCATCTTGAATAGCTGTGTATATTCGATTGGTGATAATGTCCGTAGTAATAATGATTCCAATTATACTGATATCCATAATAGTAATTCCAGGAAAATGGACGCCATGGATGCCAGTAACTTGGATAATAGCCCCAGTACGACGAAGAGTGCCATACAGTATAGGAAGGAAGGTAAATAAATCTTACCAAAGGCCAGGTTGCAATTTGAACCGGGGTTGTATTGCCTGAATATCCGGGATTGGGTGTTTCTCCCACGTTTGCTTCATTATTTATAGGTTCAATGATATAGTCCTTGCCGTATAATTGTTCATCACCTGTGAGCTGGATCTGCGCCTGCCCATTCTGAAAACGCTGAACAGTAAAAACAGCTACATCCTGATTTTCCTTGGGACTTACTGCAACCTGCAGAACAATATTATGTACATCGCCGTCGACATTGTCAATTACCTTTATATAGTCTACCAGGTTATCTCCATTAAGGTCCAGATTATTTATAGTGGAGTTTGGATCATTCAGTCTTTGTTCAAATTCTTCAAGTGTTTTTGAATCCTGGAATAATTTCATAACAGCATATAGATTCAGATTATCTCCCGGCAGACCCAGAGATTCATTCTGATTATTCTGTGCCATAAGTGTCGAACCGGCGGCAAACATCGCTACCAGAATTGCAGTTATTATAAATTTTTTCATACGATTAATTTTTAAAAGAACAAGTTAGTACAAAATAATAATAACAAAACTTATACCAACTTTTTTTTTGAAAAAAACATACCACACTTTTTCAATCTGAACTTTTAGGTCTTATGCATGAAATCAACTGAAACATTCTGCTTCTTAATATTGGTTTTAACAAAGGAATTCAGGTTAAAAAAACTATCTTTATTATGAATCAATTCAGACATAGCTCCTTTTAGATGAAGATTTCAGTCAAAGCATATATTTTGGTATTCATTTTTATTATAATCAGTTTTGGGAATAAACCGGCAACTGAAAATTTTGATATTCACCAATTATGGATAGAGTGCAGGTTAGACCAGGAGATATCCTTTAAAGTCTTTAATATAGCCATTACGGGATACCATCAGATAAATAATCTTAATAAAAGGAGTATTATAAGTATAATCGATTTTTCAAAGCCATCGACAGAAAAAAGGTTTTTTGTAATTGATCTGGAGAATAAAAAACTCATATATAAGTGTTTTGTTGCGCATGGGAAAAACTCCGGAGAAAATTATCCTAAAAGCTTTTCCAACCAGCCGGAATCTCTTAAAAGCTCACTTGGATTCTTTCTGACAGCTGAGACCTTTTCCGGTGATCATGGTTACTCTCTGAGGCTTAATGGTCTCGAAAAAGGTATCAACGATAATGCCAGAGTCAGGGAGATAGTTATTCATGGGGCAGAATATGTGAGTGAAGAATTTATCAAAAAGTATGGACGACTGGGTCGAAGCTGGGGATGTCCGGCCTTACCGGTTGAAATTTCAAAAGAGATAATTAATAAAATTTCAGGTGGCAGCTGTCTCTTTATTTATGCTGATGATAGTTACTATACAGAAAATTCAGTTTTTCTTAGCAGGAAGTAAAACTTAACATTACTTATTTTGCTCAACCAGTAAACCTCACGCCTCACACCTCACACCTTACTTCCTATCTGACACTCGCTTCTGAGGCCTCTTTCACCACCTCCAGGTTATCTCTGGCTTTTTCTGCAATTGACGGATCCTGGTTTTTCACAAGCTGTTCCAGAAGTTCTGTTGCTTTATTCCAGTTTCTCGAAAAAATATAATTGTTTGATTCCTTAAAAGGTTTACCGTTAAAAAGTTGCTTTGTATCATGAATTATGACAGGATAGTACTTGTCTACATATTCCTGACCTGTCTGGAAAGCCAGGTTTCCGATCTCTTCAGTTGCTCTTGAGATATATGGAACCTGTATAATACGACCCGACATTGCAGAGCGCGGTACAAAGACAGCTGACTCGTCAACCTCACTCCGGTCAATCAGATCACCTGCATCTGAATAAAGTGACAGAAAAAACCTTGTATTCAGTTTGAAATTTAATGATAGGTACTCCACTCCATAAAAATGGTTTAAAACTGTATCCCGTTCAAAAAAGATGCTGGCAGAATCAAGAGTTAATAGCAGGTTGGCATTAAATCTGTTACAAATATTACTGATAGTATCCACAGACAGCAATGTTGTCAGATCTCCGGCTTCAACTCTCTTTTTTAATGTATCACCTACTAAGAAATTGAAGGAACTATCACTAGAAAAGGATGATAAACCATCAAGCAGATTCATAACTCCGGCGTGATATGAAAACCTGTCTTTCTTATTTACATTTACCGGAAGGGTGAAGTTGAACAAATTGACAAACACAATGTTGTGATGTCCATTCTCCAAATTGATCTTAGGGTCAGTTTTCCTGCTTATATAGATTATTTTTGTGCACGAAGAGAGTATCATTACCAATAATAATCCAAATACCATATGTAATAATACTTTCATTTGTTCTTCCGGTTCAGTTTGACAATGTGAAACTATAACAAAAAATGAGCATAAAATGTTATAACGGAAATAGGATATATTCATTGTCTGGTTAGTGACTAAATCTAAACTTGTACTTAATTGAATTTAAGCTGATTTTAGAATCAATATATTTCTAAATTTGTACAGTTTAACCAATCATTACAGTCATGAAGGAACTCGTACGTTGCCGCCCTTGTGGATTTGTTATAGAAGCTGATAAACTTGGAGATGTTTGTCCGGCTTGCGGAATGCCAAGAAAAGTTTTTGAACCTTACAGGGAAAGGGTTTCCCGTAACAGGCTGGTTTTGCTCAATTTTGATCTTCATCCTATCGCAATTCATCTTTCGCAGGCACTTGTTATAGCTATACCTCTACTGGCAATTGTAACAAATCTTTTTAAACAATTTCAACCTGATATACTGAAAAATGTTTTAATATTTTCAGTATTTGTTTTCCCTTTTACTCTGATCCTTGCAATTTTAACTGGAATTGTTGATGGACTCACCCGGTTCAAAACTCTTGCCACCCCAATTTTAAGAGTTAAAATTATCTTCAGCCTGATAATTCTTTCATTATCGGTTGCACTGTTTTTTATTGCTCCTCAGGGAAACCTTTTCTTGCTGACAATTGTGCTGAGTATCCTGGCTCTCGGGGCAGGTTTTCAGCTTGGCTTATGGGGGAAAAAACTGATTAATGTGATTTTACCTGGCTCATATCCTCAGAAGAAGGGAAGTAAAGTAGCTCAACCTAAGCTGCCGGACGTTCAACCGGAATGATATTCATATCGACTATTTTTGTTTGCCCGCGAGGAGGGTGAAGAGCTTTACAATCCTGTTATCAGTAGCCCTCTTTTTGAACTGAGTCTGTAAAAATCCTTTATCCCTGGATGAATCTCAATTTCATTCGTCATTAGTCCAAGAAATGCCTTAATTCCCTTGCCGTCACCGATAAGATATCGTGCAATCTCTTTTGCTGAGTCAATACCAAATGGATTGAGATTGATCTGAGCTGGTGCTTTTGTTCTATTGTTTAATCAGCTTTCTAAGGATAACATTATTTGAATATTGCAACTTTAGTATATATATACCATTCATAAGATTGCTCAAATCTATCGTATCAGTACTGTAATTTGAGACCCTGGTCACCTTAACTACACCGTCGTAGGAACAGATAGTTATTAAAAACCCTGGCCAGTGGCTTTCAATCATTAATGCTCCCTTAACAGGATTAGGATATATTTTACAACCTGAATTATCATTGATATCACTGACTTTATCCGGAATTGATATGTGCAGAGGATTAAATTTGTTTTTTGCAAATATGTACCACGATGCTGATGAAACATTTCCTTTAGTTGTGTCAAGGTTTGCAAATTCACCTGACCGGTTGATTGCATAGGGGAGGGTTTTGATACTTTTTCCGTATATGTTATATTCAAGCAGAAGAGGATCAAACTGATTGGAATAAAAATTCCCCCTTTCCTCATTTCCGCTATAATACTGACTGCAAGCCATATGACCTATTCCTTCTGTCCAGATATTGTTTACATTTATATCGGGATATGTATAAAATCCATAAACGGAATCAGCATTTTCAACAACTTTTTTTCTGTACCTGAAATCAAATTCCGGAATCCTTAGCAGAGTATCAGTCGGGTCACCTAATGCCAGTACCCGCCATGTATAATTGTCGAGAGGGCGGTCATATCCGGTAAGGTTTTTATTCACCCAGTTCCTTATTTTCTGTGAGTAAACGACTTCCCCGCAAGACTTCAGGGCCGCATAACAATCTATATTCCCCTCATCGTGGCATGTTGTATCAAAACGGGTATCTCCATCCTGCCAGCCTACCTGAACACATCCGCAATCATTTCCTGTATTTTTATAAAATGAGATTATAAGATCCCTTAATAAATTCACAACATTGGTATACAGTGGTTTAACTCCATATTTTTGTTCATATTGCCGGTATGCAATAAGCAGCCATGCCATGTCGCCTATCCATCTGTCTTCTGTACTGCCGCCCCGGTTATAATTTTTTATACTCATTTGCTGATAAAAACCACGGAGTTCGCCATTGAAATAAAAATTCTGTTTCTCAATGTTACGGTTACCGGGGTCAACTGCTGATGCATAAAAGTCAAGAATCATTTCAGCCCGCTCCTTCTGATTTTTTATCAGGAATGCCATAGCTGCAAGACTGCTGTTAAATGTTGAAACCAGGTCAGATCCTTCCTGGTTGGGAAGGACTCTGGCATCAGCAGAAGAGTAATCCTGAAGGGTTTTAAGATATCTGAGGACCATGGTATCTTCGGGCATAGCATTATCAGACCGGCGCTGATAAAAACCTGAACCTGTCGATTCTCTGAAAGGATCCAGAAAAAATCCCGGCATAATACCTTCTTTACCTAAACCTATTTCATCTATCCAAACCGTGCCAGAACCCTGACTAACTGCTGAAAAGGAGATCTCAAATTTTGACAATTTACCGAAGGATTTATCCCCACCCCAGGCATAACTGGTATTCTTAAGATAAACAACAATCTGTGTCCAGTCTTTGTACCTGTTTTCGATAGGGTACCTTTTTAAAAAAACTGATCCGTCTTCATCTGTGAACTTTAATTCGATATCACCGGTAGCATCAGCTTTTATCAACATTGTTACCGGAGTATTTTCAGTGAATCCAGTTACAGAGTTGCAACTGATTGTAACCCACGCAGAAGAATATAGATCTTTATTGAGTATATAATTTACCTGCAGTCCATCACCATTCTGACCTTTGAATGGAATCAACTGAATCGTGGAACTATCATTATGGGAAGTCTCCCAGTATAAAATGGAATCCAGGTTATTACCGGCTAAATAATCTGGGTAGACAGAAAGCTGTTCTCCTGTTTCAATGTATCCAAAGGAGCTAATTGTCAAAGAAAAGCTAAGAAGCGTTGTAATAATATTTTGTTTCTTGATTATCACCAGTAAAATCTATTCTAAAGTATTCCAAATTAGTGATTTTTAGTTCACGCTGAGTACAATTGGATAATTAATATACAGGAATCACACTGTTCTTTGCGTCGGAAGTTCAGTTGACCGATGTAAAAACAACCCTGCTGCCGGAATATTTTTAACTTTGTTTATTCGATATTCCTTATCCGAATAAATTTTTTTGTATCTATGAAGGCCGTCACTGTTAAAGAACTCAGAGAAGAACTTACCAATTGCACACCAAAAGAGTTGCGGGAGCTTTGTCTTCGACTTGCAAGATTTAAAAAGGAGAATAAGGAACTATTAACCTATCTCCTGTTTGAATCATCAGATGAGGTATTATTTATTGAGGGCGTAAAAAAAGAGGTTGATGAACAATTTGAGACAGATAAATAAAAAGAGCCATTACTTTATAAAGAAAAGCTTTCGGAAGATTTTACGTACCATCAGGAAGTATGGCAGATATTCCCCAAAGAAAGAAACAGAAGTAGAATTATTGCTGCATTTTTGTATAAATCTTAAAAAATTTACTCCATCCATTCATAAGAATTCCGGACTTCAGAATTTCTATACAAAACAAATAGAGGCTATAAGAAAAAAAGTGACTCTGTTGCACGAAGATCTGCAATTTGATTATGAGATTGAATTGAATGATTTACTCTGAAACCGATAGGAGATTCCCGTCAGGATCTTTAAACCAGGCGACCTTTGTCCCCCCGGGTGCGGTCCAAATGCATGAATCATAGTTGTTCTAAAATTTGAAAGTAAAAGCGGTAGTCTCTGATTCTTTTGTCTTTTATTTGAAAAAGAGTTAATTTTGACAAATGTTGAGTACCAGGGAAAATATCAGGAATTTTCATTTTGAAGCAATTATTATTCTGGCGATAGTATTTTTCGGACTGTTGTTTTATAATAATTCTTTCAGCAACACAAATGAACTGAAGAGGAAACCGGTCTCAACTAATATTTCTGTAAGCGATAATAACGCAGTTAGCGGACCATGTATTCGGTTACAGGTTTTTCAGAAGACATGGATATCAAATAAATACAATTTTAACCTTCTGGCTTTTAACAGGAATCAATTATCTGAAAACAAAAAAACAGGTCTGAAGGTATATCACCTTCTTATTATCAGGCAAAGCTCTCTCAACGTACCTCAATTCATTCTGCGATATCATCTGTTTCCTGCCGAGATGGATGAACCTCCACATTTAAGTTAATCACACATCTCTATTTCTTCTATAGAGTTCATTTTTTATTCTATTAACTTAAAATCAAGAATTATGAAAAGCTTAATATATTTATTTATTTCTGTGCTTATTTCTTTAACACTGACTTCCGCTGTTCAGAAATCTTCTGAAAATTCAAAAAGTATAACACTTCAGTCAACTGACAAAAATGTAGGGTCGGTTGCATTAAAACAATCAGCAGATATTATTTCCGCCCGGTTAAAACTATTTGGTCTGAATGATTCTGAAGTTAAAGTTTCAGCCGCAAAGGGACAGGTTATTATTCTTTTGCCTGCTAAAACTGACATTTCCGGATTTGAAGGACTACTCACATCAAAAGGCGAGGTGTGTTTCTACGAAACATATACCCAGGCTGAAATATCAGATTTATTGAAACCTGATAATAAGCTTTTTGAACTTCTCTCAGGTAATCATGAAAACAAGGAGTTATCCGATCCGAGGGTAGGATGTACAAATAGTGATAATAAGATGAAGGTCAATGAATACCTTCAGTCTGCAGTTCCTCCTAGTAATTGTAAATTATTCTGGGGAAATAAATCAGAAAAGTCGGGATACTGCTTATTTGCGTTGAAAACAAATATGGAGGGAAATCCTTTACTTATCAGATCGGATATTGAGTCCGTTAAAATTGCAACGGGGAAGGATCCTATGGATCAAAAGATTCAGATCAGGTTGAAACCTGATGCTGTCACTATTTTTGCCGACGCTACGGAAAGGAATCTTAATAAAGCCATTGCAATTGTCATTGATAATCAGGTATACGCATATCCTGTGGTAAAATCTGCCATTAAAGGTGGAGAAATTGAAGTCACCGGAAGCTTCACAAAAAGTGAGGTGAATTATTTTCCGGCACTTTTTAATTCTGAACAGCTCCCTGTTGGCTTTAAGTTACTTAAGTAATTTTATTCATAAGAGGATGTCTCAAAAGTCCTGTTTTCCCACTATTTTTTCTTCTTAACCCTTCCCCCATCCCCTTCCCTTAAACAATAAGGGAAGGTGTGCAATACGTTTAATCACAATGATTTGTACCCTCCCATTATTCGTTTAAGGGGAGGGTTAGGGAGGGGTTCAAAATACAATAAATTGACCTTTTGAGACAGCCTCTTTTTTATAATAGCATGTCTTATGTATTATTACACATCCCTGAACATAAAGTTAAAACACTTAAAGAAGGATGGAAACAGTATTACTGGGATGCAATAAAAAAATATTTGAAAACCAATTGATTTTTTAGGGTCTCGGTTGCTGTAATCCTGTGATCTGGCAGTTTATAAGTCTTTTATGCAATTTTAGAAAGTTAATTTCCAAATACCTTTTTCAGTAACTCTGAAGTTCTGGCCATCGGATCTTTCCGGATTTTTAATTCTTCTTTGGCGATCATAATAAAAAGACCATCGATAGCTTTTTGGGTAACATATTGTGGAAGATTAGGATTCATTTTATTAACCATCGGGATCTTATTATAGATAGTTATCAGATCGCTCCAGTATCGGGTGGCATTAACGTTGTCAAGGGAGGTTTTAATGATTGGCTGAAACTTCTCAATAAGCTGAGGAGATGTGTTATTCTTCAGGTACATGGTGGCAGCATTATCTGCTCCTTTAACAATATTAATTGCATCTCTTACGGTCATTTCTTTAATAGCGGTTATAAAAATAGGTTTTGCTTCGCTGGCAGCCTTTTCAGCGGCCCGGTTCATGGATTCATTAAATTCATCTACTTTTTTGCCCATTCCAACTGCCCTTAGTTTAGATTCCATCTCCTTTGCTTCAGCAGGGAATGGGATTTTAATTTCAGGGTTCCCCCAATATCCATTAAGGACAGAAACCTGTTTTACACTTTCACCGGTACCATTTACCAATGCTTCTTTAATGCCATCGGCTGCGTCCTTTTCTGTCAGTCCCTTGTTGTTGGAGTTAATTAATTTTTTTGCATTTTTTAAAAACTGTGCATCTATCTGTTGAATACCAAGAATTGCAATTAGCAGAAGGATAAAAATCTTTTTCATAAAAATGATTTTTTTAGTTTGGAATTACCCGAGCAAATATCCTGCCAGAAAATGGAATTAAAGCTTTTAAGGCTATAGAGGTCATATATTATATTTTTTTGTTATTGGATGGTTTTCTGGCTGCTGGTTAACAGGTAATGGTCTCTTATAAAACAGTTAAGCAATTTGTCTGAAAACTCAATCCAGATTCCACCAATAATTACATAGCCTGCAATAATTCTATATTCAAATTTCAGTATAAGATTCAAATAGTCTTTCAATTGATTGAGCAAGATCAAAATCCTTCTGGGTTATTCCGTGGGCATCATGAGTGTTCAGATTGATAGTTACGCTGTTATAAATGTTGCTCCATTCAGGATGATGATCCATTTTTTCTGCTTCCAGCGCCACTGCAGTCATAAATGAAAATGCATTCACGAAGGTCTTGAATTTAAAGTTTCGTGTTATATAAATTCCATCAAATGACCATCTTTTTAATTTCGCTGCAAGTAATTCCCTGACTTCAGTTTTTGAAAATGATTTCATAATTAGTTTTTAAATAAACTCTGAGTATACTGCTGCGGATTCCGTATTATTTTTAATCAACATATTTGTTATCGAATCTTCATTTCCGTGGTGATAGATATAAGTTTGTATTTTGGTCTCCATGATTAAAACCCCTGATTCAACCGCCCTGTCAAATAGATCGGCATCTGTTCCAAGCATTATCTTTCTGAATCCGTTTAATTGAAAAAAGACACTTCGTTCAATAAAAAAAGTACCACCTATGACACATTCGTTAAGATGAATTCTTTTATTATAATCAAACCTGTCTGGAACATATTGATTCCCGATAATCTTTGCACCGCCATATAAAAATCTGATTGAAGGATCGTGCATCAGAATCGCTTTCCTTGATTGTAGATGGTTGGGTTTATACTCGTCGTCAGAATCCAGAAATGAAATAAACTTACCGGAAGATGCA
>PMNJ01000347.1 GCA_003162595.1 Bacteroidales bacterium | reverse complement strand
TCTTGGGTAATGCCCATCCTGCATATGCCCTGTATCCTTCAACCCACCATCCATCAAGAACACTGAAATGGATCGTTCCATTCATAACTGCTTTTTCACCACTTGTTCCTGAAGCTTCAAGAGGTCTGGTAGGTGTATTAAGCCAGATATCAACGCCTCTGGTAAGGTACTTTGCCAACTCAATATCGTAGTCCTCGAGGAATATTACTTTCCCGGCAAACTCAGGCATCTGCGAAATTTCAAACACCCTTTTTATCAGATCCTTGCCACCACCATCATTTGGATGTGCTTTCCCTGCATAAATAAACTGTACAGGTTTTCCTGGATTATTAACTATGTGCGCAAGCCTGTCAAGATCGCGGAATAGCAGGGATGCTCTCTTATATGTGGCAAACCTCCTAGCAAATCCTATTGTAAGAGCTTTTTCATCAAGATGGCTGCTAATGCTCAACAGGGTATGAGGGCTCACATGCTTCTCGATCATATCTGACTGGAGTCTTTTCCTGATATTTGTGAAGAGGTTTTTCTTAAGGCTGGTTTTTACCTCATAAATCTTTTTATCCTCCAGACTGTACAGTTTTTCCCAGAGGTCCCTGTCGGTCTGATCAAAATTTATATTTCCGGTCAATTCCCTGTAAACTTCACGCCATTCAGGAGCAGTCCAGGTAGGATGATGCACACCGTTAGTCACATAACCTATGAAAAGTTCCTCCTTAAGGTATCCGGGCCATAGTTTATTAAACATTTCCTGGCTAACCTCACCATGCAGTTTACTCACACCATTTACCTCCTGCGACATTCGTGCAGCGAGAAAACTCATATTGAATTTCTTATCAATGTCCCCTTTACATTGCCCCAGAGCCATAAGTTCCCCCCAGGTAATTGTTAATCTGCTATGATAATGCGAAATATACTTACGAAGAAGGTCTTCTTCAAATGCATCATGACCAGCCGGAACAGGCGTATGTGTAGTAAACAGGGTCGAGGACCTTACTGCTTCAAGTGCCTCATAAAATGTCAGATGCTGATCGTTTATCAAACCCCTTAGTCGTTCAAAGCTGATAAAAGCGGAATGACCTTCATTGCTGTGATAGATATCGGGGTTCAAACCCATCGCAACAAGAGCTCTTATCCCACCAATGCCAAGGATAAGTTCCTGTCTCAACCTGTTTTCGTTATCTCCGCCGTAAAGATAATGAGTAACGGTTCTGTCTTCCGGCAAATTATCGTCAAAATCTGTATCAAGAAGAACTAGCCGGACTTTCCCCACCATCGCTTCCCATACCCGGATTTTCACTGTTCTGCCAGGCCATACCAGGCTTACAAACAAATGGTTACCTTTGGAGTCTTTAACAGGGTTTATAGGAAGACGTGAAAACTCTTCAGCTTCATATATTGAAAGCTGCTCCCCGTTTGGCCCAAGCTTCTGTTTGAAATATCCATATCTGTAAAGCAGACCAACACCGGTAATATTCAAGTTCGAATCGCTGGCTTCCTTCAGATAATCTCCGGCAAGTATACCGAGACCTCCAGAATAAATTTTCAAACAAGGGTGAATTCCAAACTCCATACTGAAATAAGCAATCGAAGGTAATGACGGATTATCCGGACGATCTTTATGAGCTTTGAATATTTCATTAACATCTTTCAGTTCAGCTACAAAATCATCATCATCTTCAAGTACCAGAAGTCTTTTATAATCAATCTTTTCAAGCAGAAGTTTAGGATTATGCCTTACCTCATCCCACAGAGATGGANNAGAGATGGATCCATCCTCTTAAATAGTAATTCGGCCTGAGAGTTCCACGACCACCAAAGATTATTTGCCAGGTCTTTAAGTGAAGCCAGTTTTTCGGGGACGTCGCTCTGAACGTAAATATCTTTCCAGACAGGTACCTGGTGTGGTTTGCGTATATGGAACCCCGGTGTTTCAATGAACCTTATAAATTCCCTGGGTTCTTCTCTTCTTTCGCTTGTTTGCTCAAGTGCATGTTCGTAAGCACTGAAATAATATTTAACCAGGTTATCCCAGAGCGCGATTCTTGAAATCGCATAAGCTTTCTCTCTCGCCTCCTTAAGTTCAGCATCATTCAATGCAATAAACTTTGCCATAAAGTGCCATATCTCAGATATGACTTCAGTCTCGTTATCATCTGTCCTTTCAATTACAGCAATTCCATTACCGGGATTTTCAAAATAGGTTCTAACCCATAGGCCGAACCCTGAAAGTGATGTTGTTACGGTTGGTATAGAAAACATCAGACTTTCAAGAGGTGTATATCCCCAAGGTTCGTAATATGAAGGGAAAACAGAGAGGTCAAACCCGATGAGCAAATCGAAATAGGGCATATTAAATATGCCATCATTACCATTCAGATAGCATGGAACAAAAATGATTTTAACCTTTGATTCTTGACTATTATCAAGATTATTTGCCGCAATTCTCTGTAAGACAGGATCAGTAGAAGGGTAATGCAAACTATGAGTGAGATACCTGTCACCACCATTTCCCGGACCATTATTATAAAGGATATCTATAATATCCTTACGAGGACCCATATGATAGGCAGGGATCAGTAAAAAAGCAATACATTCCTTTTCAACAGCACCTTTTTTCTGTAATTCACCGAGAGAGTCAATTAAAATATCAACACCCTTATTACGGAATTCGTATCTTCCGCTGTTTACCACTAAAACGCAATCCTCTGAAACTGAATAGCCAAATACAGCCTTGGCCACACTAAGAAGTTTTTCTCTGGCTACTTGTCTTCTTTCTTCAAAAATATCATTGGCAGGAACAAAAGAATCCTCGAATCCGTTTGGCGTTACAAAATCAACTTCCTTGCCCAGGAAATGTTTGCATTCTCTTGAGGTTATCTCGCTCACAGTTGTAAAAACATCAGCCTCGGTGGCAGAAATTTTTTCGAGCGATTGCTTTGCCACAACATTGAACTCCTTCGCAATCTGTGGAGGATTATATTCTTCCATCTTACCGTAAAGAGGACGATTATTCCCGGCAATGCATCTGCCAAGTACTGTCGCATGGGTTGTGAATGAAGTGGCAATCCAGGGAGCATTTTTTTTCAGGTATAGAATACCTGTACCGGTCATCCATTCATGGAACTGAGCAATAGTATTATGATGTTCGTGATAGAAGGTTGAAAAACTTTCAATCAGTTTTCCTGCAGCATATCCGAAGAGAGCGGGTTCTACATAATCCCACTGCCCTGTAATACTGTCAAGTTTGTATATTTCCCAGAATCCGGCAAATATCTCATTCTGTTGTCCGAAATATGGCGTAAAGTCGATCAGAATCACAATCGGTTTTCCTGAAATATTCCATCGCCCTGTCTTAACTCTTAGTCCTTCAGTTGCTGCTCTCGCTTTCCAATCAATGAACAATGATTCATCCGGTATAAACTCAGGATTTTTAACATCCTCCCTCCATACATCCGGTCCAATAAGTATATAATTATCGCCAAGTTCATTTACTATTTTAAGCGCCTTTGTTGAGATTACCGTATGTATTCCCCCAACCTTATTGCAAACTTCCCAACTGGTTTCAAAAATAAAATCAACCTTCATCTTCAGAAATTATTTATTTAGTCTTCTACTTTTTGATTTTTTGAATTCTCTTCCCGGATTTTGGAGTACCTATTTTTTTTGTTTTTGCCTTCGCTTTTATTTTTCCGGTTGCAATTTTAGTAACAATTTCTTTAGATGAAGCTATGGTCTGCTTTTTATCAGATGATTTTGTATCCTTTTTGCGTCCTTTTGCAGCAGTTGTCTTTGTAGTGAGCCTGACATGTTTCTTTAAAGATGGCTTCACAAGAGGTATTATTTTCGCAATTTTCTTAGTAAGTTTTTGAATTTCAATTACCTGCTTTTCTATGAGCATATCTTTCTCAATAACCTGATTGCCAAGTTTATATATCTGATCTTGTTCAGCTGTATCAGGGAATAATTTTCGAAGTCGAATTTCAAAGTCACTAAGCACATTCATATAATTCATGAATGCGTCATATGGTGTTTCATAAGGGTTGAAATAGGCATGAACAGCACCATCAGAGAAAAATTTAGTAGCCATATAATAAAAATGGTCGCTCGACTGGAGATATTCCCAATCTTTTTTTATCAGTTCGTCTTCACATTTGTTCACTTTCCCCGCCAGGCTGTATAATTTGTCAAGGGCAGCAACCTGCAACTCATTTCCCAGCCACGCAGTAATATCGCGTTCTTCATCAGCCCATGAGATAGGTGAAGGAATGCTGATAGCGGATACCGGCTGTAATGTTTCGGCAACTTCAGTCGCGGTCATAAACCTGAAAGGCGTTTTCTTTAGAATTGCTCCTGGCATATGACTCAGAAAATCAAATATACCAGTCTCCTTCCAGTTGTGTTCCCCGAATGTTTCATAATCGAGAAAAATATTTATGAGCTCGCTTTTTGGAGCCAGCTTGCTTATCCATGAAGCATACTTGTCAGCAGTTAGTGGCCAGGAATTCCAGCCCCTGTTTGAAAATCTGAAGGCTATGTCATCGCTAAGAACAAAGTTCCTTAACAGAACCTCCAGACGCGGATTAAGTGAGTTACAATACAGGAAGTTGGGGCTTTTCCACCCCAGGACATGTTTTGCACCCTCAGTCAGCATGGATTTGAACCCCATATCAGCCACCCACGATCCTATTGTGTCAGAATAAATTAATTCAGTATTACGGAATGAAGTAGCTTCAACTCCAAGAAATTCCTTTAACATCTCCCTGTGATTGGTGACCTGACGTTCAAATTCACTTCTGCTTCTGAGTGATACCAGTGAATGAGAGTTGGTCTCGGCAAGAAATTCCACCATTCCTGTTTCAGCGAGCTTCCTGAAAGAATCAAGAACTTCAGGTGCATAAAGCCTGAACTGGCTGATTGCAAGCCCTGAGAGGGAAAAAGTAACTTTAAATTTCCCTTTGTGTTTCTGAATCAGATCCAGAATAATATTATTTGCAGGCATATAACATTTCCCCGCCACTTTTCTCATAATGGATTCATTCGAGAAATCATCATAATAGTAATGATCATGCCCAATATCAAAGAACCTGTATCTCTTGAGCCTGAATGGCTGATGGACTTGAAAATATAAACAAATCGCCTTTTTTCCTGATACACTCATATCTTAATACATTTTATTGTCAATAACTCTCTGATAAATATCGCGAACATGTCTGGCAGAGTTATCCCATTTAAGCCGGATAACTTCCTCTTTTCCGTTTTTGATAAACATATTGGACAGGGCAGGATAGTTAAGGATGCCATAAATGGCGTCAGCCATCGCATCTATATCCCAGAAATCAGTTTTCACTGCATGTGTAAGTATTTCAGCGACACCCGACTGTTTACTAATAATCACTGGTACATTTGACTGCATTGCCTCAAGAGGCGAGATACCAAATGGTTCTGATACCGAGGGCATAATGTAAACATCGCTCATATCGAGCATGGTAAAAACATCAGTCCCCTTAAGAAATCCTGTAAAATGGAACCGGTCAGTTATTTTCAGGGCTGCAGCTCTCCTCATCATCTTTTCCATCATATCACCGGAACCAGCCATGACAAATCTTACATTGTCCATCACCTGTAAAACCTTGTATGCTGCTTCGATAAAATATTCAGGACCTTTCTGCATGGTTATCCTGCCAAGAAATGTGACCACTTTTTCATCAAAACCCTTTTTGATGATCAGGTTTTCGGCAATCTTAACAGGTTCTACAGCATTGTATACTGTTTCAACTTTATCAGGATTTATATTGTATTTGTTTATAACAATATCTCTTGTCAGATTGCTTACAGTAATTATTTTAGATGCGGCATCCATACCATTCTTCTCAATCCGGTAAACATCGGGGTTCACATTCCCTCCGCTACGGTCAAAATCGGTAGCGTGAACATGTATGACAAGGGGCTTCCCCGAAACTTCCATGGCTGCAATTCCTGCAGGATAAGCAAGCCAGTCATGTGCATGAATTATATCAAACTCATTTTCATCAGCTATCAACGCGGCTACTACGGAGTATTTGTATATTTCATCCATCAGGTTGGTGTCGTACCTTCCTGAAAAATCTACTTTGCCCCTGGCATTGGTAATGACATAAAAATTATGTTCTGAAGTTTCAGAATTAACCAATTGCCAAAAATTGTCAGGGTCGGTATACGGTACAATTTTTGAGGATACTTCAATTCTCTCAATCGGGCGTCTGAATCCTTTATAAAAAACCTTTTTGTATGCTACCTGAACCTGGTTTGCACCAACCAGCCGGACCATACTCTGATCCTCATCGCCCCATGCCTTCGGAACGACAAAGATCACTTCCAGATCATC
>PMNJ01000008.1 GCA_003162595.1 Bacteroidales bacterium | reverse complement strand
TCACGATAAAGTTGTCAAGGTGGTATGCAAAAACCACGACAACTGAGCGCCTGCCCTCGCCGAAGGCGGGGTCGGCCCGCAGCCCAGTAAACTCTGTCCCGGGAGATGAAACAGTCCAAGTTAGCACAAGTATTTTAAAATTATCTCGAAGTAGATAAATCTTGCCTTGAAATTTTTGCCTATATGAAAAGGGACTGATAATGAGGGTTGTGTGCGTTATTATTATTTTTTTGCATATACATTAATTCTCCTGAAAGTCTCAAAACATCGTCCATCTATTTGTTCAGATAGTTTCAACATTTCATTTATGATCTCCTCCCTGAATTGAAGCCTTTTTGATTCATCAACTAATTTAATAAACGGGACTATTGAAGGCTGGTCTATCCATTTTATCATTTCGTCTTTTGTTTGAAAATATCTGTCTGCATTTTCTCCCCACACTTTGGTTTCAATAAAATCACAGCTATCAACAAGCTGCTTATAATCCATCAAAGTAGGCATATACCAAGGCCATTCAAATGCTTTAAAAAAATATTTATACTCAGTATGCTCCATTACCTCTTTAACTACCTTAAAAAAAGTAGAACAATTTCCATCTCCAGCAAAATTAAATCTAATAATACCTTGTTTTTTTAATGCTTTATAAGTGCGGTTTAATAAATTCTTATGATCAATAATCCAATGCAAGGTTGCATTAGAATAAATTAAATCAAATTCATTTGAAAAGGAAATATCATTAATACTTAGCAATTTAAAAGACACATTGGATGATTCTTGTTCTTTAGCTGTTTCAATCATTCCTTTCGATGAATCAATGCCTAAAACAAAACCTTTTGGTACTAATTGAGATAATTGTCGTGTTAGAATCCCTTCTCCACAACCTAAATCAAGAATCCTCTCGTCTCCAGTCAATTTAAACTCGGCAATTATTTTATTGCCCCATTCTTTTTGATGTGTTGAAGCTTGTTTGTATTTATTTCCATCAAATTCAAATACCGTATTCGTCATGTAGTCTTATATTATGATTCTAGCTAAAGGTAAGGTTTTCTAAAGGTTAAGAAAGTTATACAGTTATAATAAATTGGCCGGGAACGAAATTTGTCAAGATGAAAGAAATTAGTCCTGATACTTTAAAATTGTCAAGAAATATGTGAGGGATGGCATAGTCCAGATAAGTCGACAAGCGTTATATATATCTATGTATTTTAATAGGTTACGGCGTGTAGCCAATTTAAAGCTTTGACTCGTATTTATGCTAACGTTCCTCGGCTATGTAAAGTGCGGGATTTANNACCCGCATTTTATATGAGCCGATGTTGGCTGCTGCCCGTCTAATTAATTATTAAGCAAATTCTTTCATTTATCAATCCATTTTTTAAACTCATTTACCTTTTCACGGCTCACTATTAAATAATCATCGGCAACAGAAGGTATCATTTCATTTAATTTTAATTGTAGCCTGCTCGATGGATAACTTGAAATATAGTTAATAGCATCAATATACACCAAACAATTTCTGTTTATCCTGAAAAATCTACCAGGGTCAACTATTTTTTGAAGATAATCGAGTGAGTTATCAATGGAATATTCTTTACCAGAAAAAGTCTTAATAAATGTAGCCCGCTCCACAATGTAGAAACAGCATATTTCATTTACACGAACAGATCTATAATTTATCCCAATTTTTATAAGAAACCTGTTTTTATATTGTTTATGTAATTCATTGAAAAGTTGTTTTAAGATGTCTCCCGATAATTTAAAATGGAGCGATTTAAATTTATCCAGTGCTTTGTGTAAAGCATCTACCTCAATGGGTTTCAAAAGATAATCAATACTATTTACTTTAAAAGCTTGCAGTAGATATTCGTCATAAGCCGTTGTGAAAATTACCGGAGTATCTACTTTTATCGTATCAAATATTTCAAAACATAACCCATCGTCGAGTTGAATGTCGACTAACATTAAATCGGGATATGAATTGGACTGCAACCAGTTTACTGTCCCTTCCACAGTTTCAATAACTCCGGCAATAATAATGTCCTTATCAATATTCTGCAAAAGCCGAATAAGTTTGTCGGCTGCTGGTTTTTCATTTTCTACTATAAGAACAATCATGATAGCAATGGAACTTTTACAATAAATTCAGTGTTTGTTTCTTCGATGATAAGCATTTTACCTGTGATAAGCCTAACCCGTTCTGCAAGATTCTTAAGTCCTATTTTTGTAGATTTTAATTGAACTGCCATTTTTTGCAGGTTGTTTTTTACAATCACGTGCTTATCTTCAATAAAAATTGAAATTCGTAATGGGTTTTGGCGTGTTGCCATATTATGTTTGATGGCATTCTCTAAAATTATTTGAAGTGAAACAGGAAGAATTTTGAAATTTTCTGCATTGGGCGTATTAATAACAAGTTGAATTTTATCTTCGTCCCTTATTCTATGAAGACCAAAATAATCATTTATAAATGCCAGCTCCGTTAAAAGGGGAACTTTATCTTTCTGGTTGTTTTCAAGAACATACCTGTAAATGGACGATAATTTGTTAATAAACATCTCGGCAACATCGGGTTGTGTGGCAATTAGTGCTGATATTGTATTAAGACTATTGAAAAGGAAATGAGGGTTTACCTGGTTCTTAAGTGTTTCGTTTTGAAAAATCAAGTTTTGTTCCCTGAGTTTTTGTTCTCTCTTTAAGGCATCCTGCCATAGAATAACGCTAAATAGGAAGGCGCCAAATAACTGCCCTGCAATAATGGTTTTAAACCAGTAGCCAAAACCATAACTTAAAAAGTTCGATACCTCTTTTACCGGTGCCCCGCCAATTAATAATTGGACTATAAAGAGAAATACGATAAATATTATAAAAGCAGAAATACAACTGTAGAATAAAAACAACAAAAATCGTAATAATATTATTTTGGTGAACTCCTTGCGTGTTTTGCCAGGCCTTACATTTTTAAAAATTATATAGGCAAGAAAAAGAAAAAATTCTAATTGGATAACTGATAGAATAAACCCGTCGATATAATTGTACCACTGTTTAAAACCAGAATTTATGAACATGACAATGCATATCATAACCAGCGATAATAGCAAAACAACAATATGTGTTGCTATTTTTCGCTGATTAAAGACATTTTCAGTGTCAATCTTTTCCATACATCAATAATCTAAATACGAACCAAGACTATAACGAATATATGATATTCCGTTGGTTTGTGACATAATTAGCTTTGTGTTTTTATTCCATTATGTTTACTATGGCAACAATTGTAATTTTAAATTTCTTATTTCGGTAAATGGCATTTCAAACTGGCAATTTTGATATTCTTTGTTGCAACCAATCTTCATCTTTAAATTGAGCTTATTAAACATAGTAGCGCTGATGATTTTTCCGTCGGACTTTTGAACAGTACTGTTGATATAAAAATATTCCCGGCCATATTGAACTAAATATTGGTCTTGCCCGGTTTGCATCACCATTTGAAAATTATTGATGGTATCAGGGACTATAGGAGGATTCATATCGGAAGTTAAAAAAGATAGGCAAGATTGAGATGGTGGGAAAAAAGAGGTATGTATCATTACTTGTGTTTTTGAAATATCGGTCATTTCTACTGAAAATGAAATACAGTCTTCACCTTTTAAGATAGATGAGCCATTCGAAAAATCGGCTTTAACAGGTTCTTTATTAATTATTATATCTCCTTTATTTTTAAGTTTTGTTGTTCCAATCATAGGACTTAAAGCAACAAAAAATGTATTGAAATCCTGAATGGGTTCAGTCATATCAGGATATTCTATCTTCGGAAGGTCGAGCTTACCTTTTGAGTCTAACGAAATTAAATATGGTTTAACCGAACGTGCTGCATTAGTAGCATCTAATGTATCTTTTGCATTTATCGTTTTTCTTGAAATCCAGCGCACTTCGTCATAAGGAACGCCAAGGCTGTCTAATACTACCTTTAATTCGCAAACGGCAATGTTGGAGTGGTCCCATTTTCCATCATGCAATTCCTCCATGGTGATTTGGTACCGATACGTTTCTCCGATCTTATATTTTCTCCCAAATAAATCGCTTGATGGGAATACTGTATTTTGTGCAAAACCCGGGCGAAAGGCAATAAGCAATAAACTTATCAGCAATGCAGTACGTGAGTTTGAATTTCTAATACGTGTCTTCATATTTTGTTGTATTAATTTAAATGAAGAAGCAAGTAAATAGACTTAAATGATTATTAAAAATTTAAAATGCAGAGTTAACAAATTAGAGTGCTGTATTGCAGATTTTTTGGTTTTAATCGGAATGTTACTTGCTCATTTTTTTCGTTTTAAAAATCAGGTGTTAATTTTTTACGAGACTGTGGTCTTAGGGTTGCAGCCAACTGCCGGGCGGTTTAATGAGTTGGCGTCCTTGTCAGGGTTGGCATGCGTTTTTGCAAAGTCCCGATAGATGGATGAGCTTTTGGTGTCACGATGAAGTTGTCCAGTCCCTCAGTATGGATACATATGGCCCCAAAAAGAGTAACTACTTAAAACCTTAAATTTCAATGCTTTCAAAAAGTAGTTACTTAAGAGATGGATCATAGCCCTGCAAAAACCGTGACAAGTTTATGATTCTGGTTTCGGTATTAGGCAACGGTATTTTAAAAAAGTATTTCTTTGAGATAAATTTGAAATTTATTTCAGATGAGAATATTTGTCAACATATCTGATTTTTGTACTTGGTTTGCCAGTTGAATCTATGGGATTCCAAGCTTGAACAAGAGTATCATTTACTAATTCAAGGGACATCTTAAGTGTTTGTCCTTCATATTCTTTAGCCACATGGAAATCGATAGTCTCTGCATAATCTTTTCCTTTAAGTGTATATGTTCCAGCACCATAATTATAATATGTCATTGTATCTGTCTGAATCTTCCATACAAATGCCCAATTTTTTTCCGAGAACATCTTCCTGTTGTCGTACTTAACAATATCTTTCTTGGCTAATTTCCCATCCACATAATGCTCAGAACTATACTGTTTCCATGCACCCTGTGGAAAATTAGGCCCCTTTTGAGAACAACTCAAACTAATGAGGATAATCAAGCTTAAGAAGATTAACTTTTTCATGGGATTAAGTTTTTATTATCTGGAATTTAAAAAACTTAAGTAAGTTACACCCAAAAATTAGATTTGTCAAATATTTTTTAAACAAGCTTTGGCCAGGGTCAGGCAGTGTTCTTTTGTTATGTTGCCTAACTCGTTTATTTCGTTATTAAAATTCAAATAAAAATCATACGCCTGTGAAATATCGTTATGTCATTTTTTATATCTGACAGTCTCTTTCCTCATGTTAACTAGGTTGATCATTTTAATGCACAGCTCCATCAGTCACATAAGCATTATAAATCAACACATTGATCTAACATATACAATCTTAAAACAAAGAGTTAAATGATTTGTCCCGGATTACCGATTTAATTTGACCAATTAATAATAAATATCAAAGAGTCCTTGGAATTATACACGAAAGAACAGATTATTTGATAATCGCGCTTTCTTTTTTGACTAAGCTCAATTAATGTAATAAGAATAGCTTTAAATTTGTTATATTCTTTGATGAAACCTTATCGTTGCAAATTAAAGGTCCCTGAAAAATCATATGATGAATGAATTGATTATTGAACAGACTCCAAAAACTCCACAGATTGATTTAAATCAATTGACGGGTGATCTTTTATTTTATGGCAAGTCAATTCCTGAAAATGCTACCAAATTATATGAACCTGTATTGAATTGGGTAGCAGAATATATTTTACAAGCTAATCCAACTACCAATTTAAGACTCGACCTGGAGTATTTTAATACAGCATCATCAATATATCTGGCAAAAATGCTTAAAGTCCTTAACCGGATTAAGATACCTGAATATGTTTTAATTATACACTTATATTTTCCGGTTGAAGAATTTAATGAATTGAATGAATTTGAGGATATTTCTGATGCGTTTTCTCCAATAACAGATATTTTTCACGATGCAACAACAAGTATTGGCATAAAACTATATGCAAAAGACGACAGAGGAGAAATAATTAAAACTAGATTGGTATTTATCGAACCTATCGATTCACGAACTTAAATCTACCCTAAAAATATATTTAACGATAAGTTCTGTTATCCACCCTTTTTTCAAAGGATGATATTATCTGGCCATTATGTTTATTCTATTTAGAAGTGGATCTCTATATGATTGGCCTATAGGTATGTCTCTAACTTCATTTCCAATGATCAAATCAAGAGAATTTTCTTTTATAGTCTTTATCAAACTTATATTCACAATAAATGATCGATGTACTCTGATAAAAGTGCCAGAAGGTAATTGATACTCAATTGCCTTCATAGTAAAATGAATTGTAAACTTTTCATTTTTAGTGTTTAGTATAACATAATTCTCAAGAGCTTCAACGTATATGATATCTTTAATTTTCAGTTTAACTAACGCTGATCCTTTTTTAATAAATATCTCATTAGCATCGCTGTTGCTGACTTCCTTATTTGCATAATACCGTATTGCCTTATCAACGGCTTTGCAGAATCTTGAAAAAGTCAGAGGTTTAATTAAATAATCAACAATATTGAATTCGAATGCTTTAAGGGCATCCTTATCATCTGGTGATACAATTATTATGTTTGCCTGATGGTCGAAACTATTGATAAAATTAAAGATGTCCATTTCTGGTATATCAACATCAAGAAAGATAAGGTCAATATCCTGTCTTTTTGATAATTGGGCCCTGATTGAACCTGAATCAATGAATGTGCCGATAAGATTCAGAGAGGAAGACTTTCCCACAAATTCTTCAAGAAGTTGGCTACTATTTTTATTGGCACATATAATGCAATTCATAAATGCGAATTTAGTCAATATTATTAAATCAATAATTATGCCTTAATTCTTAAATAAAGCCCAAAGTGAATAAGTTTAATAATCATTTAAGCTTATGTATCTCAAAATCTCAGGCTACAATGTTGAATATTTATAATGCTGATATATAGATAGATATACTATAGTGCAACTACAACAAATAGTCTAAATGCTTCTTATTAAGCGATTTAAAGCATTGTTGCGGTTTATAATTCCAGAATACTATAAGGATATAGAAAGTGGTTGAAACACACTAGAAATGACCTGAAATGAGAGGTTTATGATGCATTATATAACTGATAGCCAGTATGATAAATATTTTGGGAAATTGGGGTTGTGAATTGCAAGTACTATTTCAGAAGAATTAGTTCTATATTTTAGCAATTGGCTAATAATTTGGCTTTTGATCCCCTTTAAGATAAAAATTGACTATTCGCCACTTGTAATTGTTTTTAAAATTGTTCCCCCATCACCAACAGCATAGCCTGTATTGAAATTGGTAAAATAAACTGAATATAACCGATAAATTGTGCCACTTAATTGAGATGTCCATGTTGCTCCACCGTTAGTTGTTTTTAGTATCGTTCCAATGTAAGGTTTACCTACAAAGTCAATACCTGAATCAGACCAAATGAGTGAACCACCGACTGCATAACCTGTGTTGACATCAGAAAAATAAACTGAATATAAATCATTCGTTGTTCCACTGGTTTGTGCTCTCCATGTTTTACCTCCGTCTATTGTATTAAGAATTGTTCCGCCACTACCAACACTATAACCCGTATTGGTGTCGGTGAAATAAACAGAATTTAGATTACTATTTGTATAAATATAATTGTTTTGAACTGCCCAATCTCCATTGTTTGATTCTAACATTATTTCAAAACCAACGGCACAAACCGTGTTTCCAGTAAAAAAAATTGAATATAAAGGTACAGTTGCTCCGCTATCTTGTATTGTCCATGTTGTTCCACCATCGACGGTTTTTAATATTCCTCCTCCTGAATCACCTATAACAACATAGCCTGTATTTGCATCTGTAAAATGAACTGAATATAAAGCAAAAGATACACCACTTGTCAGTGCAGTCCATGTTATACCTCCATTTATTGTTTTTAATATTGTTCCGTACCATCCAACCGCATAACCTATGTTTGAATCAGTGAAAAAAACTGATGTTAAAATATAAGGCGTACCACTTGTCTGTGCAGTCCAAGTTGTGCCACCATTAACGGTTTTAAGTATTGTTCCATAATAACCAACAATATATCCTGTATTAGTATCAGTGAAATATATCGCATTTAAAGGACTAGTTGTTCCACTTTGTTGAGTAATCCAGGTAGACTTATTTTGTTCGTCTTTATGGCATCCAGTAATCAAGAGAAAAATTGTCAATATAATTATCAAATTCCCCATTTGTGTCTTATTGTGACTTTCATATTCCTACCAAAATTAAACCTTAGAACGATTAAAAACAATAATATTTTTCACCTCCCAAAACCCCAAGTAATTGAGTTGCATAATTAATGTTTTACAATAGAGTATTAAAATAAATTGCAATTAGGAATCTGTTATTTAATGTGCTGTTTTAGGGTACGGTAGGTCAAATTTAAGAGGGGTCAACTATCTACTTTATAATTTAACTATAAACACACAAATTATTAATAATCTAAATGTTAAGTATATTTTAAAAGATCAACTAATTAATCGCAACCATCTTAACAACAAAACATTATTAATATATTATAACCAGATGGACGATAACCCAAACTTAATAAATATAACTTCAATATTATCCTTTCTTATTTCGGTATTAAATTGAATGCATTGTTTTCCGATTCACGACCCATATAATTGTTCATATCTAAATTCTTTACACCACCAGTCATTATATTAGATACATAAGAAAATTTCCATTCTTCATTATATCCACCCCCAAAACCAATGGAATAGTTTGCTCGAAAAGAAAAATTCTTTAGACCATTAGTTATAGCGGTTTTTGTTGAATCATAAGTAGAGTTCCATCCAACCATAAGATCAACAGGAGACTTTAGACCTAACTTGTCTTTAAAATCAATCACACTTGCATCAAGAGTTGGATCTGGGGGCACCCAAATCCCACTCGGAGTTGTTATGTTAGTTTGTGTTACTTCACTTAATCCTATTTCACAATCTAAATAATCTCCCGTGGTCCTGTTATAAGTTAATACCATAAATGGTTTCCCCTTTACTTGCAACCCTTTTTCACCAAAAATGTTAAATTCGTAATATGAATTTGGAATAGCTCCTACCCAGTATTCATAACCAATACCATGTCCGGGATCATCAGATTTATTATCGCTTTTTTTACAACTAAAAAATAGAAAAAGAACCATAATCAAAAAAAAGAAAAATAAGTTCTTCATAATTTTTAAGATTTAAATTTATAATTTGGTGATTGAAATAATCCTTAATATGTTTGATTAATTCAACTTTCTTTAATTTATCTAATATTTGATTATCAGACATTGAAATTACGACTTGTTTAAGTTTAATACAATTTTATTTTATCAAAAAAAATTCTTTTACCAAATTCCCAATACCTTCTTCTAAAGGCCATCTATCAATTATCTTATAAATCGCTCCCTAAATACCCTCCATCAAATTCAATCGAGTGCGAGCCGTCGCGAGTAGCAGACAATTTTCGGCATGTGAAGTGGGGTAATTGAATGACTAAAGCAAGGCTTATGCAATAACCCGTAAGGCTTGGCCTTGCTGTGTCATTAAATATTGCTTTATGCAAACCCACGAATGCCGATTAAAATTGGATGCCGGAGGCTCGCATTAATCAATAGTGAGGGTTGCAATTTATGTTGTATACCTTAGACATGAGATTTTCAATATGCAACATAAAGAGAGCATACCCGAACACCTTTTTACCTAGAAAAGATCTTTCGGAATTAATTGGAATTCGTTTTTAAATAAAATATCTTAGATAAAAATCAAATTGCTATGAAACGCTTAATTTTTGTATTGGCAATCATTTGCCTTCCTATCCTTAAAACAGCTTCTCAGGAACTTACTACAAAAGAGAAATTCATTTTCGATAATTACTTTAAATCCAAATTAACCTATACCAGTGATAATAAAAAGATTGTCTCAGATACCCTCTCAAAAGTATTTTCCGATGCGATATATTCAATACAGGCAGGATTTTTAGACGGAGAAGGGGGATATACTTATAACGTGGTGGGTTTATATACTATTAAAGGAGATCTTCCGGTTAAATTCAATATAATGGATCTTTTACCAGCTATACGAAGTGACTTTTCATTAAAAGATGAATCAGATGCAAAGGTATTTGAGACAGCACTTGATAAAATTAAACCGCCCGATTGGAGTAATAAAAAATATAAAGAACACCTTAAAATAGACAACAAATGGTATTTTGTCAGAGGCAAATTTTTTGATTCAAAATCAGCATACATCGTGACTATCGACCAATCAGGAAAGATTACCAAAATTGATTA
>PMNJ01000303.1 GCA_003162595.1 Bacteroidales bacterium | reverse complement strand
TTTTTCAGTTCTATACCTTTTAATGATATCAGCATTTCTCCATTATTACCGATCATGTAAGAAGATGGCCAGACGGACATTCCACCATCAAAGTTGTTTTTAAGTATCTCAGGAGTATAATCATAGGGATCACCTTTGATAACAGATAACTGATGATTCAACTTTGAATATATTGCATGATAGATCTTCACTGATTTCTTCTTTCGGGTGACCTGACAATCATAATCGTCTTTTGTATATGTCATGAATATATAGTCTTTAGTTTCAGCCCACTCACCAGGAATGATTTTGCCTGTAAGATTAAAGTCAGGATCAACTCCCAGTTGTTTAGAAACTTTATAATTTCCAAGTTTTAATACATATACCGGCAGCAACCTGTTTGGTGGAATCACCTGGAAAACCGTATCATTAAACTCAGGACGGAAGTATAATTTCCCATTATGTTCATACTGAGCACCATAATCAGTGCCCCGCTGCAACTCTTTTGTATAGTTTTTCAGTTTTTCCAACATCGAAAAGGTTGATAAAGTATCACCATTATTGTTTAGAATTACCATCATATTATTATCATAAACAGGGACAGCATATGAATGCTGATCAAGCATATATTCGCTTCTTTCCGAGAATAGAAATTCAACTGGTCCGCCGAACATACCATTGTGTGAACGGGGTTTTGGAGGTTCTGTTTTTCCATGATTCAAATCAACGGCAATCTTTCCCAGCCCAGATATCTGATCAGGCTTTTCCGGATCAAATTTATAATCCGGGATAAGTTGAGTTGAGGAACAATCGTACTCCATAATGTATTTCTGTCCGATAATGTTATTTCTGTAATTATAAAACAGGTTGTTCCCTTCTGCCCATACTGACATGCCACCACCTTTCATTGTATAGTCGCTAAAGAACATAACGGAACCAGCCTTTACATTAACCCCTGTATACTGGTTTTTCACAACCGAGCGTATGTATCTACCATCTTTTGAGTACAAATGAATTCCATATAAATTCCGTGCAATTATATAGTTATCCATCAGGTAACAATTGAATTTCAGATCCACAGGAATCGCAGAATCAGGCACTGGTTCTATACGAACATAGCTAATGCCTGAGGCAACATCAGACAAGCTAATATCCTTTACATTGTTCAGATTACCGGCAATATCAATTACTAAAGGCGGATGTGCACGATCTACAGAACGGTCCTCTTTGAAACGGAAACCTTTTGAAGGACGATTCAGAGTATCGGCCAGCTTTTTTTCATTGGCAACTTTATCCGCATCTTCCTTTTCTTTTTCCTGAGTGATGATCTCCTTTGCGAGTTCTTTTTCATTGGTTTTAAGGCGATTGTGATGGCAGGAAAGCAGAAGAGGAAGCATGAATAGAATAAGTAAAGGATTGGTTAATTTTTTCATTTTCCAGGTTTTTTACCCCCAAACCCCCCAAGGGGGGCTTTAAGACGTTTGTTTACAATATTTTTATTCCAATAACTTCAAATTTCCTTTGTTTTCTTACCCCCAAATCCCCCAAGGGGGGCTTTAAAAACCTATTATTCCTGTTCCTCTCATCTATTTCTACCCCTAAATACCTAAGGGGTCTTTTAAATCCCTTTGTCTTTTAGCCCCCCCTTGGGGGGGATGGGGGGTGAAAACCGGAGATCATGAGGATAAATCATTCATATCTCAGTGCCTCCATCCCGATACGCTTCGCTATCGGGGATCTCCGCTCTCCTCACTACTCGTATCGGATAGCTTCGACCGGATTCCTTGTTGCCGCTCTCCGGCTTTGAAGGCTTACTGTTACCAATGCTATCACTAAAGCTAAAACCCCTGACAGTAAAAATATCCACCAGCTTAGTCCTGTTTTGTAAGGAAAGTTTTCGAGCCATTTGTGCATTATGAACCAGGCAATCGGAATAGCTATCAGGAATGCAATGGAAACCCATTTCACAAAATCTTTATTAAGTAAAATGATTACCTCTATGACTTTAGCGCCATTAACTTTGCGGAGACCAATCTCTTTGGTTCTTCTCTCATTCATGCTTAATGAAAGTCCTAATATCCCCAGTACACACAAAAAAACCGTAATTGCAGCAAAAAGAAGGAATAGATTTAGTGCCTTATGTTCTGATTTATAATAATTAGCTATAGTGTCGTTCAAAAAATAATATTCATGGACCTGATCAGGAAAGATCTTTTTCCATTTTTCACTCAGTCTTTCAATATCACCTGGTAAGATCCCGGATTTACTTCCTGAATTGTTTCCGATAGTTGACATTTTAATATTCACGGTACTGAATGACCTTGGATTATTATAGAACAGGCAGGGCCTTATTTTATCATGTAAAGAACCGGAGTGGAAATCTCTCACCACACCTTTTATGTAGGCGCCGTCTTTTGCGATCCCCTGAATATTCAGGCTGAGTGCTTTATTGGGGTCTGAGATTCCCAGTTCTGTCAGAAATTCCATGTTTACGATGATAGTATTAACTGTATCGCTGACTGTAAAGTTTTGTCCGGCCAGAAAATCGAATGAATATAATTTAAGATAAGAACTATCAATGGATTTTAATTCAGCATCAATGCTTTTCTTTTCGTTATTTATGAATAAGCTGAAATTACTCCATGATTGTGATTCCGCAGGATGTACGGAACTGAAACTGACCTGCTTTACGTCTGGAACCGACACCAGTTCAGCTGCCAGTGCGTTTAGTTTCGGAGCAGCATTTTCCGGCAGTCTGGCGTATATGATATTTTCAATATTATAACCCAGGTTGGAATGATTGATAAAATATATCTGTTTGATAATAATTAAAGTTGCAATTATAACTGTCTGGGCTACAACAAACTGAAGAATTACACTCGCTTTTCCAAAATTGTTCCCTTTTCCCGTATTGCCGGAATCAGCCCTTTTTAATAGTAAGGATAAGGAACTGAGTTTTAAATTGAAAATGGAAAATATCACTGAAAGAAAGCTTCCTGTAAAGAGAAGAAGCAAAAGGAAGAGCAATTCATTTAGTCCTATTGGTGGTTTATATCCATGCGGAATGTCAATAAATGAGTAGAAGTTTCTGATAATTGGTACCGTAAATTGCAGGCTGACAACTAATGCGAAAAAATTGACCAGCATAGACTCTGTAAAAAACTGAAGAAAGATTGAAACCGGTTTACTGCCCAGGATTAATTTTAAGGCGATTTGTTTTTTTTGTTTAAATGTTTCGGCAAGAAAGAAGTTGCTGTAATTAAAGGATGCTATTAAAAATATAAAAGTGCCAATAAGAGTCAGGGCTAAAAGCAATCCTTCACTAACAGTTCGGTTGTTATAATTTCCATATTGACTCTCTTTGTGTACGCGTGAAAGTGGCTGTAATTTGAATTGCCGGCCCTCGAGTCTTTCAGTGCCGGCATTTGAAGTGTAAATTTCTTTGAATTTCTTTTCAACTGAAGCTACATCGCTACTGTTATTCAAAATCACATAACATTGATAGTTGTCTTTTAAGCTGCCCCAGTCGGAGGTAGAGCGAGGGTAAAGCTTTTCTGAGAATGTTCTAAGAGACAATAAAACCTTAAATGGGAGATCAGTATTTTCAGGAAGATCCTGAATAACCCCTTCAATTGTGAATTTTGTCCTCATTATTATCAGGTCGCGACCAACAGGATCCTCATCTGCAAAGAGTTTACGAGCTGTTGTTTCTGTAATAACTGCAGTAAATGGTTTGTCCAGAACCTGTTTGCCTTCACCTCTCAACCATTTTATCCCGGTTTTCCCGAAATCAAAAATATTAAAAAAGGAAGGTTCGGTCATAACTATGCCGTCATCAAGTACAAATGACTTTTCAACGGTACTGTCCCTGTTCGGAATGTTTATTTTCTGTCCATACAGGTAAAACATAGCAACAACATCCTGTAACTCCGGCACTGATTTTTTAAAAGCAGCCGGTAGAGGGAAATGAACACCTGTTCGATATTCCAATCCTCCATTTGTGTACTCCAGCCCCGATGTAACCCTCACTACCCTGTATATATGTTTACTTTGCGTGTGATAGTTGTCAAAGCTTAATTCATAATTTATTTTGGTATATATAACCAGGCAACTTGTTAATCCAATTACCAGACCCACAAAAATCAATAAGTTGGATTTGTAGTTTCGTGAGATTCTTCTGATTGCTATTTTAAGATACTGTCCGTTCATTTAATTCAGGGTATATATTTTTAATTAAGAGCTACTTATTACTTGTTGCTGGTTGCTTGTTTTACGATTCGTGTTTCGCGTTTCGCGTTTCGTACTTGCCTCACACCTCACACCTCACACCTCATACCTATTCATACCTCAGCGCCTCCATCCCGATACGCTTCGCTATCGGGGATCTCCGCTCTCCTCACTACTCGTATCGGAGAGCTTCGACCGGGTTCCTTGTTGCTGCCCTCCAGCTTTGCCAGCTTACTGTCAGCAAAGCTATTCCCAGGGCAATTATTCCTGCCAGAGCAAATATCCACCAGCTCAATTTAGTTTTATAAGCAAAATCTTCTAGCCATCTGTTCATGATCAACCAGACTATAGGGCAGGCTATAACAAAAGCAATAGTTACCCAATTCAAAAAATCCAGTCCAAGCATGATCATTACCTGGATTACTTTTGCCCCGTTTATTTTACGGATACCAATCTCTTTAGTACGCCGGACTGATAAATAGGCAATCATGGCAAATAACCCCAGACAAGAAAGAAATACAGCTATCATAGCAAATGTTCCGACAATTTTTGCCAGCCGCTCCTCTCCCAGGTATTTTTCAAGATACTTGTCTTTAATAAAAAAGTATTGAAAAGGTACACCCGGAGCTAACTTTTCCCAGGTTGTCCTTAAGAATTTAATAGTCTGCAAATATTTGTCAGGATTAACCCGTATTGTCAGATAACCTGCCAGCCAGTTTTCGCCTGCATAACGATAGACCACTGGTTCTACCGGGCTTTGGAGCGATTTGAAATTAAAGTCCTTCAACACACCAACAACTGTAACCGATTCCTTTTCATGCTTAAAGCGTAAATGTTTACCGACAGGATTGTCCCATCCAAATTTCAAGGCTGCCTTTTCGTTTATCAGAACATGTGCCGACCTGTCTGATACTATTGTATCTGAAAGGTTTCTGCCAATAACAACCGGAATATCAAATACTACTGCAAATTGCTCATCAAGCGATGTTACAACCATCTCTTTCGAATCATCCTGAGATGCTCCTTCCGGAATTGTCGCAAACTTGTTCGGGAAGAATTGCCCGGGAACATTCTCAGACAATGTGATCCCTGTAATGCCATAAGTAGTTGCCTCATTTTCAATGCTCGCGGATAGCAATCTGGCAAATGCCAAACGTTTGTTTTCCTCATTATTATAAAGCGGAATCGAGAGAAGGTTTTCTACATTGAACCCCAGATCGTGATTCTTCATAAATGATACTTGCTTGGCTATAAACAGCTGGGATGAAATAAGTACAATGGTAATCAGAAACTGGATTATGATGAACACCTTCCTTAATCCACTTTTGTTTCTTATAGTTGTAATCCGTGACTGAAGCATCTCAATGGGTCGATATTTTGAGAAAAAAAGTGCCGGATAAAGACCAGAGAGAATACCGGTAAAAACCCCGAAAAGAAGAATGTACAGAATTATCCAGGGATTGGAGAAATTGATATATAAATTGCGCTGTGCTAAAATATTGAACCATGGCAAAAACAATGTTGACATATAAATTGCCACAACCAGAGCAATCAATGAGAGTGTAACAGCTTCACCTATAAATAAACAGGTTATCTGAAACCTTCCGCCACCTGAAAGTTTTCGTATTGCTGTTTCCCTGGCTCTTTTTTCCGATTGACTTGTAGAGAGATTGACAAAATTGGCACAGGCAATAAATAAAACAGCGATCGCTATCAGCATTAATATGTTAAGATATTCTGATGAGACTGTAGGTTTGAGGTCACGCAAAACACGATTGTCAAGATGACAGTCTTCAAGAGGCTGAATTTCATAAGATTCTCTGCCTTTGAGATAATCAGGAAAATATTTATCAGGAATCAATGATAGATTTGTTTTTATTGATGCGATATTCTGACTGGGATGAATCTTTATAAAAGTCATCGGACCTCCCCAGTACCATAACCGATCAAGGTCAGGATGCATCTTATTCAATATGAGGTGTGAAACCAGAAGGTCGAATTTAAAAATAGAATTCTCCGGCAAATCTTTCATAATGCCTGCCACTGTAAAACTAGATTTATCAATTGTAAGCTCTTTACCCATAGGGTTTTGATTCCCGAATAATTTCTTTACGGTACTTTGGGTGATGACAACCAATCCAGGGTTGTCAAAGACAGTTTTAGGATCTCCGGTTATCAGCGGAAAATTGAACATTTTCAAAAAACAGGAGTCAGTGGTATATCCTGTCAGATTGTAATAAGGCTGGTTGTCAACCAGTACTGATTCATCCTCCCTCAAAAAATTAGCCAGACTTGTGGACATAACGACATCTTTGATATCCGTTCTGACTACGTCAGGTAATGGAAGGGGAGTAGAAGCGAAGTAGTCTGTTCCGCCTGTTCCCTTATCAACTGAGATTATCCTGTAAATCAGATTACTATCCTTGTGGAAATTATCGTAACTTCTTTCAAAATAGACAAAGTAGAAGATAAGGATGGCAACTGTCATTCCAATAGATAATCCCAAAAGATTAAGTAAAGAAATTTTCTTCTGACTATTAAAATTCCTTATAGCTATTTTAATATTATACCAAATCATATTATTTAGTATTAATTATGGGATTCTGACTATTCATACCTCAATGCCTCCACAGGATTCCTCGTAGCCGCCCGCCAACTCTGCCAACTGACTGTAAGTAAAGCTATTCCCAGGGCAATTATTCCTGCCAGAACAAGTATCCACCAGCTGAGAGCTGTTTTGTAAGCAAAGCTTTGAAGCCATTTATGCATGACATACCATGCAATAGGGCAGGCGATTAAAAAAGCGATTCCCACCCATTTTATAAAATCCATATTTAACATTGCAAGTATTTCGGAGATCCTGGCCCCGTTTACTTTACGGATTCCAATTTCCTTAACACGGCGCTGACATGCAAATATTGACATAGCCAGGATACCCAGACAGCAAATTACTATTGCACAGCTGGCTAATAAGGAAAATATCCGGCGGAACCTGAGTTCAGATTGATACATATCGCGTATTGCCTGATCCAAAAAACTAACCTCTACAGGAAATGAAGGTGACAATTCGGCAACTGTTTTCTTTATATTGTCAATTGTTGTTTTAAGTGAAATAAAATCTTTTGTTTGAATGGTTATGAGACAATATGAAGCATAAGAATCATTTCTTATTGCGAGAGAACCAATGGGCTGATTTACAGGCTTGTAATGAAAATCTTTTATAACACCTATAATTTCGGCACTGGGACCTTCCTGGTTCATCATACCCATATTTACTGTCCCTCCAAGTGGATTGATTAAATTATTTTCCCGGAGGAACGTTTCATTTACCACAATCTTCTTTTTATCTGAGGAAAGATCCTCGGCATATAAACGCCCCGAGACCAATTGAAGTCCTAGCATTTCAAAGAATCCCGCATCTGCGCTGAATGTATCAAAATTTACGTTTTTCTTTTCTCCGTTAAGTATTAACTGAGATCCCCAGTATGATATAATTTTGCCTGGGAAATACTGCGAAAATGTAACCTGTTTAACAGCAGACTTTTCTTTCAGGAGATTTTTAAGAACATCTTTTTTCTGACTAAGTTGCTCAGTCAACTTAATGCCTATAATGTTATTCTGGTTAAATCCAAGATCGCTGCTCCCGAATTGGACCTGCTTTTGTACCAGGACAGTAAAGGCGATCAGCACAATGGCAATTGTAAACTGCATAGTGACAAGTATCCCTCTGAAGGAGAAGTTGGTTCTATCTGGCCTGGTTGTTTTCTTCAGATTATCAACTGCCCGGGAGGAAGAGATCCTTAAAGCAGGAATGATACTGAAACCAACACTTAATACAATGATAATTGCCAGAGAAACAATAATAAAGCCGGGGGCATATATGAGTTTCTGATTAAAGTAAATCCCTGCAAAGTCCCTGATGAAGGGATTGATACCAGTGACAAGTTCAATTGCAATAAAAAGGGCTGCCAGAAAGAACAGGAAAGACTCTGCAAGCGTATTGCCGAGTATTGAATATGGTTTTGCCCCGATTATCTTCATTACCCCGGTCTGTCTTATTTTTTCCTGCCACTGGGATGATGAGATGTTTATGAAATTGATCAGGGCAATCAATAAAACCAGAGAAGCGACAAGAACTAAAATCTGGACTTTCTTCCTGTCACCGGATATCAGATAATCACTTCCGAAAAGTGAAAATTTCGAAAAATAGATTTTTTTAAACGGAGTCAGTTTTGTGTTTAAATAATCTTTTTGATTTTCTTGTGGGAAAAGGGACAGAATCACTTTTGTGGTTTCTTCAGGATTAACACCTTTTTTTAAAAGAAGAAATGTCTGGAAATCACACCATCCCCATTCTGTGTACTCACCCCCGTTCTCCTGTACTATTTTCCTGGTGGCAATATTTGTAATCGCACTGAAGTTAAGGCAGGAATTAGCATTTTGATCCTCAACGACTGCACTAACTGTAAGGCCTTTGTTGTTGTTCAGTTTAATGATTTTACCCAAAGCGATATCATTACCGAAAAGTTTATGTGATAGTGATTTTGTAATTACTACTGTCAGAGGGTCCTTCAGCGCAGTTTCAACATTCCCTTCAGCGAATTTGTAAGTGAAAAGTTTAAAGAAATCTTCATCCGCAAAAACAAGGTCTGATGTAATGGGTTCCCTGTTTTCAGTCTGGAATACCGGAGCCTCCCATGTTCCACTTATCCGCACAGCAGATTCTACTCCTGGAACCTTTTCATCAATATGTTCTTTAAGGATGCCAGGTGTATATATATGGTCTTCCAATCCATATAAATAAACTCTTTCCCCGTTTTTCTGAAAACTGTCAGTTGTAAGTTCACTGTAACAATATACAGAAAGGATTATTACTAGTGACAGACTGATCGATAAACCCAAAAGGTTGATCAGATTTGTCAATGGCTTCCGTATAAAACTCCGTATGATTGCTTTAAAAAGGTGTTTCATATCTTTTGTGTTGTTTTGTTATTTCATAAATGTCTATTTTCTTCTTTTTTCACCCCCAAACCCCCCAGGGGGGCTTTGCCTCTCTCTAAATCTCTCCCCCAGGAGGGAGGGACTTTAAAACTTAAGTGAGTTAACCCCCCCCTTGGGGAGAATGGGGGGTAAACACCAGGGGATCGGAAGTAGGTTATTCATATCTCAGCGCCTCCATCCCGATACGCTTCGCTATCGAGGATCTCCGCTCTCCTCACTACTCGTATCGGAGAGCTTCGACCGGATTCCTCATTGCCGCCCTCCAGCTCTGCCAGCTCACTGTTAATAAGGCAATAACAAGTGCAATTATTCCGGCTAATCCAAATATCCACCAGCTTAATTCCGTTTTATATGCAAAAGTCTGTAACCATTTATGCATGGCGAACCAGGAGACCGGAGTTGCAATTACAAAAGAGATTACCACCCACTTTAGGAACTCGCTGTTAAGCATTATTAATACTTCGGTGATCACTGCTCCGTTTATTTTCCTGATCCCTATTTCTTTTGTCCGTTTTTCGGAAAAGAAAGCTGCCAGACCGAATAGACCCATACAAGCTATTAGAATAGCAATTGATGAAAAGATGAAGATGATCTTTCCAAACGTTGCCTCTTTTTTATACAGTTGATCGTAAAAATTGTCGTAGAAAAAATATTCAAAAGGACTATCGGGTACCATTTTATTCCAAAGCCTCTTTATATAATCTACTGAACCTGAAATGCCAATTGTACTTAATTTCACGGTAAGGTAGTTAGAAGTACTATCTCTCATATAAAGAAATAATGGTTCTACCTCACTATGCAGTGATTTAAAATGAAAATCACTGATTATTCCTGTAACAAAACCCTCTTTTATTGGGTAAATT
>PMNJ01000050.1 GCA_003162595.1 Bacteroidales bacterium | reverse complement strand
ATTATTGTTAATGTAAACGGAAGTTATATTGAAGATTATATTGCTCTGGCTGAAAGAATTGACAAACTGGAAAAGATACCTGCCATTGAGTTGAATATATCCTGTCCGAATGTGAAAATGGGAGGAATGGCTTTCGGAACAAATCTTGTTTCGGCCCGTGAAGTGACCAGAGAGGTCAGGGCAGTTTATTCTAAAAAGCTTATTGTTAAATTGTCTCCCAATGTTACAAATATTGTTGATTTTGCAAGAGTTGTTGAAGAGGAAGGTGCAGATTCAATCTCGTTAATTAATACTCTACTAGGGATGTCAGTTGATGTTGTAAAGATGAGGCCTGCTCTCTCAACAATAACCGGCGGGCTTTCAGGTCCGGCAATAAAACCAATTGCATTGAGGATGGTATGGCAGGTGGCGAATGCAGTAAAAATCCCGGTTATCGGGATGGGAGGTATCATGTCTGTCTCTGATGCTTTGGAATTCCTGCTTGCCGGAGCAAGTGCGATTCAGATAGGAACAGCTTCTTTCATTGATCCTCAGGTTTCCATAAATATACTTAAGGGAATAGAAGATTTTCTTGAAAGAAAGGGATTTTCCGATATTAAAGAAATTATAGGGTATATTAATCGTTCTGACTAGTCTTACCGGAATCGTGATAAAATTTGTTTATACATTTTATTATTGATTATAACATTCTCTCATTTTTCCTTTAAATTTGTAAGAAAATAAAAACATATTGTTTGAATCTATTAATTAACTACTATAAAAATGTCTGAAAATTTACAAATTGATAATCTTGATAAGAAGATTCTCGATATTATCACGAAAAATGCAAGGGTTCCTTACCTTGAAGTTGCGAGGGATTGTGGAGTATCTGGTGCTGCAATTCATCAGAGAGTTCAGCGGCTGATACGTATTGGCGTTATAAGAGGATCGGAATTTAAGGTTGATCCTGTGATGGTAGGCTTTAAGACATGTGCTTATATTGGTATATTTCTCGATCATCCGGGTCATTTCAGGGAAGTAGTTGAAAAATTCAAAGATATTCCCGAGATTATTGAATGTCATTATACCACAGGTAATTATTCCTTGTTCATTAAAGTTTATACACGTGATAATGAGCATCTCCGAATGATATTGACGGATACAATTCAGAACATTCCTGGTATAGTTCGTACCGAAACTTTAATATCGCTGGAAGAATCAATAAACAGGCAGATCCCGGTTCTGTCGAGGTAGAAAATATTTAATAATAAATCATTTACACATAGGACGATTTATTTTATCGGGGAAAATGGGACAATGCTAATTAAAAACTGTTCTATTCTTTTGCTTTAAAATAAAATTATCATACATTTGCACTCGCAAAAATAGGGAGGATTCAGTAGCTCAGCTGGTAGAGCATTCCGCTTTGCGGAAGGATCCTGGCTTATGTTGCAGGTATAATTTGATTCAGTAGCTCAGTTGGTAGAGCACATCCCTTTTAAGGATGGGGTCCTGGGTTCGAATCCCAGCTGGATCACCGAGAAGCTCACAGAAATGTGGGCTTTATTTATTGTATATAGCTGTTATACTGTACATTCGAGGCTGTTTAAAAGTTTCTGAAATTAGGGTTGTAATTGTTAAATATGCCTCCAATATACCATAGCTCAGCCAGAGCTCTGGCATAAATTCAAGATAATATTCCTATCTTCGTAGGCACAAACTAATAATAAAAAACATGGCTAGCTTCTACAGAGACACTAAGTATAACACAATTTACATTGAGCAGACGGTTGATGGTAAGAGATTTAGAAGGTCAACTGGGCTAAAAGTACCGGCAGATAAATGGAATGCTGATAAGTACAGAGCTAATAACAACTTGGTGATGTATGAAGGGAAAGTAGTTAACTCCGAGCTGAAACATCTGGAGCAGATACTAAATGAGGCTGTAAAGGAGCTCACAGAGAAGGGAGGGAACTTAATTAGACTGTATGAGATATATGATGAGAAAGTGCTAGGAAGACGCTTAATCAAGCCTACAGGAGCTCTCTTCATGCCATTCTTAAAGGATTACTACACTTTACTCATTCTGGATAAGAAATCTACAGGTTTATCTTACCAGACTACATACAGGAGGCTGGAGAAGTACTTTGATGGTAATGAGCCTACCTTTAGTCAGCTTGATATGGCATTCTATGAAAAGTTTGGTAGATTCTTAGAGATTGACTGTAATCTGGCAGTAAAAACTATCTCAGGTCAATGGAAGAATATAAAGAATATAATCGGTAAGGCTTATGACCAAAAGCTTCATACTTCTACAGATTATACCAAATTCAAAAGAAAGGATGAAATCTCACAAAATTTGTCATTAACTCAAGAAGAAGTTGATAAAATTGCAAATGTAAAACTAGTAGGACATTTAGATAAAGTAAGAGATTATTTTGTGATACAGTGCTATACTGGTGCGGCTTATGTTGATATTACAAAAGTAACTTTTAATAACATAGAAGACGGAATGATTACATTTTTTAGAGAAAAAAGTGATATAGAATGTCATATCCCTGTTCACCCAAAAGTTAAGGAGATTCTGACTAAATATGATGGAACTTTACCAAAAATGATGTCAATTCAGAAGTACGACAAATACCTCAAGGAAGTGTGTAAAGAAGCTAAGATAACTGGTGTATTTAACTCCAGAATCACTAAAGGTGGAAAGAAGATCAAATCTTCAAAGAATAAGTGTGATGAAGTGGCTTCTCACACTGGAAGACGAACATTTGCTGTATTACAGGTATTAGCTCATACTCCAATCAATTTAATAATGTTGATGGGCGGCTGGCGCACATTAAACAGCTTCGATGCTTATATAGGGCTGAGAGGCATCCAAGGTAAGGAGAAGCTAGCAGAACTGGAATGGTTCAGACCGAAGGTAATTACAGAGATAACTGAAGTAAAACCTGAGTAACAGACTCAGGATAGATATCAAAACGTTGTTCTAAAAATGTCTCCCTGGTATAGGAGACGCTAATATGGGTAATTTTAACCTGCCAGAAACAACAATATATGAAGAAAAGAGACACTTATATTGTTGTTTTCATAGGGTTATTTTTACCCATTTCATATTCTTTAATATATTTAGAAGCGGTCTTTCTGGTAACATTGATAATCGGTGAAATCTCAAGTACAATCTGGACTATCGGTTTTTTAGGATCTACCTTGTACGCATCTATAACAGCCTGCCGTTTACTTTGCTGAATTCCTTTATTTGATTTACTATTATCTTTGCTGGCATTAACGCTCTTGGCTTGAAGTCCCAGGTAGTAGGAGATGGTTTTCTCTTTATTTTCAATATTTGCCAGAATTGGGCCCTTCATCATTGCCTTCTTAATAATAATCCTTGCATTTTTCTTAAGAGTGAGATTTGAGGAAAAGAGCTCATTGTTTAAATTCATAAGTTCCTTATCTGCTTCCCAATAATACGATGACACTAAAAGAGACTGGTCTTTACCAGGATGAGTCTCCTTGTATTTATCTGCTATAGCTTTTTTCTCCATGTATTTATAATACTTCGGATTCCACCTTGCCGAAAAAGAGAAAACCAGTTAAGAAAGTTCAGCCGATACCAGACTTTCCGACGTTACAGCAACTTTAACTGAAAAACGTAACAAGTACAGGTATCTCTCCGTATAAGCCGTAGTTCTTTGAAAATAGTTGGTAATACCCGTCTCCGAAGAGGTTTAAAGGAATGCCCGTCGAAGCTATATGGCAAACAGCATTACCAAGTTTCCTTTTAGATACGGTAATTAATTTTTTTAATCAATAATAACTGAAAAAATGAGTTTTTTAATCAATAAAAAAGACTTGAATACTCTCATTATAGAGTATGTCGCACAGCACCAAAACTGTAGCGATCAACGAGCCAAGGACCGAATCCTTGAAAAACTTCGGTATAATCACAAAAAGTTGATAGCTGAAAATAATTTTTCAGTTAGTACGGTCTGCAAGGTAATTCTGAGTGACGGATACTGTGACATAGTCGCCTACCCAGTGCCTCAGTTTGAACAACAAGCAGATAAAATCTTCAACGTACTATGAAAATCATAATCAGTGATTCCGTTTTAAATGTTCTCAGTGAAGGTTACTTGTTGAAATACAGGGTCTAATACCCCAAAGAGCAAGAGCCATCGCAAAAGAACAAGTCCGGAGCATCTGTAAGAGACAGATAGCTGGGGGCAAGCCGTCCAATGCTCGATTTATAGTGAGTTTGGGTGGGTGTGAGACTATATGTATAGAGGCTTATGCAAATTAAAACTAAGCCAACCGTAATGAATATAAATTAACTGCACAGGGTTAACAGCCTCGTGGAACTAAGCCTTCTGGAGAAATTCAGGGGGTTTTTTGTTTTATAGCCGTAATCCGCAGTAAATATGCACTTTTGGACTGGAAAAAGCCTGATTGAACTAATACGTTAACAGGTAAAAATCTATTAATTCACCATTTATGAAATAGGATGTGCTACTTGTGGAAGCGAAACTTATATGTACAAAATCATTTAAGCTCTTTTCATAGACTGCTGGTCCTCCTCGTATTGGAACTATTTCATTAACTTTTGCAACAAGACAACAATCTTTGTCAATATCAGTAGGTTTCAATTCTTGAAGAAGACGGATTGATAATTGTGAATTAACAAGAAATCTACCAACTATAGCAGGATCATCATTATAAACTAACAGAAAAACCTTCCCATCAATTTCTTCAATATCTTTTATATTAGCATCTTCGATAAGAAGAAGGTTAGAAGACTTTTTTAAAAGGTACTGAAAATAATATGTAAACTTATCTTGTATTGAATCAGTTCGAAGAGCTGATGGAAATCGCTCGATTAGGTTCATAGTAAGGCTATGATTTCGATTACGAGTAAGTTCATCCTTCGCGTTCTTTTGTTGTTCGGAATCACTTTGTTGTGTTTGAATCTCTTGTTTTTTGAGACTCTCTTTATTTGAAGTACAAGCCCCAAGTATTAAGATAATAGCAAATAAAAGTTTTTTCATAATCTCAAGTTTAATCAAATTTAAGAAGTAGCTAGATGCAAAGCAAATTATTTACACCTCATAGCCCTGATTTAACTGGTGGGGCCTTTTGTTGCTAATTGCATAAAGAATGATATTATTTCAAGAACAGACCCGATTAAGGCAATTCCAAAAATATACCAGAAAGTCTTAGCCTGCCATTTAGCAATTTTACTCTCCATTTTCATTTTTCCATTGGTACACATAAAATAGTCAGACCGGAATAAGCCTATCATTTTCCATTCAATCCGGGTCTATCAATCTCTTAAAGATAAAAAATTTGATAAGCATAAAAGGCACGCAATGGAAAACGACACTCCTGGTGGAAATACAATAATGTGGATTTAGAGCCTACTTTTTATGCCCTTTCATAAGACAAAAGTGTTGTTCCAGGCTCCGATTTTTACTATAATAATATCAGACGAAAGAGGCTTCTGATATACGACTTTCGATCGGCCTTTTTTGAAACCGGCAAGATTCTCAATAATTATTATAAAACAATCATAATAAGGTTGTTATCTAACTTTAATTTGACTATAATAATTAATGGAGCGAGCTTGTATTTTGACTCTCTCAATCGCTTATTGAAATATTATTTATCTACCATAAAATTTATAACACTTAACCATGGAGCAACAGGAACCAACACAAAGAGACTGGACCTACCTTTTACCCGGAGGGCAGTCTGCAGAAAACATGAAAGCCGGGCGAATGATCCTGAGCGAGCAATCGGGACACAATTTTAGCTCTGAATCATTCAGGAGTTTATTTATTACGAATGTCAAGTAATTGGCAATGGAAAGGTTGCTATTCTACTGATATTCAACTATAATAAGAGTATTGAAGATAGAATCGAATTTACCTTTAATTTCATTAAAATATTTTAAAATTATCTCCAGAACTTCTTATTAAAGAAGCTTGTCAAACCTTCAGTCTATTTTCAAGACTATTTTTTTCAGTTCTGAGGGCAATATTTCTGAAAAAGTCTATATAAAGGTGGGTTTTGACACAAAAACTGCCCCCTATATCAAATAAGTATTAACAGATTTAAGATTACACGAAAAATGAAACAGATTTTATTTAATTATGATACTGAGTTTGCATCAGAATCAATGAGCGTTATTCCTTCAGGATATATAGATAAAAGCATTTGTGCATGCGGCATGACTACTGTCGCCTTGGAGAATAATAGGAACGTGGTACTTGCAGTGCCAACTATTACTCTTGCATTGAACAAAGCTGATCAATATCCGAATGAAAGAAGTAATCACTCCATATTGCCAGTTTGGGGAGATACAAGTTCTTCAGAAATCCAGGATTATATTAAAAAAGCATCGATTAAAAAATTCATCTGTACATATGACAGTCTCCCAAAGCTGGA
>PMNJ01000294.1 GCA_003162595.1 Bacteroidales bacterium | reverse complement strand
AGGTTATTGGGAAGATCAGAAAGATATTATCTCCTTGAAGTGGAACTTCACTCCGGAAGACACCACCAGATAAGAGCTCAGCTGGCTAAAATAGGGTGCCCTGTCAAAGGCGATCTGAAATATGGCTTTGCACGTTCTAATGATGATGGCGGCATAAGCCTCTTTGCCCGCCGGCTGGAGTTCATTCATCCGGTAAAAAAAGAACCGGTGAATATCATTGCCCATTTTCCCGAGGGCGATATCTGGCCTGTTTTTATGGATTCTATTACATAAAAAAATGAGCCGGAATCCCCGGATCAATTAACACCAGGCTTGCTTTCGATTTCCTTTACCATCTCCATTCTCCTGGTTTCATCATTTTTCCTTATTTCATTTATAACGGATCAAAATTACTGGTATGCAGGTATTTCAGAGCTAATATTCGGTTAATAAGAGTTAATGAAAAGTTAAATACTTCTTTATTAACGACTTTATGATATATTTTTGTACTATGAACAGGAAGAAATTTGCCGGACTTATTCTCATGATGTTGTTATCCATCATAGGCATTATCTGGGTTCAGATCGTATGGATAATGAAAGCTATTGATATACAGAATGAAAGTTTCAACAACACAGTAGGTATTAGTCTCTATAATGCGGCAAATACCATTGAGTCTTCCAGGAAGATGAATTTCTTTAATAACTTCATGCCTGTTGAACCGATTCCTTTCAATAATTCCTCAAACAATATTACCGGATATCTTAGTATCGGTAGCTATTCATCAGATCCAGGGGAAAAATTCAGTTTAAGTATTACAAACCAGTCTGTTACCGGTAGTAGTGATAAAGATAAAGTCACCAGAGTAAACAAATCTTATACTATCACCAATGACACTTCAGTTGTTTCTGATTCAGTCACATATGCGGTTTCTTCTCCTGATAAATCTGGTAAGATTAACATAATCAGGAAAGGAGAAAATTTTAATACAAATTCCAGGGAAGTATATATTAAACAAAATGAATTTCTCGATTGGGTTAAAAAAAGATCAAATGAGTTTCAGAACATGAGTGAGGAGATGATCAATGAGATTTACCAGTGGGAAAAGACCCTCGAACTTGATAATAAGGAGATTGATTACACTCTTCAACAAACTCTTGCATATACCGGTATACACACTCCTTATGAATATGCCATAATCAAAAACGGTGTAGTTCAGGACGGAACTTTTAAAAAATCACAAAAAAGTGATTTTCTGAAGAGTATGTATAGGGTCAGATTGTTTCCCGACAATATTATAAGACAGGATCTTTTTCTTTCGCTAATTTTCCCTGAACGGACTAATTATGTACTCGGATCAATGGTATGGATACTGGGAGGTTCAATGTTATTCTCACTTTTCATACTTGCAACATTTGCCTTAAGTCTCTATTTTATAATAAGACAGAAAAAAGTCTCAGAGATGAAATCTGATTTTATAAACAATATGACTCATGAGTTTAAAACTCCAATTGCCACCATTTCTCTTGCAGCAGATACTATAACTAATTCTAAGGTCATTAATGATGAGGCCAGTATCAGACATTTCATCGGTATGATCAAGAAAGAAAACAGCAGGATGAATAAGAAGGTGGAAACAATTCTTCAGATAGCATCGCTCGACAAAAAGGAGATAGAATTTAAGTACGAAAATGTCTCTCTTCATACCATTATTGAACATGTGCTGGAAACAATTGAAATACAGGTTCATCAAAGAAACGGGAAGATCAACCTTAACCTTAATGCTGAAGAACCATTTATATATGGTGATTTTGAGCATCTTACGAATCTGGTAAACAACCTTCTTGACAATGCAATTAAATATTCACCTGATTTGCCTGAGATTAATATCACAACAAGTAATCGTGAAAAGGGCGTAATTTTATACGTTGAGGATAAAGGAATAGGTATGACGAAAGCAGTTCAAAGTAAAATATTTGAACGGTTCTATCGTCAAAACTCTGGTAACGTGCATGATGTCAAGGGATTCGGCCTTGGTTTAAATTATGCGCGGTCTATAATTGAAGCCCATAAGGGCAGTATACAGGTTTTCAGTGAACCTGGTAAAGGAAGCAGGTTCGAAATATATTTACCATTTAACTGGGATAATTAGATATGAGCAACAAACCCGCTAAGATTTTTCTTGTTGAAGATGATTTAAGTTTTGGATCGGTTCTTAAATCATACCTTGAAATTAATGACTACTCTGTTGAGTGGGTCGATGATGGAAAATACGCAATTGATCATTTCAGGAAAGGGGTCTTTAATGTTTGTATCCTAGATATTATGCTACCTCATGTAGATGGATTTACCATAGCAAATGAGATAAGACAGATTAACAATGAAGTCCCGATAATTTTTCTTACCGCTAAAAAGCTGAAAGAGGATGTTCTAAAAGGCTATGGCGTAGGAGCGGATGATTATGTAACCAAACCATTTGATACTGATATACTTCTTGCAAAAATACGGGCAATAATTTTAAGACGTGATTTTCAATCAGGAACAAAGGATTTTTATGAAATAGGTAAGTTTGTTTTTAATTCAAAGTTGAGGACTTTGACTATTGGTAATGACGAAAAAAAATTATCTCCGAAGGAGGCACAATTACTGGAACTATTGGCCATTAATCCCAACGCATTGATAAGCAGGGAAATGGCTCTTAAGAAAATATGGGGTTCTGATGATTATTTTACAGCCAGAAGTATGGATGTTTACATAACAAAACTCAGAAAGTTCTTATCGGAAGATCCCGATCTGAATATTAAAAATATCCATGGAGCCGGTTTCCAGTTAATTGTCAGGGAAGATTAATCTTCAGATTCTTCCCTTTGAATTGCAAAGGAAGCAGGCAGCTGATTCCATCAATAATCTGTGTTTTATTTTTCCCCGCGAGAATTATTTTTATCTTATTTCCTGTCCTTGACTCCTCTTCGGCAATTACCTGCCGGCAATTTCCGCAGGGAGCGGGAAAATCATCGGTTAACCCTTCTTCTGTCATAGCGGCTATAGCCAAAGCAACGGGTTTATCTTCAGGGTGATTTGATATAGAATTGGAAAGGGCACTCCTCTCAGCACATATTCCGGAAGGGAAGGCTGCATTTTCTACATTTGCTCCCTTTACAATTATTCCGGTCTCCAGCCTGATCGCTGCTCCAACTTTGAAATTTGAGTAGGGAGCATACGCATTTAAGGCTGCTTCTCTGGCAGCAATAACAAGTTCCCTGTCATCGGATTCAAGTTCTTCAGTTTTTTCATACTCCGTATATGAAAATGATATATTGTTCGTTCTAATCATTACACGCTTAGTTAGTTTTGAGTATAAAGGTAGTGATATTTGTTTATTTTTGACGTAAATTAATCTTGATGCGTAACAGACTATTTCCCGTTCTTTGTTTGATTTTATTATCATTTCTGTATTCATGCAAAGCTTATAAACCGCTGGTTTCATCTTCAACACCTGATCAATCGGTTCAGGATTATGTAAATTTATATTGGGACCTTGCAGTCTCAGAGATGAAGAGAACAGGTATCCCCGCGAGTATTACTCTGGCTCAGGGTATTATTGAATCTGATTGCGGACATAGCACTCTTGCCAGAGAAGCAAATAATCACTTTGGAATCAAATGTCATGATAATTGGACAGGACCTACCTTCACCCATAATGATAACAAAAGAAATGAGTGTTTCAGAAAATACAGCAGGGCGGCGGAGTCTTTTTATGACCACTCTGATTTTCTAAAATCTGTATCCCGATATAGTTTCCTTTTCAGTCTGAATTCCACTGATTACAAAGCGTGGGCCCATGGCTTGAAAAAGGCTGGTTATGCAACAAATCCTGATTATCCGAATATGCTGATCAGGACTATTGAAGAAAACAATCTCTGGAATTTTGATCGTGGGTATATTGCAGCCAACTTGCCGCCACATATCACCGACACTGTGAAAGTGCGTGTTATAAATCATTCCGGGGATAGCACTAAAAAAACTATTAAATTTTCAAATGGGAACCCGGCCGTTTCGGCTCACCTTCAGAGAGTTCTGGAGAATAACAGGATACAATATATTATTGTTAAGGATGGAGATACAAGAGAAAAACTTGAAAATGAGTTTCAATTACTTAGATGGGAACTTTCTAAATATAATGAACTTAAAAATGATTTTCAACTCATCCCCGGACAAATATTATATATTCAGCCTAAAAGGGATAAGGCAGAACCCGGGAAAGAGTATTATAATACTGTGGAGGGAGATACAATGTACCTTATTTCCCAGCGCTTCGGTATAAAACTTAAGAGACTTTATGAAATGAACAGGATGGATGAAGGCACAGAACCCGAAGGTGGTAAAAAGATTTGGTTGAGAAGCATTAAGCCGGTTTATTAACCTGAATAGTGAATTCTGTTATTCTGAATCCTCTGAGGAAGTCGACAGTACCAATCCGCTTCTTCCCTTCAAGCTGCAGACTGATAATATTCAAAAATCCATTTTTACAACTGATTTTTAAATAATGTTTTCCATCGGAGATTATTGTTCCAGGTTCGAAATTATGTTTCTCAATTTCCGGCTGGCTCTCGAAGATCTTGAATGAAATTGTTGTGGATTCATTTTTGAACCATGACTTTGCACAAGGATAAGGTGAAAGGCCCCTGATTAAATTGTGGATTTTAACCTGGTCGTTGTTCCAATCAATAATACAGTCATTAGGATGGATCTTCGGGGCAAGTTTCGTAGATTCTCCCTGTTTAATAAGATTTGTCTGAGATAATGTATTCACCTTGTTGGCAGTAATATAAGCCAGTGTTTTGATTACAAGCCTCGCTCCAAGGATCTTTAACTTATCGTGAAGATCACCAGCATTTTCGTTAGGTGAAATATGTACTTCTTCTCTGAATAGTATATTTCCTGTATCTATTTTTTCATCAATAAAAAATGTTGTAACACCCGTTGTTGTTTCTCCGTTTATAATCGCATGATTTATCGGCGCTGCCCCCCTATAATCAGGAAGTAGTGAAGCATGAAGATTAATTGTACCAAGAGGCGGCATTTTCCATACTTCTTCAGGGAGCATACGAAAGGCTACGACAACAAAAAGATCAGCATTCAGCTTTTTCAGGGTACTAATAAATTCAGGATCCTTTAAATTAATAGGTTGCATGATATGGGGGAGATTGCTGAATGTGGCAAATATCTTTATGGCAGATTTTGTTATTTTCCTGCCTCTTCCTGAAGGTCTGTCAGGAGCGGTCACTACACCTACCACATTGGCCCCATTCATAAGCAATGAGCCAAGCGTAGCCACTGCAAACTCAGGAGTCCCCATGAATACTATCCTGAGATTTTTCATAAATGGTTTATTATCATATAAATAGAATAACTGTTAATCCTTGGCAAGATGTTTATAACATGTAAGATTATGTCCCATTTTGTTTGCTTTTGTTTCAAGATAGAACCTATTGTGAGGATTCGATTCGATTATCAGAGGTATTGTTTCAACAATTTTTATCCCGTAACCCTCCAATCCTGCCCTTTTCACAGGGTTATTTGAAATAAGCCGTACTTTTCCAAGTCCGAGTTCCCTCATTATACTTGCGCCAACACCATAGTCTCTCTCATCTTCACCAAATCCAAGTTTCAGATTTGCCTGCACAGTGTCCATTCCTTCATCCTGAAGCTTGTAAGCTTTTATCTTGTTAAGGAGACCTATTCCTCTGCCTTCCTGGCTAAGATAAATAACTACCCCTTTTCCCTCAGCTTCAACCATTGACATAGCTTTCTTTAGCTGAGGTCCGCAATCACATCGCATAGACCCAAAAATATCGCCGGTAAAGCATGAAGAATGAAGTCTGACCAGAACCGGCTCATCTTTTGTCCATTTGCCCTTTACAAGGGCGGCATGTTCAATACCGTTACTGGTCTGACGGAAAGGGATAAATTCGAAATCTCCACTTTCGGTTGGTAGTTTAACCCTGTCACCCTTCTCTATAATTGAATCTCTTTCAAGAGTATATTTGATAAGGTCCTTAATTGCAATTATTTTTATATCAAATTTCTCTCTGATCTTAACAAGATCGTTTAACCTCGCCATAGAACCATCATCATTCATTATCTCAACCAGGGCGCCTCCGGGGCGGAGATTTGCAAATCGTGTCAGATCTACAACAGCTTCTGTATGTCCGGCCCTTCTCAGAACTCCTTTTGATTTTGCTTTTAAAGGAAATATATGTCCGGGTCGTCCAAGGTCTGTAGGTTTGGTTGACGGATCAACCAGCGCTTTAATAGTGAGAGCTCTGTCAAAAGCCGATACTCCTGTTGTTGTTTCTTCATTCAGTAAATCAACTGTCACAGTGAACTGTGTCTCATGAATGGACGTATTGTTCCCTACCATCAGGTTTAGATCCAGTTCTTCACATCTTTCTTCAGGCAATGCTGCACAGATAAGTCCTCGGCCATGTTTAGCCATAAAGTTGACTATTTCAGGTGTTATCAGTTCAGCAGAACAGATAAAATCACCTTCATTCTCGCGATCTTCATCATCAACAACAATCAAAAGTTTTCCAAGTCTTATATCTTCAATTGCCTCTTCGACAGAATTCAGCATAATATCGTTCATTATCATTATTTTTTAGTCGTTGACAGAATTTCTGCCTGATTCTTTTATAAATAATTTGTACATATAATCCTTTACTCTTTTAAAGAACATCAGATAAGTTTCAATGTTCAATATAACAGAATCGGTAGTAGCTTTATATGTAAGAAAAACCCCTATCGGCAATAAGATATATGAGGCTGCCCACATCCCTGCAAATGTACCGACAACATCTTCTTCCACAAGTTTCTGTCCTGAAATTGAGATAACGTAATAAACAACGAAGAAAAAGATGGAAATAACTGCCGGAGTCCCTAAACCACCTTTCCTGATAATTGCGCCGAGGGGAGCCCCGATAAAGAAGAAAACCAGACAGGCAAAAGACATGGTAAGCTTCTTGTTCCATTCTGCTTCAAACCTTTTAATCGTCCTGATTTCATAGTGCTGTGATTCATTCTTCTCAAACAGTANNACTGATTTCTTCTTTAAGACTTGCAATAGCTTTTGACAGAACGGTCTTTTTTTCCATTACTGAAAGTGAATCGAACAAGGCTTTTGTATCAAATTTTCTGATGTGGTATTTAATCTCAGATTTTGAGGCCTGATCAGGCTTATTGGTTTTTATATTTCTTACAGCATACAGTTTTTTATTCTTGAATTCTTTAAATTCATTATTGAGTTTTTGATTATATTTATTTTTGAGAGAATCAATTGTAAAGGTCAATTGTGAAATGTTCAACATGGCAGGACCCGATTTGAATATCCCCTCTTCACTTCTTTGAAGATCAAATCCGGTAAGAGGGATCACTATATTCTGCTCTTTAAAAAAGTCTTGTCTGTCAGGATATTTTCT
>PMNJ01000311.1 GCA_003162595.1 Bacteroidales bacterium | reverse complement strand
GTGACAACCATAACCAAGCGAATGGCTGAAGAACTTTCATCTTACCTCATAAAATATGATATAAAATGCAGTTATATTCATTCAGATATCGATACTCTTGATCGTATTGATATAATGGAGGAACTACGCACAGGTTCCATTGATGTACTGGTTGGGGTTAACCTTCTGAGAGAAGGGCTCGATCTGCCTGAGGTCTCTCTTGTTGCTATTCTTGATGCAGATAAAGAGGGATTTCTCAGATCATCAAGATCACTCACCCAGACGGCAGGGAGAGCGGCACGAAATCTGAATGGAAAGGTAATTATGTATGCCGATATAATCACCCGGAGCATGCAGCAGACAATTGATGAAACAAACAGGCGAAGAAGCAAACAGATGAAATACAATGAAATGATGGGTATTACTCCGGCTCAGATAACCAGGAAAACGGGATCAATTCTCAGTGGATTGGGAAGGAAGGGATCTGTAGCAAAAGCTTACATTGAGCCTGACAGACCTGATATTGCTGCTGATCCGGTTATAAAATATATGAACAGGGAAGCTCTTGAAAAAGCAATCGAAAAATCGAAAAAAGGGATGGAAAAAGCTGCAGCGGAACTGGATTTTATAGAAGCTGCAAGATTCCGGGATGAAATGGCTGATCTTCAGAATCTTCTGAGAAACAAAGCATAATATTATAAAAATTAATTTTTCCGCAGATTGGCTCTGATTGAACCAAAAATCTGCGTAAATCCGCGGGAGACTTAAAACAAGATCATTTAATCAAACCGGTAACATATTTTGCTATCGCAATAGACGAGGTCAATCCCGGTGATTCCATCCCGATGAGATTAATAAACCCCGGAAATCCTCTTTTGCTCTCTTCCATAATATAGAAATCTCTGAGTGGTTCTCCCGGTTTCTGGATTTTAGGACGTATGCCAGCCATTTCCGGTGCGATATCATCAAACTCAAGAAATGGCAGGAATTTTTTGGCTGAATTATAGAATTCCTCTTGTTTTGAGGCTGTTAATTTATAATCATAGATATTTGATTCAAGATATTTTATGTCAGGTCCGAGTTTTACTCCACCACCCATATCTATTGTAACATGGATACCGATCCCTTCCATATTCTGATGAGGAACAGGATAGACAAGCCTGTTTATCAACCTGTTTTTTGGCGGATTGATCCTGAAATACTCACCCTTACAAAAAAGAATCTTCAGGCTATCATCTCTAATTCCAACCATTTCAGATATTTTATCTGAGGTAAGTCCTGCAGAATTAATAATAATCCTTGTTGTGAAGCTATATTTCTTTTTATCGGCATCGAAAAGGTCAATTTTGTATCCGTTTTTGATTTGACTTATTCCTGTAACTTCACTTCCATATACGATCTGACAACCATTATGGTATGAATTTGTTTCATACCGTTTCATAAGGGAATGAGAATCAATAATTCCTGTAGATGGCGAAAAAAGAGCTTTCAGAGCAAAAATGTTTGGTTCCAGTTCGGATATCTGTTCTCTTTCAAGAAACGACAGATCATCAACGCCGTTTTTCAAGGCAGTCAGCCTTATCCCTTCAATTACAGAAATTTCCTCTTCAGAGGTTGCTACAATCAGCTTTCCACAATTATTATATGGTATATCATATTTTTTGCAGTAGTTATATATCAACCACTTTCCTTCCACACAAAGCTTCGCTTTCAGGCTATCCCTGGTGTAATAAATTCCTGCATGTATGACTTCACTGTTACGGCTGCTTGTTTCCTGTCCGAATGAAAGGTGTTTTTCAATCAGGAACACATTGTCGTGTGTTTCAGATACTTTCTCAGCAATAGCCAGACCGACTACTCCTGCGCCAATAATAGTTATATCTGCATCCATCATTTCACTTATATTGCGGCGCTCAGCTCTGTTTTAATTATAGGATTGTCAAAAATAAGTGAAAATGACTGTTCTGCAATATNNTCACACCTGTACACAACAATAAATGAAGCGATTGCCATCAGAAAGAAGCTATTGGCAGCATGGAAATAATTTACTGCATGGCCGTATCCGAAAATGTTTTTCCCGGAAATAATTGAAATAATTGCAACCAATACAATAACTACCCCGATTCCGCCGGAGATCCATCCGATCCAGTTTAGTGTTTTCATGATTTTAAGTTTTAATTTCTAAATCTGAAATATCGTTTTAACAAATATAATAAATAACAATGTGCAAGTCAATAGTTTATGATTCTTTAGATTTTCATTCTGTTGATATATCTATTTTGCCAGATTTATAATCAAAAGCTTTAAGAGTTTAATTGGAAACGACAGGTAAAAACTCATAACTTTACCTGCCTTTTGAAATTATTGTAATTTTACTAAAATGATAAAAAAAATGAACGCAATAATCTTCTTACTTTGCCTTTTGTCTTGCACTGCCCAGAAAAATGAACCAGACTGGAAACTGGTCTGGTCCGATGAGTTTAACTACAACGGATTACCAGATACCTCCAAGTGGGGCAATGAGGTAGGTTTTATCAGAAACAATGAACTTCAGTATTATACAAAGCAGCGTATTGAGAACACCAGTGTTGTGAATGGTAACCTGTTAATAATAGGGAAAAAGGAATCTTATAATAATGCAAATTATACTTCTGCCAGTCTGGTCACTGATGGTAAGGAGAGCTGGACCTATGGAAAAGTTGTTGCCCGTATCAAACTCCCGAAAGGGCAGGGTATGTGGCCTGCATTCTGGATGCTTGGACAGAATATTCATTCAGTTGGATGGCCAGAATGCGGAGAGATTGACATTATGGAACATATTAATAATGAAGATCTTTTGCATGGTACCCTTCACTGGTTTAACGAGAAGCATGTTTCCTCAGGAGGAACTACTCCCTGTGATGTAACAAAATATCATGATTATTCAATTGAGTGGGACAAAGAGTCAGTAGGTTTATTCCTGGATGGTAATAAATACTGGGAAGTAAATATTAAGGATGGAATTAACAGCACAGAAGAATTCCATATGCCACAATATATCATTCTGAATCTTGCCATTGGCGGAGATTGGCCAAAAAATCCTGACGCTACAACTGCATTTCCTGATACTATGTATGTTGATTATGTAAGAGTTTATCAGAAAGTGGCAAAATAGAAAAACGCAACTGTCTGTACAAATGACAATTGCGTTTAGATATTGTCGGG
>PMNJ01000253.1 GCA_003162595.1 Bacteroidales bacterium | reverse complement strand
CACGAGGCGACTCTCTCCGTGGATAGTCGTAGCCTCATTATTGTTAGCGTTCATAACGGATGATGAAAATTTTCACCTTTGTTTTTAAGTTTTTAGTTTTAAATTAATACTGTTTATCTAAAATAATTAGTCACGAAAATATATAATCTATAAATACAATGTATCATTCGACTACCAGAAATATTAACACTATTAGTATTTTATTAACAATCGATTTTTTCTGTTCAATATTCATCTATTGTATAGTATTGATTAATAATATATTACATTGATTATTGAATAAAAGCAAATAATAAATAATTTTGGTAATTTTTTGATGCTAATATTTCGAATAGTTCATAAAATTATCATTTGAATTAATTTTATAGTTGTTTTTTTTATATTAGAGTTCCCGTAACAGGGATTTTCAATAATCGTGCCATAATTAAATCTGTTTTAAAAATGAATTTTATTGAACTTCATTCGGGCTCTCCCGAGTCCTTTCTCAATTTCTTAATTTTCCCCCTGCTTCTTTTGCCTTCGAGCCTTTTGATTTTTGAAGACAATGTAGGGCGGGTCGATCGTCTTCTTTTTTGTATTGTAAGCGCTTTTGAAACAAGATCGTAGAATTTATCAGTCACTGCCCCTTTATTCATTAATTGCGTTCTCTCTGCTTGTGAGACAAGTATTATTTCGCTCTCTTTATTTATCTTGTTCTTTAACCTGATAAAAATCAGTTCTTTTTCTTTTTCACTAAAGGCAGAAGTTAAAAGAAGATTAAACCGTAACTCCACTTTGGTACTGACTTTATTTACATTCTGGCCACCAGGTCCACTGCTTCTGGAAGTTGAGAAGATGAATTCACCATCCAGGTTCCGGTTTTTTAATTCTTCCCTATTCATAATTTTCCAAATATTATTAGAGAAAAAATAATGCAACGCCGCCAACACTGACAATTGATCCCAATATTTCCGGAAGTGTGACTTTCTGCTTAAATAAAACAACCGCAGGGAGAATTATGAATACAGGAACAAGAGCCATAATTGTTGATGCAATACCGGCTTCAGTATATTTAATGGCTATCAGTGAAAATGAAACACCAAGAAATGGTCCGAAAAAAGCACCCACACTTGTTAGGGTCATGCCAGATTTATTATGAGTTGCATTTTTCACAATACTCCATCGTGCGAGAATTGTTACAAGCAATATATATCCGAATATACCTGCAATTATCCTGATTTGAGTTGCAGCAAAAGGATCGTAGTTTTTCATTCCAAATTTACTCAATACAAGTCCCAATGCTTGTCCTACAGCACCGCCGAAAGCATATATGATTCCTTTGGGTGCGAGTTTTAATGATAGCTTTTCGCCCTTGGCTGACCGGCTGAAAATCGCCATAGCAATTCCGGAAAATGTAAGGGTCATGCCCAGATAATGAAACAAAGTAAGCCGTTCGCCAAGAATAATAAAGCTGAAGAAGGCAGTAATAGGAGGAACCAGGGTCATTATCAGCATTGAGAACCTGGAGCCGATCATAGTATATGATTTGAAAAGGAATAAATCTCCAAAAACAAATCCAACAAGCCCCGATAAAGATAGCCACAACCAGTTATCTATACTGGCATCAACAGGCAAAACAAAACCTCTCCATATCAGGTTGAATACGCTCAGGAAGGCAAATCCTATTATAAGCCTTATTATATTAACAGCAATGGACCCAATTTTGTGACTGGCAGCTTCAAATGCAAGAGAAGTTACTGTCCAGAAAATAGCAGTCAGAAGTGCTGCAAATTCACCAATGTGATTATTAAAGAAATTCATTTTATTTTCAGATAGTTGTAATTATCTTTAAAGGCCGTAAAATTATAACTATTTGTGAGTACAGACTACTGGAAGACTAAAAAACGATAATCAGAAAAAATTAAATCATGAACATTGAAATACGGGATCATTTTATTGAGCAATGGAAGAAGTATTTTAATAATGCTGATCTTCCAATCACATTTTATTATACCGACTCTCCGGCTGATACAGAAATTGTACCTTCCTCCGGGAAATGGAACTGCATTATCTGTCAGCTTCAAAAGGTCAGGTCGGGCGAATCATTGGCCTTTAGCGCTGAGTCAGTAAAATGTGGCGGAGCAAAACGTTACCTTGGATTTGCTGACTCAATCCGACCAAATTTTGAGTATTTTCTTTCATGTGGAATTGAAAATAAAATGGAAGGGGAGAGGTATATAAGAACCCCACAGTTGGTTCTGGATCTGATGAAAAAACAAAAGAAACTGAATATTCCTGGGAAATATATTGTATTTAAAAGGTGGGACAAGCTGAATGGAATAGATAATCCAGAGGTAACTATCTTCTTTGCGACAGCTGATATACTTTCAGGACTATTTACCCTTGCAAACTTTGACCAGTCTGAACCTGACAGTACAATAACTCCGTTTGCCGCAGGATGCGGATCGTTAGTCTATTTCCCATATACTGAAAAAGATAACCAGCGTCCCAGAGCTGTTATCGGGATGTTTGATGTTTCGGCAAGACCATGCGTGCAGGAGGGAGTTCTTTCCTTTTCCGTTCCTATGGTCAAGTTCATGAAAATGATCAGTTATATGGATGAAAGTTTTCTCATAACTGATTCCTGGAAAAAAGTTCAGAAAAGGATTAGATAGTAGTCCACGAGCCTTAGCCCCCCAGGTGGCCTTTCATAGCTATTCTGCAATCTCAAAAGTATATTCTCCTGATCCTGCCTGCATAGTAAGCTTATTATCAGAGGTTTTTATATCTTTCAGATAAACATTCTGAGACAATGCTTTGCCTTCCTCCATAACTTTTTCCTGACTTACCACTGGCAGAATAATAGTAGCTGATGTATTTGCAGGTACTATTACTTTAATTATAATTTTCTTTTCCTTTCTTTCCCATCCTGAAGCTATAGTTCCATACGAGCTATCAAAAGTAGCTCTTGAATATTCAAGCTTCCCTGTTGGATGTGGTTGAATAATTATATGTCTGTATCCAGGTTCCATAGTTTCGATCCCTGCCGACACCCTATACATCCAATCGCCGATGGCTCCGTAGGCATAATGGTTAAATGAATTCATGCCCGGATCCTGAAAAGTGCTGTCGGTTTTTTCTCCATCCCAGCGTTCCCAAATAGTGGTAGCTCCCATTTTAACAGGGTACAACCATGATGGATAAGATTCCTGTAGCAGAAGATCATAAGCAATATCAGTATATCCATTGTCAGATAAAACATGACATAGATAAGGTGTACCAAGAAAACCTGTAGAGAGATGATTATTCCTGCTTTTTATATCATTCGCCAAAAACTCTGCAGCTTTAGCCCGAAGATTTTCAGGTAAAAGATTGAACTTAAGAGCAAGAACATATGATGTTTGCGAATTGGTTCCTACTCTGCCTGCTTTAGTAACATATTCATTAATAAACACATCTTTAATCTTATTAAAAAGATCTTCATACATTTTTGCATCATTTGTTTTGCCGAGGACCTTTGCAGCTTCTGCCAGGATACTGGTCGAATATGCATAGAAGGCCGTAGCTATAAAATCGTGATCGGTATAGCCATCAGGCTCGGTATGATTATTAACGGGAGGATGATAAAACAACCAGTCTCCGTACTTGCTTCCGTCTCTCCAGATATAGCTGTCTCCTGCCTTTTTCCTGATGTATTCTACCCATGCTTTCATACTGGGATATTGATTCTCAAGGAAATGTTTGTCACCATATACAGTGTACATAGTCCATGGTGCTATAACAGCTACGTCTCCCCAGCCGGCAGAAGGCTGACTTGTAGTTGCATTCTGTTTGTCCAGAATATCAGGAATTACATCTGGTACTTCACCGCCAGGTTTCTGGTCGGCAGCTAGGTCTTTTAACCATTTTGTAAAGAATGATGAGACGTCCATATTGAACGCTGCGGTTCTGCAGAATGCCTGAGCATCACCGGTCCAGCCAAGCCGTTCGTCTCTCTGTGGGCAGTCAGTCGGGACGTCTACAAAATTTCCTTTCTGGCCNNACAACCACGCCAGTCAGATTATCAGCTGTAAGTTCACCGGGGAATCCGCTGATTTCAACAAACCTGAATCCCATAAAAGTAAACCTTGGTTCATATATCTCTTCACCGGTACCGGCAAGCGTATAAGTTAACTGACATTTTGCAACACGAAGATTTGTGGTATAAAACTCACCGAATTTATCGAGTACTTCCGCATGCCTTAGAGTAACAACTGTTCCTTTTTTCCCTGAGACCTTTAATCTAAGCCATCCAACCATGTTCTGCCCCATGTCTGCAATAAGCTTGCCTTTTGGTGTCCTGAATATTTTGACCGGTTTTATTTCCTGGATCTTCTTTATTGGGGAACCCTCGGAAGCAATCAGGTTACCATTATTATAATTACCAATTTTAACATGTTGCCAGTTTTTATCATCATAACCCGGATTATTCCATCCCGTTAGCTTTTTTGTTGCATCGAATGTCTCTCCGTTGTAAATATCATTCATTCTGATAGCTCCGTCATCTGAAGCCTTCCAAGTCTCATCACTTATAACAATCGATTCGGAACCATCCGTATAGGTTATTTTCAATTGAAAAAGGACTCCAAGTCTTTTACCATAAATAGCCCAGTTATTTCCCCAGGCAAGTGTTCCCCTGTACCAACCATCACCAAGAACAGCACCAATGGCATTATTCCCTTTTAAAAGCATATTTGTAACATCATATACCTGATATTGAAGTCTTTTGCCATAAGAAGTCCAACCAGGGGTAAGCACCTGGTCACCAACCTTCTTACCATTCAGCTGGAGTTCATAAAAACCGTGGGATGTTACATAGATCCTGGCAGTTGCAACTGTTTTTGTTGACTGAAATTCTTTTCTGAAATGGGGTGAAGGAGAATATCTTAAGGTATCGCCTTCCATTTCGATCCATTCTGCTCTCCAATCAGACTGTGAGAGCAATCCCATTTCGTAATATGCTGTAGTGCTCCATTTTGATTCTTTCCCTTTATTGTCCCATATTTTTACCTGCCAGTAATATCTATGTCCTGACATAAGATCTGGACCTTTATAAGGCTGAAGGATAGATTCCTCAGATTCAACCTTACCCGATTGCCACACAATTTTTGAAGATGAAAATTTCTCATCAGTTGCAACCTTTATTGAATATGCAGTTTGCATAATATCATTTCCGGCGCCTTTTATCTTCCACGAAAAACCTGGTTGTTTATTGCCAATACCGATGGGATTTATCTTATGATCGATAGTCAAATCCTTTAAAGAAAGATCCTGGGCAAATGTAATTCCAAAAAGAGAAAGAAAAAAAAGAGTAAGCTTGAGTGATTTCATAATCTGGGAATATTTAATATTTAGTATCAAGGTTATAAAAAATTGTCTGAATAAAAAAACACCTTAAAAGTCTTTTTCATGCCTGAAAGTTTATAAATTGCAGATCATATTTATTAAAGAATATTGAATGAATCCATTAGCAGGTATACTACTGATAGCGCTGGGAAGCATAGGCGCTGCAAGCTTTTATGTACCATTTAAAAAAGTCAGATTATGGGCCTGGGAATCGTATTGGATAAGCCAGGGTGTTGCTGCCTGGCTCATAGCACCTGTGTTATTTGCTTTGATTTTTGTTCCAAAAGGTCAGCTTATGCCAATAATTCATGAAGCACCGTCTTCAGCCAAACTAATGGCAATGTTTTTTGGAGCGTTATGGGGTTTTGGCGGACTGACATTTGGATTAAGCATAAGATATCTCGGTGTGGCTCTAGGACAGAGTATTGCGTTGGGACTTTGTGCTGCTTTCGGTACTTTGATCCCTCCGGTAATTTCAGGAAACAACCTTTTTTCGTCGACCACAGGAATTCTAACAATAGTTGGTGTATCCCTTACAGTTGTTGGTATTGCAGTTATTGGTTATGCAGGCTCTCTGAAAAGCAAAGAGATGACGGAGGAGGAAAAAAGAGCTGCAGTTAAAGAATTTGCTCTTAAAAAAGGGATATTTATTGCCATCTTCGCAGGGGTTATGAGCGCTTGTTTCAATTTTGGATTCGAATCTGCCAAACCAATAGAAAATGTGGCTCTGGCACATGGAACTAATCCATTATTCCAAAAAAACCCGTCTCTTATTTTTATCCTCTTTGGAGGTTTTATCACCAACCTTATTTATTGCGGTTATCTGAATATCAAAAATAAAACCTATAGGGATTATATCTCAGTCTCTGGCAGCGTTCTCCTTAATAATCTGTTTTTTACATTTTTGGCAGGCTTCTTATGGTTCCTTCAGTTTCATTTTTTCGGAATGGGTTCAAGCAAACTTCCGCAGGGAATGGCAGTTTTTGGCTGGAGTATCCTTATGGCATTAAACATTGCAATAAGCAATATTTGGGGTATCTTTCTGAATGAATGGAAAGGGGCTAAAAGAAAAACCATGATAGTACTTTCAATTGGAATTATTATTCTTATACTTTCAACATTTGTTGTCAAATTAGGCTAAGCATATGGAAACAAAAAGATTTGGTTTTAAAATGAAAATGACTCCAGGCTTCAAGGAAGAATATAAAAAACGTCACAGCGAAATATGGCCTGAGCTGGTACGGCTATTGAAAAATGAGGGTGTTGGCAATTATTCCATTTTCCTAGATGAAGAAACCAATACACTTTTTGCTTATCAGGAACAATCTGGCGAGAGCTCATCCCAGGATCTTGGAAATACAGAGGTTGTTAAAAAGTGGTGGAAATTTATGGCCGATATAATGGAAACCAATCCCGATAATTCACCATTAACAATTCCTTTGGAACAGGTGTTCTATCTGGAGTAAGGCAAAAGACAAAAGGAAAAGAGGAATGGAAGGTTAAGGTTAAGGTTAAGGTTAAGGTTAAGGTTAAGGTTAAGGTTAAGGATCAGATCATAAAGAAGAGTGGTATTAATACATTTAAATCAATATTACATATGAAAAGGGAAATCATCGAAAAATCATACCTGTTGGCAAAGGAACAATATGCTGAACTGGGAGTTGATACCGACAAGGTAATTTCTGAAATGGACAATATAATTATCAGCTTACATTGCTGGCAAACAGATGATGTCGGAGGTTTTGAAAAACCAGGATCTGTTCTTGGCGGTGGTGGTATTCAGGCTACAGGGAACTTTCCTGGGAAAGCAAAAACCATTGAGCAGATGAGATCTGATCTTGATAAAGTAATGTCTCTGNNTAGCTGATGATGGTTTTACTCTTTCAAGTAAGAATGAAAAGATCAGAAAATTCTGGGTTGAGCATACTAAACGATGCCGTGCAATCGGAGCTGAAATGGGAAAGCAACTCGGGACTCCATGCGTTCACAATATCTGGATACCTGATGGAATGAAAGATTCACCTGTTGACAGGAATGCCCTGCGAAAACAACTGAAAAAATCTCTCGATGAGATCTTCGCAGTTAAATATCCCAAAAAACATCTCAAAGATTCTGTTGAAAGCAAGTTGTTTGGTATCGGTTCTGAGTCAATGGTAGTGGGGTCACATGATTTCTATCTTGGCTACGCTATAAAAAACAATACATTGATAACTCTCGATAACGGGCATTTTCATCCGACTGAGCAGACAGGAGATAAGATCTCTTCCATATTAAATTTTGTTGATGAGATACTCTTACACCTGACACGCGGGGTTCGTTGGGATAGCGATCATGTGCTTACCTTCAATGATGAACTGTTATTGATTACGCAGGAGATAATCAGGTCTAAAGCTTTGAACAGGGTAAATATTGGTCTGGATTTTTTTGATGCAAGTCTAAACCGTATTGGTGCCTACGTAATAGGAACACGTTCTGCGCAACTGGCTTTTATGTATGCTCTTCTTGAACCTTTCAATACTTTGGTAAAGTACGAAGAAGAAGGGAAAAACTTCGAAAGACTCGCATTACTTGAGCTACTGAAAACAATGCCGTTCGGAGCCATTTATGATTATTATTGCCTTAAAAGTAAAGTACCGGTGGGACAGGATTATATAGAAGAAATAGTAAAGTATGAAAAAGAGGTGCTTCGAAAAAGATAATTAATCATTTTCAGCAATACAATATATTACTGTTTTTAATCATTTATTACCCCCTTTCATTTTCCCC
>PMNJ01000221.1 GCA_003162595.1 Bacteroidales bacterium | reverse complement strand
ATTATCTATACCTGTTCCGGAGCAGTTTTATTCTCATCATAATTGAAGCCTGGCCTGAATTTATCATGATATTTTCTGCGCCACTCTCTCTTGTTATTGTTATGTGGTCCGGGAGCTATTCCGGTAAGAAGAATTTTCGACAGTAGAAAGAGTCCGGCAGTCTGCCAGAAAGTGAGGACAGGTCCATGGAACAATAATGGAATCAATGAGTTCCATAGACACATTACGAGATAAATTGTCAGAGTGATGAATCCTAATCCTAGAATACCAAATCCTACATACTTTAAAATTCTTAACGTTTTCATACTAGTTGTTTTTTAGTAATTTATACAATTCAATTAATCTTTCCCTCAAGGCAAGTACGGCGTATCTTTTCCTCGAGATGAGGGTGTTGACTCCGATACCTGTTTTTTCAGATATCTCTTTGAAGCTTCTATCCTCGAACTCGTTTGCCACAAATACGTCTCTCTGCTCTTCGGGCAGTTCTGACAGAGTTTCATCGATGGCTTCCCAAATCATTTCCTTTATCTCCTCCTCCTCGGGCGTCGATCCCAGCGAAGGGAGAATCTCCTCGAGTGCAAGAGGGCCGTCGTCGTCATCTATTGCATTTTCCCTGTAAGTGATACTAACTGGCTTTTTCTTACGAAAGAGGTCGGTTATACGATTATCGGCCACTTTATAGAGCCATACTGTGAGAGTTTCAATCCTCCTGATATCCCTGAAGCCTACGGTAAGCTGGTAGAAGACATCCTGCAGTATATCCTCAGCCTCCACCTTGTCGGGAATTCTGTTTCTTATATAGCCGAGCAGACGTTTCCGTTCGTCTTTATAAACATTTCCGATTTTTTCTGACTCTTTAGGACTCATTTAGTAGATCATTTAATTCAACAGACGAATGAGAGGTTTAAATATTTTAAATATCTGCTCATTTCTTTGTACCTGAGACAATAAAATAACATGTAATTTTAGCAAACAAAAAATGAACGAAAGAATTTCTTACCTTTTAAATTATTTGCACAAACGGACTCTTTTATTTACTTTTCACGAATTAATCTATGTTATTAATTTAGATTATTACTTTAATCCTTAATAGCCTGTTGATGAGAAATTTTTCGCTTGATAAAAGCAAGATCAAAGTCCTTTTACTGGAAGGGATCCATGAGAATGCCAACCTGTTCTTCAGGGAAAATGGCTATACCAATGTTGAATGTTTGAATGGTGCGTTATCCGGAGAGGAACTTGAAAGAAAATTAAAAACTACCCATATAATTGGGATCAGAAGCCGTACTGAACTTCGTAAAAACCTTCTACTCAATACTCCCAAACTTTTTGCTATCGGATGTTTCAGTATAGGTACTAATCAGGTGGATATACAGGATGCCAAAATGCTTGGAATACCTGTATTTAATGCCCCTTTCTCAAATACACGTTCAGTTGCAGAACTGGTTATAGCCGAGTGTATAATGCTTATGCGGGGCATCCCTGAAAAAAATGCCCTGGCTCATAAGAAAATTTGGATGAAATCGTTCAATAACTCGGTGGAAGTAAGAGGCAAAAATCTTGGTATAGTTGGCTATGGACATATAGGTTCCCAGGTATCCATTCTTGCCGAAAGTCTTGGTATGAATATCTTCTATTATGATATTGAGAAGAAACTGAGTCTGGGTAATTCCAAACCTGTATCAAGTTTGAACGAACTGTTAAGAATCTCTGATACCATTACTGTTCATGTTCCGTTAACAGAATTAACGAGGAATATGATCTCAGGTTCCCAGATTTCTCAAATGAAGAAGGGATCATGCCTGATAAACGCATCGCGTGGCGATGTTGTTGACTATAAGGCTGTTGCTGAAGGACTCAGGTCGAAACACCTGGCAGGAGTTGCTGCAGATGTTTTCCCAAAAGAGCCGTCATCAAATGATAAACCGTTCGAAATTGATCTCCAGGATTTTAATAATGTGATTCTTACGCCTCACATTGCGGGAAGTACCCTCGAAGCTCTTGCCAATATAGGGCTGGAAGTAGCTGAAAAACTTGTAAGATACAGTGATACAGGCTCAACCATAGGAGCTGTAAACTTCGTCGAGATTGCACTTCAGGCTAATTCAGCCAAACAACGCTTTTTACATATTCATAGGAATGTTCCCGGCGTTCTGGGCGAGATAAACCATTACTTTTCTTCACAGGGGCATCAATATTTCAGCTGAATACCTTCAAACCGACGCTGACCTGGGTTATGTCATCCTGGAAACTGATACTGAGCTTAATGATTCAGTCCTGAAAGATCTGAAGAATATCCCGCATACAATAAGAGTAAGAATCTTGTATTAAAAGTTTTATATTACCTGCCACCCGGAGGACAATTCTTCCTTAAGTAACTTGTATAAAGAGTTGCCAGGTGAACAAACGTGCCTTCTCCTTCGGAAATACCATGAGTCCGGTTAGGATAGGCCATAAACTGAAATTGCTTATTGTATTTAATCAACTCATTGAGAAGCATCTCGGCATTCTGATAATGCACGTTGTCATCACCCGTTCCGTGAATATACAACAGGTTACCTTTGAGGTTTTTAGCATAGGTGACTGGTGAACCTTTTATAAAATCCTCCATGTTTTCCAGTGGTAACCCCATGTATCGTTCCTGATAAATATTATCATAAGTGAGTAAATTGGCTACAGCAGCAATTGCAATTCCGGTTTTGTATATCTCAGGATACTGGAACATGAGATTCAAAGTGGCAGAGCCTCCACCACTCCAGCCCCAGACAGCAATTCTCTCAGGGTCAACGAAATCCCATTTCAGTATTTCCTTCGCTGCCATTGCCTGGTCGTGGATATTGATCTGGCCAATTTTTCTGTAAATTGATTTTCGCCAGGCTGCCCCTCTCGGAGCAGGTGTACCCCGGTTGTCAAGTGAAATATATATGTAACCATCTTTTGCCATGTCTCCCAGGTAGAGTGAGTTCCTGGTTATGCCATAAGTATCCACAACAGTAGCTCTGGCAGGTTCAGTGTACACATAAAATACCACCGGATATTTCTTTGCCGGGTCGAAGTTTACAGGTTTAACCATCCATCCGTCCATCTCAACACTGTCAGCAGTTTTTATTTTGAAGAATTCTACAGCAGGCTTAACCTTAAGAGAATCGAGCCGGGCAATGATGCTTTCTTTTTCATTTAATGGTTTCTGATTGGCTACCATTATAAACTCGCGAGCAGGACGTGTAAAGCTGTTTGAGAATGAATGGACTGCATATTTGCCGTTGGGTGAGAAGGAATAACTATGAGTTCCTTTCAAAGATGCCTGACTTACCAGATCAGCAGTCCCGGTTCCATCCAGCTTTGTGCGGTATAGATAGTTCTGGGTCGCATTATCAGGTGAAGCCATAAAATATACGTACCCTTTTTTATGGTCTACAAATGTTACGTCAGTAAAATCGTAATTGCCTTTAGTTATAAGTTTTTCCGGCTTCCCATCGAGAGATACCTGGTATAAATGTCTCCATCCATCTTTTTCAGAATCCCAGAGAATGCTCTTTGTTTCATTCAGCCAGATAAAACTATTGGTAAAACTGATTGTATAAGGATTCCCGGGCTGATAGATATCAACCCAGGCCTGATCGGTCTCTTCTTCTATCACTTTAGATTTACCGGTAGCGGCTTCAGATATATAAAGCTTGCTTGAATTTTGTTTACGGTTGAGCTGTTGAATGAGCAAATTATCAGTAAAAGGAATAAACTCCACTCTTACCAGGTAGTTTTGAGCAGGATCGCCCGGGATGTTCATCCATGTGGTTTTATTATCTGCAATATTCACAACGCCAACCCTGCATGACGATGGGTTTTCTCCAACTTTAGGATATTCAATAGGAATAACCCGCGAGTAGACGGAATCGGTATTGTTAATCAGATAATACTTTCTGATACTGCTTGCATCAATCTGCCAAAAGGCAATTTTTTTACTGTCGGGGCTCCAGCGAAATCCATCACGGCAGGCAAATTCTTCTTCATAAACCCAGTCAAAAGTACCATTAATAAGCGTTACAGACCCGTCGCTAGTGAGTGCCTTAATCTGTGAAGTGCCCAGGTCCTCAACATAAATATTGTTTCCGCTGACATAAGCAACAGAATTCCCGTCCGGGGAAAACTTGGCGAACATTAACGAGGCTGGTGGAAGGGTTTTGCCCAATTGACTTAGTGAACCTGATTTCCTGTCAAGCATCCAGTAATCACCTTTTGAATTAAGTCTCCAGACCCTTTTTGTATTCGTGAACAGTAAAACTTTTTGCTGGTCGCCCGAGAAGGAATAGTAACTGAATTGCAAAGGAGTCGCGCTCCCGGAGGATGTAAGTTGTTGTTTGGACAATACTACAACCGGCTTATTATCAGGCAATGTATACTGAAGGAGTTCATTTTTCACAACGCGATAATAAGAATTCCCATCAACCGACCAACTGATATCTGCGACCTGAGAACTTGCAATCAATGTGATGAAAAGAATCGCCGCCGAGATTACAAAGACTCTTACTCCGCCTCTTTTCCGGATAAAAATTTCAGATTTAAACATATCAAAGGATTTAAGAATAATAAGAACACATTCTGGATCAAAAAATTTTTTATCAGGCTTCTTCAGGAGTACTTTCTTTTAAATGATTTTATAATATCACTCTGAAGAGGATGCCTGGGACCAATAACTGACATCTCCCCCTCTAAAACATTAAACAACTCAGGGAGCTGATCCAACCCCGACTTAAGAAGAAATCTCCCTATTTTAGTTAAGCGGGGATCTTTATCGAACTCAGATCCAGAAGCTTTTATTTTAGATTCCGGATAAGTACTTCTCTTATTGGTATTGAAATGCGTTGTCCTGAATCTGTAGACTTTTATCTGTCGGCCTCTCCACCCAACTTTAGACAATTTACTTATTATCGGACCCCGCGAAGTCAGCTTAATAATCATACTTATAATGATCAAAACAGGAGACAGAACCACAATCATCAAAAGGGCAATATTAATATCTATTGTTTTCTTTACGGCAAGGGCATAGGAATTATTTGGAATGTTAATAAAACTCAGAAATTTGCCATCGGCAATATCAGTTTTGACTGCGCTGGAAAGATTTGGTTTTGGGGAAACAGATTTAAGTCTGAATGTAACCCCAAGATCTTCACATGATGTTATAATTTCACGAACCTTTGCGGCATCGGTATTCTCTTTTAAATAGAGGACTTCATCAACAAAATCCACCTCTATCATATCATGTATTATTTCGGTAAATCTTTCAGGCAGAATTATTGAACTGCTTTCATATCTGGCTTTTACCTGAGCTGATTCTGTAAATATCACTACAGCTTTGTAGCCCAGTTTCTTATTTGACAGGAGATTTTCGATAAACCCTAATGAAGAATCGTCTGCGATTATTATAGCGATCACATGATTATCATCCTTTTCCCCCAGCCTTTTAAAAATCTTGTATATTAATATCCTTCCGAAGAATAAATAAATAAATCCAAATAAAAGCAGCGCTGCCATGAACAGTCTTGAAACAGGATATAATCTGAAAATCAAATGATAAAGAATCAGGAGACAGAATATCGAAACAGACACCTGCAGATAAAGTAATGAAAGAACTTTATAACGCCTGGTGGAAATACCGGTAATTCTAACCAGATATAGTATTATAAGCCAGAAAGGCAGAATTACAAGGAAGAGGATCAGTAAATTTTTTTCAGTAAAAAAAAACTTCCACTTTTCAGAATAGTTTATGAAATATGAAGACTGAAATGCTAATAGAATCGTTAAAACTTCCATGCAACTCAGTAAATATTTCAGGAGATTCCGACTCTTTGTTTCAGGATTATTTTGAATCCGATAATTGTTAGTAAAAACATCCATAAACCAGAATGCCTTATATCAGGGATTTCGCGTTATACCTTCAAAACTTTAAACTACGCGACTAATGTAATAATTATTCTACAGACGGCTTGTCCTTTTGAGTGCAAAAATAAGTAAGTCCGTTAAATTCTGTTATATCGAGAATTTTCAGACCTCTCTCCTCAAGCATCATCTGAACAGTTTTTTTAGTAAGATACCTGTTTGTTTTTAAATCAATTATACCATATAACATGTTCAGAAATGAACTCCATGGGCCAGAGTCAATTTCAGAATTATTTCCTTCGCTATCAATCTGATAAGCAGGCTTCTTTGAGGGCAGAAAAATATTTTGCTTTTTATTGTCTGTGAAACAGCCTATAAAATGGCATTTGTATGGCAATACACTGTATATAGCCTGAAGAAAGTCTTTTAATCTGTTTATATTGTTTAACTTGTTTAGATTCACTACTGTCTTCACCTTTTTAAGATCTTCAACTTCGAAATAGTAATGATGCGAAGAGGTAAGAATCAACATATCAGTTTTTTTTGTCAGACCCAGCCATTCAAGATAACTATAGAAGTCTTCCTGACCTTCCACGGCAAATTCATCATGAACGGCGTTGACAGAGGGTTTATTTATCATAAGATTCTTTCTACTTAAGAAATCCACATCTTGTTGATTATTAATACTTTTCTTCGTTTTAACGATCGTTTTGTTTTTCATAAATCTTAGTCCGAACCAAAAAATAAAATTATTAAAGAAGTCAAATATGATCAACACATTGAGGACAGGTTTTGATAAACAGGGAATTAAAACTTTTTGATTTTCGAGGTAAAAATGATGATTATCCCAGATATTTATATGTTAGTGTATGAAAAGAGGAGGTTGGTAAAAATCATCAATATCTTTTATGCTATTTCAATATGGAAATTAAATATTTCACAGACACTTTCTTCAGTTATCAATTGATAATCTTTTACTTACATAAACAATGCAATCTTCTGACAATATTAAATCACGCCTTTTCGATTTTGACTAACATATGTATAAAATTGATGAAACAAACTTAAAAGGAATATAGCTTGTTTGGGTTCAGATTGTAATTAGAAGGATGTTAAATTTGAACCTAAACTATTAATTGTTTGTACTTATATAATGAAATTTTAGCTTATTCACATTTGAAAAGTATAATTTAGCGCCAGAAAAAAAGAGAATTTAGCAATGCCAATAAATATCCCGAATAATCTGCCGGCAATCACCATCCTTAAGAATGAAAATATATTTATAATGGATGAACAACGTGCGTCGCATCAGGATATACGTCCTTTGCGAATTGCATTATGTAATCTGATGCCGCTTAAAATTGTAACTGAAACCGACTTCATAAGAGTTCTGTCAAACACTCCTCTGCAGATAGAACTTGACTTTTTTTATATGGATAAGCATGATTCAAGAAATACATCTAAAGAACATTTAAATATTTTTTACAAAACATTTAACCAGATTAAACACAAACGTTATGATGGTCTGATAATTACAGGCGCTCCCGTAGAGAATCTCGAATTTGAGCAAGTTGACTACTGGAAAGATATTTCAAAGGTAATGGACTGGAGTAAAACAAATGTAACGAATACCCTGCATATTTGCTGGGGGGCGCAGGCAGGTTTATACCATCATTACGGAATTCAAAAATTTCCTCTGGAGAAAAAATTATTCGGAGTGTTTGAGCATCAGATCACAGATAATAAGATACCCTTGTTCCGGGGGTTTGATGATACATTTCCCTCTCCTCATTCGCGCTACACAGAGAACAGGATTGCAGATATTCAACAACATCCGGAATTAACGCTTGCCGCCTGGTCAGAAAAAGCAGGTGTACATGTTGTTATCTCAAGAAACAGCCGGCAGATTTTTGTTTTCGGCCATTTTGAGTATAATTCAAATACACTCAAAGATGAATATGAACGAGATCAGGCAAAAGGATTGGCAATTGATATTCCGGAAAACTACTATCCCGATGATAATCCAAAAGCAAAACCCCTGGTAAAATGGCGTGCGAATTCCAATTTATTTTTTGTAAACTGGTTGAATTATTATGTTTATCAGGAAACACCTTATGACTGGATCTGATTTGCAAAGATCACTTCAGAGGTAATAATAAATACAACTCAAAAGAAGCAAAAAGAGAAGCACAACCTTCTGCCGGTTGAAATATTAAAAAGAATATTTTAACAGGATTTCGATTCGGCGCTTACAAAACAATTCTTTAAAACAAAGCCCGGCATTTTATGCCAGGCTTTTTTATTCGCAAAAACATAAATTAATATTCGGTTTGACTGATTCTGAATCAGTTTTTATCAGAATCTGATCAAAGTGTTATAATAATGCTGAGCAGGTCCTTTATAGATTTCCCAAGCTTTGAACCCAGACTCTCAATCATCTCTTTTTCATTGCCTTCATCAAAACTCAAATCTTTGTCAGTAAGATTTTTAAATTTCTTTTTCAGCTTATCTTTTTTCTCATCCCAATACCGCACTGAATTAGTTCCCATGATGCGTGTTTTTATACTACAATTCTATTTAAAATCAATATATGAAAGAATAAACAAAGTTCGTGCCAGAAAAAAAAACAAATAAATATTTATGATTTAAGTTGTCTAATCGTCTGAATAATTGTCACTTTGAAAAATATTCCTTTTTAATAGTAACATTTCATAAGATAGAAGGTTCATTCTCATTTTGAGAAAAATTCTTAAATTTTTCTCAAACATCTGAGAAAGCTATAAGAACTACCTCATTAAAGATTATCATTTAATCTTGCAGCAATAACCTTTATGAAGCCGTTACCTTTTTTTTTAATCAATATCATATTAACAATTTCATTACTTTAGTTCCTGCAATCTGTGAGATATTGCACCATGAAACCTGCTGACAGATCAGCTTGAAAGTGTCCTTCCGGAAGCGATTGTTATGAGGGACGAGTTTTCAGAGGAATACAGAAACGGGCCTCAGCGTTTTACGTTTCGATTTGAACGTTAAGGATTTATCTGTTAATCTCGTTTCTTTCGCCGCGAGAAAATACCTTTGATTTGCGACCATGTGTTTTTATGGGCTATTGATTCTCTCTGGTCTCCGATCAGTGAAGCATAAGGTTGAAGACCCTCAACATTTTCAAAAACAATTTTAATTATTCCAGATAAAGGAAGAAATAAAATTATGCCTGCTATACCCCAGATTAAACCTCCCAGGATCAGAACAAAAATGGTAAAGAAAGGACTAATGTTAACACTACCTCCGACCACATAAGGTTCAATAAAATAATGATCTATAGTATTAACCAGTAATATAATGATTACAACCCAGATCGACTGATTTAAACTTCCGTCTATAATTGAAATAAAGAAAGGGACCAGTCCTCCAATTAAACCCCCTACATATGGTATAATAGTCATAATGGCAACAATCAGTGAGAGAATGACACTATTTTTCAGACCAATAATCAAAAAACCAATAAGAAAAAGTATCCCCATAATGCAGGCAGCAACGAGTCGTCCTGCGAGGTATTGCTGAGCTACCCTGCTGATTCTGTCAATCATATACTTTGCTTTATTTCTTTTTTCTTCCGGATAAAGCATTACCACAAAATTCTCATATTTATTCCTCTGCATTAAAAAAAGAAAAATAAATATCAAAACCAGAAACAGGCTTCCTATAAAAGCAATTGTGTTTTTAATAAAATGTGTAAGGAAACTTCCCGCATTATTAAAAACATCTGAAGCATGCACTCTTAATTGCTGAGAACTTACACCCAGACTGTCGTTAACCCATCGTTGTATATCCAGTTTTATTTCTTCATACCGTAATAATATAAGGGGAAGTTCCTTTCCAATATTACCTATCTGAGCAGAAAGGAGTAATATTACTACTGAAAATAAAACAACAATGATCATTACAGATATAACAGACGAAAAGACTCTTGAGACCCCACGATTTTCAAGCTTATTTGATACTGGTGTCATTAGCATTGCCAGCAGTCCGGCGAAGCTTATCAGAACGAAAAAACCCCTGCCAAAATATAACACAATACTAATTAATATCACAAAAAGCAATATCTTATTAAGTCTAGCCAGTCCTGGATGTGGTAACATAAATAAAACGGATGGTTTATGTAATATAGAATAGTCTGAACTAATTAATATCTCCCATTAAACAATAAGGTACTGTGAAAAGTTTTAAACTCTTCCCGGATTTATCAAACATTTTGAAGTAAGAGTGCCGATATATGACTTCTGTTAAGTGTTCAAACCTTCAGTAATTTCATCAGTTCATCAAGTTTTGGGGAAAGGATGATTTCTGTCCTGCGGTTGCTGGCTCTGCCTTCAGCTGTATCATTATCCGCTTTTGGAAAAAACTCGCTTTTACCTGAAGCTGTCAGGCGGGTTGGTACAATTTTATAATCATTTGTAAGTATCCTCACAATTGATGTTGCCCGTGCAACGCTTAAATCCCAGTTATCTTTATATACTGATGTTTTAATAGGCACATTATCAGTATGCCCTTCAACAAGAATGTCAATATCAGAGTTTTTATCAAGAACTCCGGCTAACAATTTCAACGCATCTCTCCCTTTATCTTCCACTGCGGAACTTCCTGATTGGAAAAGAAGTTTATCTGACATAGACACATATACTTTCCCATTTTTAATCTCCACCGATAGCTCATCAGAATTAAAACCCAGTAGGGCATTTCTTAAGATGTTATTTAAGTTGTTTGTAATGGAATCCTGTTTTGCTATTATCTTTTTCATCTCATCGAGAGTCTTTTCTCTTTCCAAAAGTAATTTCTCCTTCCAATCGAGGTCTTCTGATTTTGCTGCCAGAGCCTTACTTAATTTATCGGTTTGTGAGAGACTCTGATTGATAAGTGTATTATATTTATCCTGAAGATCTTTGTAAGAGTTTGACAGGTTACTGTTCTGATCAGTAAGTTCTTTGTATTTGCTTGTCAGGTCCGCTAAATTATTCTTCAGTCCATCATTTTCTTTCACCTTTGATGCCAGATTTGCACATAAGCCATCTCTCTCATTCACAACTGTTTTAAGTCTTTTACTCCATGTAATAGGTTGTTTTGGAGGTTTTGGATCATTGCACCTATAAACAGTGGCGCAGGAACTCAGGATGAGTATAAAAATAATTGGCAGTAATACAAAAAAAATCTTTTTCATTGCTTTTTGTTTTAATTCTATTTATATGTAATACAATCTCAACATAAATAGGTTTAGAAAAATGTTAAATTCTTGTTGGATTTCAAGCGAATCTGCATCCCGGACCCCACGGTTAGCAACCCGTCCCTTTTTCATTTTTTTCACTATCTTCGCCAATTATAAAATTCTAATTAAAATACCAGTGCATAAGTGATATTCGATGAATTAGATCTGAATCCGGAGTTGCAGGAAGCAATTGGTTACATGGGTTTCAGGGAAACAACTCCAATTCAGGAAAGGGTTATTCCAGTGATCCTTTCCGGCAGGGATCTGATTGCCTGCGCACAGACCGGAACCGGAAAAACGGCTGCTTTTCTGCTGCCAATATTGAATTATATATCAGAAAAACGACCAATTCATACGCACACTCTTATACTGGTACCTACACGTGAACTGGCAATCCAGATTGATCAGCAAATTCAGGGATTGGCTTATACTCTGAACATTACATCACTGGCTGTATACGGGGGTGGTGACGGCACCGGATGGGACCAGGAGAAAGTCGCCCTCTCGAAGGGAGCCGATATTATCGTGGCTACTCCCGGAAGGTTGATTTCACATCTTAATCAGGGTTATGTAAAGTTCAACCAGATAGAGGTACTTGTTCTAGATGAAGCAGACAGGATGCTCGATGTCGGGTTTTATGATGATATAATGCGCATAATTTCCTATTTGCCAAAAATACGTCAGACCCTGATGTTCAGCGCCACCATTCCTTTCAAGATACGGTCAATGTCGAAGCATATTATGAAGAACCCGGTTGAGATTACTCTTGAAAGGTCGAAACCTGCAGAAGGGGTAATACAAGCTGTCTATTTGCTGAACGACAGTCAGAAGTTGCCTCTGATAAATAGTCTCATTGCCGACAACCCTGAATACAGTAGCATTTTGATATTCAGTTCNNACCAAAAAGAAATTGAGTGAGATTGTGCGGGGTCTGAGGTCAAAAGATTATCATGTTGAAGGCATTTCTTCAGATCTGGGGCAGAAAGAGAGGGAGGAAATGCTTTTGAGGTTCAGATCGCGAAAAACCCGTGTTCTGGTGGCAACCGATGTGCTAAGTCGTGGAATAGATATTAAAGATATCAATCTGGTAATAAATTTTGATGCTCCGTCTGACGCCGAAGACTATGTACATCGGGTTGGTCGCACTGCACGTGCTGATACTACAGGTGCAGCAATAACACTTGTCAACAGAATTGATATGTCGAAGCTGCAGAGGATTGAAAAATTAATCGGATACGAGGTTAACAGGGAACCGCTGCCTGCATTTATTGCTGAGATACATGAAAAGATTCCCGATCACCATACATCAGCACCCAAATCACAGCGGGGGAAATTTAAACGCAGATATAATCAAAAAGGCAGGGGCCGGGATCAAAAAACTAAGCCTGGTTTATAGACATGTTTCGTTTTTTTCGTTCATCGTTTCGCGAGTACATATCTATTCAACTATTATACATAATACATTCTTCAGTTATTCAGAGAGCCACGATGACTTTGGATTTCAAAAGGCCTCAGATTATTTTGCAGGTACGAGGTATGCGGTATGCGGTACGAGGAAAACAGCAAGTTGGATTTCAAATGCCGCCAGATCTTTTTTGGTTCGTTTTTTGGGCGAGCAAAAAACGAACAATCTAACAGGATCTGTAATCCGGACTGCCTGTGCTTGGTCCAAACCATCTATATCTGTATTTCGCAATAATATCATAAACCGGATCTCTAATGAATCCCGGAACGATAATAAACACATAAAATACTGGCCACAAGCCATCGAGACATTTTAAAATATGCAGAACTGCATTGGATTTAGTGTAGATCTTTTCTTCCTGGATTAACAATACCGATCCCTTATTTACATTTTTTTTGTTATACCGGTTTAAGTATTCTGACGCCTTTTCCGATTCAAGAGGTATGAAACAGAATATTCTTTTGCTGTCATTTTTGGTAATAAATTTGACAACATTATTGCACAATTTGCAGGTACCGTCAAAAAGAATAATATACTTTTTGTCCGTTTTTTTATCTTCTGCAATCTGGTTATCCATACAAAGCAAATTTTTAGTTTATCAAATCCACAAGCAAAGATAGAAATTGTTTATCAGTGATAGAACAGATAAATCCCGATTGTGTTCAATTGACGGCACGCGACATTGGTGCTGAAATTTAGTGTTCATTTCTTTTGCTCCTCCAAAAGAACCGAGCAGTAATAAGACCAGAATATTTCACTCAATCTGAATTCAGATGAACATGCCTGTGAACGTCTTATGAATGCTGATAAAAAAATGCTTCGGTTCATTAAACAGCAATGGCCGGATTGTAATTCAGGACTGGATAATGAACAATGACCGGACACAACCAACGTCCGGGGCTGTTTTTGCAATAAATATGCTTGTGGGAACCGAATCGGGTGATTGTTATACTGAGCAGGAGGTTACCGAAATGTTAAG
>PMNJ01000009.1:3129-6933 GCA_003162595.1 Bacteroidales bacterium | reverse complement strand
GTTTCTCTGACAATTATACCGGTAATCTGTGCAACGGTATCAGACCTGCTTTCCAGATGTTGCACATTTACAGTAGTATAGACATTTATCCCATTATCAAGAATCTCCAAAACATCCTGATACCTTTTTGCGTGTCTGCTGCCGGGGGCATTTGTATGTGCAAGTTCATCAACAAGGACAAGAAGTGGTTTTCTGGCAATTATCGCATCCAGATCCATTTCGGTGACGCTAGTCGATTTGTACTGATATACTTTTCGGGGTATCAGTTCAAAACCCTCAACCAATTCGGCTGTCTCCTTCCGGTTATGTGTTTCAACATAGCCGATAACAATATCGCAACCTTTTACCTTCTCTGCCTGCGCTGTCTGTAGCATAGTATATGTCTTGCCTACACCGGCGCACATTCCAAAGAATATTTTCAGTTTGCCACGTTTACTCTTTTCTTCTTCCAACTTTAAGGAAGCCAAAAGTTCATCGGGATCAGGACGGTTGTCAACATTGTCCATTTATTCTTCCTTTTTTTCTAACTTTGCTATCAGTGCTGCCGCCTGTTCTTCCATTGTCTTTATACGGAATAACATTTTTTTCAATTCTTCTACGTCATTAGGATTTATTCCTTTCCAGGATTCTTTCTGCAAAGTTACAGACATTTTTTGCTTGTTTTCCTTTAATTTGTCTGCCATTTCATTTACAACCTGAGAAATCTCGCTGAATTCATCATTTCCATCAAATAAAAGGCGTTGATCAAAATTGCCGGAACCAATCTCTTTTATACCATTGAAGAGTTGAAAAAAACGCCGGTTAAAATATGAGGCGAAACTAAACGCAAAACTCATTCCAATCAAAAAACACATTGTTGCAAGCACTGTCATCTTCGTCAAGGCGCTTTTAGAGGAGGCCTTGGCATCATCTGTTTTAACTTCAAGCGCTTTTCCGTTCATTTGCGAGAGTATTGACAATTGCTGGTATAGTGTGCCGGATTTATTTTGAAGATAAAACAAAGCTGCAGCTGATTTTGGCGATTTTATTATGATTTGCAAAGAATCTCTGTATTCATTGTAATCTGTTTCAATATCCGATACAAGCTTATCTTCCCCTGGCTCTGTAAAGTTATTCTTTTCAGATTGAAGTGACTGGTTTATCTGCTTTAGTTCCTTAGCAACTTTCAAACTATCGGGAATTCTTTTTGTCAGGAAACAGGTAGTAATTTCCTGATTGATATTCATTAAGCCTTCTGACATCTCACGAGCATAAACAACAGACAAATAGTTTTCCTTAAGGATTGCACTTGTCTTGTCTGTCAGTTTATTAAGATAATAGCCTGAAAAAACGGCTAATACTGATATGATAATAAATAAAAAAATCATACCAAGGGTAAATCTTGTGCGGATTGAATGTTTCATTATGAAGCACTTTAACGGTTATCAGTTTTCTGCCTTATATTTTATCAAGTTCTAAATTTAACATTAATACATTGATTCTCCTTTCTCCAAGGCATAAAAACTGTGGTGCTTCCGTCATTTCCTTAATTTTCTCCAGAACTTTTTCTTTTCGGCTGGCATCGAAATGCCTGGCTAGTGCGATGCGGTCCACCTGCATGAGAGCTGCTTCAGGAGAGATATGGGGATCCAGACCACTTCCCGAGGCAAATGCCATTTCTTTTGGAGTCAACAAGGGGTCTGATAAAGAATTCATTTTTGCGAATAATATACGTCGGGCCATAACCTGTTTTTTTAAGGTATCACTTGTAGGACCGTAGTTCGACGCTCCCGAGGGAATGGGGTTATATCCAATAGCCGATGGTCTCGACCAGAAATAGATAGTGGTATCGAACTTCTGACCAATGAGTTCTGATCCAATAACTTTACCACCTTTCATTATCATGCTCCCGTTTGCTTTGGAGTGGAAACTCAATTGTGCAACGGCTGTCATAAAGAGTGGATAGATAACACCAGTCAGGATGGTCATGACCAGTAAAAATTTTAAAGCTATAATCGTTTGTGATTTCATATTAATCTGATTAATAAAGTTAAAGTCCTGATTCTTAAATCATGTGAATTGAAACAAGAAGCATATCAATAAGTTTGATTCCGATAAAAGGAACTATGATACCTCCAATCCCATAGATAACAATGTTCAAGGCAAGGACGCGGTTTGCCGAAATAGGCCTGTATTTCACACCTCTCAGGGCAAGCGGAATAAGAGCAACTATAATCAGGGCATTGAAAATTACCGCGCTTAAAATGGCGCTTTCAGGAGAATGAAGTTTCATAATATTCAGTACTCCCAGCGGAGATATACCGGAAGCTGTAACATAAAGAGATGTAGCGATAGCGGGTATTATGGCGAAATATTTGGCTACATCATTGGCAATGCTGAAGGTAGTCAATGCGCCACGTGTCATAAGTAACTGCTTGCCGGTTTCAACCACCTCTATAAGTTTAGTCGGGTTACTGTCGAGATCGACCATGTTACCGGCTTCCCGGGCCGCCTGTGTACCTGTATTCATAGCCAGACCCACATCGGCCTGGGCGAGTGCTGGCGCATCATTGGTGCCATCGCCTATCATTCCAACCAGATGACCATTTGCCTGTTCTTCTCTTATACGGTGAAGCTTATCCTCTGGTTTAGCTTCTGCAAGAAAATCATCAACACCAGCTTCAGCAGCTATTGCAGCAGCCGTTTGCGGGTTGTCGCCTGTGATCATAATGGTGCGGATGCCCATCATACGGAGCTGTGCAAAACGCTGCTTAATACCACCTTTCACTATATCTTTCAGGTGTATGACACCCAATACCTGGTTATTTTCTGCAACAACTAACGGAGTGGCTCCCTGACGTGAAAGCTCAGATACAATCTCTTCCACATTTTTTGGGAAAAATCCATTGTTGTTTTCAATGAATTTTTTTATTGCGCTGAAAGAGCCTTTCCGGATACTTCGCAACTGACCATCAGGGTTCTTTAAGTCGAGCCCACTCATAGCAGTTTGGGCAGTGAACGGGACAAATAAAGTATCCAAAGCCTGCATTTCCCTTGCTCTGATATTAAATTGCTCTTTTGCCAAAACAACAATCGACCGGCCTTCCGGTGTCTCATCAGCAAGAGATGCTAATTGTGCTGCATCAGCCAGTTGTTCTTTCGTGAAACCTTCGGCTGGAATAAATTCAGTAGCCATACGGTTCCCTAAGGTAATTGTTCCTGTTTTATCGAGCAGCAAAACATCAGTATCTCCGGCAGCTTCAATTGCCTTACCGCTGGTTGCAATAACATTCTTGCGTAAAAGCCTGTCCATTCCGCTTATGCCTATGGCGCTCAGCAAACCACCAATTGTCGTCGGGATAAGACAGACAAGAAGTGAAAAAAGAACCGGTAAGGTCAGATTATGATTTGCGGATACACCTGAAGCTTTCAGACTATAACCGAAATATGCCGGCAAAGCAACGACCACTAACAGGAATATGATTGTAAGGCCTGACAGGAGGATGATCAAAGCAAGCTCATTCGGTGTTTTCTGACGTTTTGCGCCTTCTACCAAAGCAATCATACGGTCCAGAAAAGTAAAACCAGGTTCAGAGGTTACTTTAATAGTAATTCTGTCGCTGATTACTTTTGTTCCTCCGGTTACTGCACACCTGTCACCGCCACTCTCACGTATTACAGGTGCTGATTCCCCGGTTATAGCTGATTCATCAACACTGGCAATTCCATCTATTACATCTCCGTCTGCAGGGATAATCTCGCCCGCATCACAGATCACAACATCCCCTTTTCTTAAATCGTTAGCTAATACTAATTCTTCTTTAT
>PMNJ01000009.1:313-3056 GCA_003162595.1 Bacteroidales bacterium | reverse complement strand
TTTAATGCCTGGACAGCTATTTCACGCGTAAACAGCTGACTCATATTTCGCTTTTCCATACTATTTATCTTAAAAAATTAAAAAGTAACACCCAGATTCATTAAGAAATGTTCAACTATCGGACCAAGTGCCAGAGGAGGAAAAAAGGTCAACCCCCCGACAATAAGAATAACACTTATCAACAACATAACGAATAACCAGTTGTCGGTTCTGAAGGTACCTGATGAAACAGGGGTGACCTTTTTCTTAGCCATACTGCCCGCAATAGCCATTACCGGTACTATAATCCCAAAACGACCTATAAGCATACCAAAACCTATCATCAGATTATAGAAAACGGTGTTTGCGTTGAGGCCCGCAAATGCACTCCCATTATTTCCGGCTGCCGAGCTAAAAGCATATAATATTTCTGAAAGACCATGTGGACCTGCATTATTCAGTCCCGCCAGTCCGGCGGGCACCGAACAGGCAACTGCGGAAAATAATTTTATGACAATACTTGGAGCTAAAACTGCAAGAATGGCCATTTTCATCTCAAAAGCTTCAATCTTTTTGCCCAGGTACTCCGGAGTTCGGCCAACCATGAGTCCTGCAATAAAGACAGTAAGTATTACAAAGATTATAATCCCATATAATCCCGATCCCACACCTCCAAAAATAATTTCGCCCAGCATCATGTTGAACATAGCTACTAAGCCCGATAAGGGAGATAAGCTATCATGCATGGAATTCACAGAACCATTCGAAGTAACGGTTGTAGTTACAGACCAGAGTACGCTGTTCATTACACCGAAACGGGTTTCCTTTCCTTCCATGGCACCCGAAACATTGAGCACATTGTTATGACTATATTCAGCCCAGAGCGAGATAGCAATGCCTACCGCAAAGAGTATAAACATGGTAATAAATATCGCACGTGCCTGCCGTTTTGATTTCATATAATGACCAAAAGTAAATACCAGACCGGCCGAAATAATGATGAGCGAAAACATCTCCAGTAAGTTGGAAAAAGGAGTCGGATTTTCAAAAGGATGTGCACTGTTGGCATTAAAAAATCCTCCTCCGTTTGTGCCAAGCTGTTTAATTGCGATTTGCGATGCAGCCGGACCTAAAGGTATAACCTGTTCTGTTCCCTGTAAGGTAGTTGCTTTGACATAATGTGATAATGTTTGCACGGCACCTTGTCCTACCAAAGCTATTGTGAGAATAATAGCAAGTGGCAATAACACATAAAGAACACTGCGTGTCATATCGGCCCAAAAATTACCTAAAGCTTCTGTTGTTTTTCTGGTCAACCCACGTATCAGGGCCAGCACAACTGCAATCCCGGTTGCTGCACTGACAAAATTCTGAACTGTCAGGCCCAGCATCTGTACCAGGTAACTTAGCGTATTTTCACCACTGTACGATTGCCAGTTGGTGTTTGTTGTGAAACTCATTGCAGTATTAAATGCAAGATGCCATGAAACATTAGGCAACTTTTCTGTATTCAACGGCAGATATCCCTGCAACATCTGTAAAAGAAATAAAAAGATAAAACCAAAGAGGTTGAACATGAGAACACCAGACATATAGGTCTTCCAGTTCATTTCCTCCTCGCTTTTAACACCTGAAGCCTTGTATATTAGCGTTTCCAGCCATCCAAAAACCGGCTTCATTACATGTTTTTCACCCATGAAAACCTTTGCCATATACTTGCCTAATAAAGGCGACAGGACAGCCAGTAGTACCAGGAAAAGGATCAATTGAATCGCTTCGTTCATATTCTTTTTGAATTAAAGTTATAGCCTGGTAATTTTTAAAATTTATCAGGCCTTAATAAAGTGTATATTAAATAACCCATAATAAGAAGAGCTATAATACCTCCGATAAGATAACTTAGGGGACCGTTAGAGACATTCGTACCCTGTTGGATGGGTACAACTAAAAGAGACAATAACGATGTTGAAGCTTTTGAATTCATAATATTTTCTGTATATTTTTGAAATTAATTAAACCTGTAAATCATATTGATTGTCGTTTATTAAAAAGCAATAGCCAATGATGTCGTTACAAAATAGTTTTGATTGGAAACCTGGTTGTCTAAGGTGAATATCTTATCTTTGCTGCTAAGTCCCCTTCCTTCCAGTCGCCACATTACATTGTCACTAATTTTGTAATCGAAATTTAATGAATAGCCGAAAGTCTGAAATCCGTTGGGAGTACCTGTGGCAATAAGGATTCCGTTTTTGTCACTATAATATTCTCCTCGTATGGCAGCTGCAACCTTATTACAGAACTGATAGTGAAAAATCATTACAGGGCTGTATAAAGAATTATATTTGCTGCTGCCTTTGCTTTTTTGTTCTATGCCATAATCAAAACCCAGGGTGATCCTTAATTTATCCGTTGCATTAAGTATTGCATAGAAATTATGATAATAGCGCATCTGGGAAACAGTATCAGGTTTATCATTCCCGATAAATGTGCTATAGTTAAAGGTAATTTTGCCGTTTGGAGTAAATGTAATTTGTGTTCCGAAAGCAGGGGTGTTGTTCCCATTGACACGCGCAATCCTCTGCCAGCCATTTACAACTAATCCGGAGAGAAACCATTTGCCGTTGTCGGATGTGTAACCAATTTTAATTCCACTTTCCCAACTTGGTGTGTTGTCGCCTATAATGCAGCGTGTAAGTGCATCGCAACTTTTTCCAACCGGGCTTTCAAATCCAATATGTGATGGAAATACACCTGCATCTAACCA
>PMNJ01000009.1:0-212 GCA_003162595.1 Bacteroidales bacterium | reverse complement strand
AGCAAATGATGCTGATGTTATCAAGGAAAATATTGCAATAATAAAGGTTCTCATTGTACTGTTTTTTATTAATTACTTTACACTGGTGTAGTTTTTTTCACCTTCATTGTTGTGTCTTTGAATATCATTTTTTTTGTTTTTGTCTGCCTTCATAATATCCATCCAATTTAAAAAGATGATCATCTTTGCATTCAACCATATAGAATAGAATT
>PMNJ01000320.1:2725-5464 GCA_003162595.1 Bacteroidales bacterium | reverse complement strand
CAAAGAGATTCGAAAAATGCCTTAATATCCTCTTTAGTTGTGAGAACAATGCCCCATGACTTATCACCACTTTCTGATTTTTTTAGACGTCTCTCCAATTCTTCAATGTTTCGGGGATCATCAAACCATGGGTCATTGCTTGGACTTGGGTTTTCGGGTATGCTATTTCCCCTTGGTACGAGTTCTAAAAATTCATTTTTTCGCTTGATAACGACTCTCTCTTTCGCTGCCAAATCAAAGTATTTTTTCTGACTGTCTCTGAATTCTCTGCTGCTTACTACTAACATTTCTTTAAATTTAAATGTGTACCATTTACGGTACAAATATAATCTTTTTTCAATTAGGGGTATCGCCAACAGTTCCTACAAAAACCACGCTAAGGGAATTTAATTCCTTAAGGACCCCTATTACGTTCCCATCAGTTCAGGGAATCCCGGAACCGAAAAAAAAAGAAACACACCGGGACAATTGTACCAATATTTGGTAACTTTGTAGAAAAATTGATGAATTATGAGTAGAAACACTTCAATATCAATAGGAAACTATTTTGACAATTTTATTCAAAATAGAATATCTGCCGGAAGATTTAAAAATGCAAGTGAAGTTGTCCGGGCAGGATTAAGACTTTTGGAAGAAGAAGAAACCAGAATGATTGCTTTAAGAGAAGCTATTCAAGAAGGGATAGAAAGCGGAATTGCTTATGATTTCAATCCTGAGTCACATTTAGAAAGACTAAAAGCTAAAAAGAAATTGAATGGCTCAGTATAAATTAACAAATAAAGCTGTTGATGATTTAACCAGGATTTGGAATTACACCTTTGATAAGTGGTCTGAAAATCAAGCAGACACATATTATCTCATGCTTTTAGAAAACTGTAACGTAATTGCATGTAACCCTGAGTTAGGTAAAAATTATTCAGGAGTAACAGAAAACATATTTGGGTTTAAAGCAGGGAGACACATTATTTTTTACAGAAAGATTGAAGAAAACGAAGGGGAAATCACAAGAATACTTCATGAACAAATGGAATTAAAGAATAGAATAATAGAAAAATAACCCCACATAACACGTTATAGTTCATGGCTTGGTTCCTGGGGTCGCCTCACTAAACGGAATTGCATCTGTTTTCTTTACGCTAACGTACCTTAACTTCCGTTTCGTAAGCCGACCCCAACTATAGACTCTTAAACTACCTAATAGCATCTTAAGAAGTATGCTGGCTGACCGAGTTATTTCCCGTCCTGACAAGGGGTTTTTGAAGGACCCACGTCAGGCCGAGAATAACTCTACTCGTTTGCCATGCTGTTTTTTCCGCCTATATTCATTGAGCAAAAAAAACTAAGAAAATTCATAATACAAATTAGCGAAGCACCACATATATTTTTATTTTATTTCTTTGAGCATTTCACGGGTGGCGGTGTTTGCTTTGCTAACGTTTTTAAATTATTCCCGTGATCGTTTTGCTCCAGGCTCCACTTCGTTTCGGAAGCCTCGAAGTATAAAAAACTTCTTCGTGTTCTAAACCCTACACAGCACTAATTCGAGTAGTAAAAATAGTCCAGTAGAACCAAATTTTCACGTTGTACAGATTTGTTTCCAAAGGAAAGCAAGATGGAATCAGGCTAACCTGATTCTGTTATCAGGTTATACCTGATAATCAATGAAATAATAAATGTAACTGTTACTATTATATTAATGATAATGTTACCTTATAATAAAAATATCGTTATAGGATGCTGTGTTTAGAAATATTATATATACATTTATGGTACTAAATAGTAACATTATGGTTGAATATGCGCTAATTAAAGTAAGACCTGAAACAAAAAAGGTTACTTCCAGGTTGGCTAAAAAACATAGCCTAAATATGCTGGATTTCATGGAAGCAATGGCAAAATATTTTGATACAACCGGGGTAAACCCGAAGGACATGCAAGTTCTTTCACCAGCAGAAGAACTTAAGAAATTCAGGGAAACAATTGTGTCTTTCATGCGAAAGCAGGAGAATGATTTTATAAAACCCACCTTCGGAAAGATGGATACTTTGATTGCAAGGTTTATAAAATACATAGAAGAAGAAGCTCCAAAAAATGTAGACTCGGGAGGACAAAATAAGATGAAATCTTTAGCTCTTTCCGGTGAAATAATCAAAGAAGAAAAGAAAGGACCTGCACCGGGTGAAGCTGCAAAAAATGATGTAAATTCTGAGGAGTATAAAGAGCTCCAGGAGAAGCTTAATAAGTCAGAATTGAAATTAAAAACAACCCGGGAATATTTTGAAAATATCCTTTCTCACACTGAATATAAAATTACAGGGATTGAAAGAAAACCTGTTATTGATCTTCCAATGGGAGATATTAATGAATACAAAGCTTATCTAAAAAGGCTATAATGTACGTTAAAATTCACTCGTCAAAAAAGGATAATAACAGGGGTAGTTGTAACTCCCTCATTAATTATCTGGAGAAAGAGAACCTGGAGAAGGATCTCTTACATCACGAGAAGTTTTTTGACCAAAGAGGCAGTGACGTTTCTTTCTATTCAGCCCAGGCATCAATCGATAGTAACAAAGGAAAGCTTGGGAAAGACGAGACCAAGTTTTACATGATCTCTGTTAATCCAAGCAAGGACGAATTAAGGCATATTGGAAGAAAAGTTTCCGGGAGAGATATAAAAAACATATCCCAATTAACAGCCATCGAGCTGAAACGTTACGAGGAAGCTTTGAAGGATTATAC